>NZ_LUKE01000002.1:300000-389074 GCF_001592735.1 Bdellovibrio bacteriovorus
CCGACTGATACCACGATTTGTAACTTTGATCTAGGTTGGCAAAACCAGCCAGAGCAAACTCATCTTCCTTAACTGGCTCCCCGCGCGAAATTTTATCTAGCAAGGACGTAAATGCGTCCGTGGCTTTTTGCAGATCACTGACGGCCATCGGGATATTTTGCTGCAAGGAGGGACTGGGCTCATAAAAGTTCTTATCTTCATTCAAAGAGGTCTGACTGTCGGCCGCGATACGGGCCATGTCGGATTCTTTTAAAAGGGCCGAATAAAGAGCGGCTTGAATACGAACAGCTTCCGTTTGGGGTGACGCAAAAAATTGTGCACGGTTGGACAGAATCGTTTGCAGACGATCTTGCATTTGCGGCAAGGCCAACAAAGTGATGTCCATGATATAGTAACTGTCCAAATCTGGATCTAAGATCAAGTTCGAGGTATCACCTAAATGAGCAATACCTGTTTTGATCGCCCCGATCGCGTTATCCCAATCTTGGGCTTTGATGAATTTTTCTAGATCGGCCACGTTATCGCGTTTTCTTGACGACAACCCTTCAGCCGTAAATTGCAGATCGGGACCGACCTCGGCCAACACTTTTTGAAAGGCCGAAAGCTTTTCATCCAACTTATTACTTTGAGTGGGTTTAAGCTTTGCCATCACCACTTCATGCAAAAGCTCTTCGTAAGGAAGCTGCAAGCGATTGCCTAAGGCTTCTTTTTCCCCAAACTCGATGTTCCCGGTTTCTGATTTGTACATCAGAAAGGTCAGGACCACGATCGGAACCGAAAATACCAAAACATTCAAAAATAACCTAATTCCCAAAGGGAGCTTTTTCATGCCGTACTCCAAAGATAAATCCTAACCACATATCGAGATTTCTTTAGATTTGCTCGAGTCCAGAGGCCCAGACCTTCATCTGGTTTTGTTAAGATTTATTCATTACAATGCAAATTAAACTTATATTTGTATAAACAAGACCTCGACTCATAGACCTTGCGCAAGGACCTAAGCCCATGCTGAAATCTAATTTATGAATGACTATCGTGACGTGACACCTCGCCAACACACTGAAACTGTTAAGCATGTTTTTCGCTATGTGGTTGATTACCTCCGCCACCCTGTTGAAAAAATAAAAACTCTTCCGGACTGGAATTGGACCGTTTTATTAATCACGTTAATAGTTATCAGCATGGCTTCGGGTGTGATCACCGGTCTCGTTCCTCCCAGCTTTTTTCGAGTCATCGGTGGCATTATTATCTCGCCCATCGTGGGGGTGGTGACAACGGCCGTGGGTTCATTGACGATTTACTATTACTTTCAAGTCTTTGAAAAGCGCACGTGTTCGCTGCGCAAGATCTTTACTTTGCTTCTTTTTGCCAATATTCCATTTTTCATTTTTCAAGTAGGCTCGGAAATCATCCCACCGATCACTCTTGTGGGTTTTGCTTTTACCGCATTGCTCATGGCGGTGGGACTGACTGAAAACTTTCAGATGGATAAACGCCGTGCTTTAAGACTGGTGACGATTCTTTTTGCCATCGTCTTTATCATCTGGCTGTGGAACCGCATTGACATTTCACGCATGGATCGTTTTTAAGAAGCGCGCAGCCACTTTTCAAGTTTCATGAAAGTGTCCTGCGCGGCTTTAACGGCCAAGGCTCTTTCTTCGTTGGACAAGACATGGGCTTGCAGTTCTTTTAAAAATCCCTGCCACATTTTTCCCGTCATGGCGCCATAGCCATTAAAGAAATGACAAATCTCTTGGGGAAATCCCATTTTATGCAAATGCGCCGTGATCACCTGCCCACCCAGGCTAGATCCTTCAATCACATACAAGCCACCATAAAGTTCAGGCCAAGAACTGTATCGCGGCAAATCTGCACATCGCGGTAACGCGGCAAGCGTTTTATCGTCGTGAAAATAAGAAAGATCTTTTTGCAAAGACGGGGTTCTTTTTCGCAAAGGCATTTCTAGATTTTTAGTCTGCTGCGAAAAGGCGTCGGAATGAAGCTGCTCTAAGGGGCTATAAAAACCCCAAAACTTTTCCAGCAACTGACGATAGGCTTGGATCTCAATCTGGGGAAATAAAGGCATCGCCCCTTCAATAGATTTATGGTTCGCAGCGGTGGCTTCCCTTAATTGGGTTAAGATCATGACGGGCGCCCTTTAAGACTTTCCGTCAGCATGTCAATGGCCCCTTTTTTTACCAAAGCCGAATCGAACAAAACTTCCTTCATAAAGGAAACTCCATCAAGTTCATGAGAGCTCCAAGGGATGGACTGATTTTCAATTTTTTCTTGCCAAGATTCGAATGAGGCCCGGGGGTTGATCTGTCCGGAAAAATTTTTCTTTTCAAGGCTTTTAACAGGGTCTCCTCCCCAAGTGATCATGCGCACCTGCTCAGGGCGGAAAATCATTAAAAGAGAGTCTTCTTTATCGTGAATTCGCACCGCTAAAACCCCACAAGCCATCTTAAGTTTGCTGGCAATATCGGGCATGATAGTGGTCAAACTATTGATCGCAAAAACTTCTTTTTCTGTCTTTTTCATCTCATCGATGATTTTAGCATACAGATCTTTAAGTAAAGAACCAGCAGGAACCAATCCCGAAATATCTTGAGTTTGCGCATTGCAAATGGCAACGCCTGTCGCATTAAAAGTTTCCATTAGTAAAGCATGTTGCTTTAAAAGGCCCCCCAAGATGTCTTTAGAAATTAAAGTCATCTCAATAATCTTGCGCAAACGAGCATCAAAAGAGGACCTCAATAAGTGCCCCTCAAGATCCTCCATCAAAGTGGCTTGCGATGAAACAACATCGGCAATCGCACAACAAATGGCGCGATGGGCGTTGGTCATGGTAAACGGTTTTGAACTATGGCAAGCAATAAGACCCCATAAGGAGCCTTTGACAATCACCGCAAACGACATGGAGCCTGCGACCCCCATGTTTTTAAGATACTCGATATGAATCGGAGAAACCGACCGCAATCGAGAATCACTGAGATCCCAAACCTTCCCTGTTTCTGGATTTTCTTTGGGCTCAATGGCCGAAATGTGACCTTGAGAATCCGTGATCAAACGCACTTTATTTCTTAAGTAAAGGTCCCGCGCAGGCTTAGGGATATCCGACGACGGAAAACGATGATAAAGAAAGGAATGACTTCCCATCACGCGATCTTCGGCAATGACTTCACCATGCCAAGAAGGAGGTAAAAATCGATACATCATCACGCGATCTATGCCCGCCACTTGCCGAATATAGCGGCATGCAACGCTCGTCAAATCCACCACCGTGCGGGCCTCTTTAACCTCGGCCATAAAGTCTTGCAGAACATTTTGAGACTCGAAGAATTCGGCAGATTCACGCAAAGGTTCAAATTCTAATCCGAAGTAGTTTCCGCTGGAAAACATGTACACGTCAAATTTTGACTTGCCGATGGGGGTCGTCAAGTACATCCCCTTAGATCGCCAAGGGTGCTGCTTTTGAAGGGCCAGAATGTTCTGCACAAATTCTTCGGGCAAAACGTGCGAAAGTTTTGCGCCTAGAATATTTCTTTGTCCTAAATCCAGAACGGCCGCGACGTTTTTGGAAATCGCTTGAATCCTTTCGTCGGCGGAAAACATCATGAGGGCCCCATGACCTTGGACCGCCCCGGAAAGATGAATCTGCTCGTTATTACATTCCTGAAGATCGCCAATACGTAGACTGATTTCCGGCATTACTCACCCTTCCCTTTAAGATGCAAGGACCACCGAGATAACATTTCTTTTAAAACATCAATGCGAATAGGTTTCGTCAAATAATCATTCATGCCCGCCTGCAAACACTTTTCCGCATCTCCGGACATCGCATTGGCCGTGAGGGCGATAATAGGCAACTGCGAAGGAATAGTGGGATCTTTGCGAATCATGCGCGTCGTTTCATACCCGTCCATACCCGGCATTTGCACATCCATCAATACCACATCGATAGGATTGGCTTTAAGAACTTGGATGGCCTCAAGCCCTCGGCCTGCTGGGTACACCTTGTGACCCAAGCGTTCGATAAACAAGCGAATGACATTAAGACTTTCTTTATTATCATCCACCGCTAAAACATGAAGCTCTGTGGGGTCATCCAAATCTACGCGCATCAGTTGCTGACGACGTTGTTTAGCTCTGATTTCTGATTGGGCCGCCGAATGCAATTTTACCGAAAACCAGAATGTACTGCCATGACCCTCTTCACTGTCAAAGCCCATGGTTCCTTTCATCATCTCCGCAATCTGACGAGAAATCACCAGTCCTAAACCTGAACCTCCAAAACGTCGAGAATGTCCAGATTCCACTTGCGAAAACTTCTGAAAAATCTTGCCGTGATCTTGTTTTTTAATTCCGATGCCGGTGTCTTTGACTTCAAAATAATATTCTTTTTCACCGGCAAAATCATAGTATCCCGGGCGCACCGTGACGGTGACCTGGCCCTTGTCCGTAAACTTTAAAGCATTACCAACGAGGTTTACAAGCACCTGACGCAAACGCCCCGGATCCCCAACCACGAGCTCTTCACTTGGAAAGTCCATGGCCAATTCCAGCGCAATCCCTTTACTGCTAGCGCTACTCTCAAACATCCGAACGGACTCTTTAACGAGTTCTCGCAAATCAAATGTTTCGGCACTCAGTTTGATTTTACCCGACTCGATTTTACTAATATCCAGAATATCTTCGATCAGCGACAACAACGCCTTGCCGGAACGATCAATACTGCCCACAAACTCTTTCTGATCTTCATCTAAATGCGTTTCTGAAAGAAGTGTCGACATTCCCAAAACAACGTTTAAAGGCGTGCGCAATTCATGGCTCATCGAAGCTAGGAAATCACTTTTTGCTTCGTTCGCAACTTCGGCCGCTTCTTTAGCAATGCGCAAGTCATGCTCAATCACCTTGTGGGCGGAAATATCTTTACATAAGACCGCCACACGATCCACACCATCAGAAACGACCGAGGAACGCAAAGGCACCACGGTGTATAAAAGATAAAGCTCTCGGGTGCCAGCAAACCAATGATCTTCAAAGGTCACACTTTCATTGGTATTTAAGGCATACTCAAACATCTCATAAAGACGGGTCACGCGCTCTGGGGCCCGCGTTTGGCTTAAAGGACGGCCCAACAAAGGCCCTTCACTTTTTAGGATCTCTTCGGCAATCTTATTAAAATACTCCGGCACAAACTCGTTCTCTTGACGATGTAAAATCACCGCCATATCCGACGTATTGCCTAGAATCGTAGAAAAAATGGCTTCCTTTTCCAACAATCGATCGGTTTGGGTGCGATAATCCGTGATATCAAAACCGATGGCTTGAATTTCTAGGACCTCACCCGAGGCATCAAAGATTCCTTTTAAAATCCAACGAATCCATCTAGCCACGCCGTTTTTACGATACACGCGGTATTCTGATTGCATGATCGGTTGGCGAGTTGAGATCGATGAAAGATCCCCTTGCACCTTGCCCATATCATGACGAGGTAAGAAGTTCTGAAAGAAAGAACCTTCCACGCTGCGACCTGCGTCTGAGAAATGAACCTCAAAAAGATTGTTGGCATAAATCAACTCCCCTGAAGGCGTCATCCGGCAGACAAAGACAGCTTGATCTTCAATCAGAGCTTTATAACGGGATTCACTTTCCGCCAGTTGCGCCTGCATTTCCGTCTGCGCCGTGATATCCACCGCGATCATGCCGATCGCATAAGGCGTATCTTGTCGCCCTTCGTAAAGTGGAAATCGGCTGGAATAAAGCACCCGCTTTTTTCCATGACGATCTAAAACATCTTCACTTTGTCTTAAAGGATCTCCGCGGAACATGACCTCTAAGTCCGCCTTGCGCATGGCACTTGCCATAGCATTGTCGAACAAATCTTGATCCGTGCGTCCCAAAACCTGATCCATAGAAAGATTGAAAAATTTTAAAAAGGTCGAATTCACCATCAGGTAACGTCCATGCGGATCCTTCATGCTGACCGGGCCAGTGAAACTTTCTAAGATCGCTCGCAGCTGAGTTTCACTGCGTTGAAGTTTTTGACGAGTTTTGGTGATAGCCGTTTCATCGATGAACACCAACGTGGCTCCCACGATTTTACGATTTTCATCGTAAAAAGGCTGGCAGCGCATTTGATAAACCGCATTCGCACCTTCACAAACAGTTTCAGATGTTTTTCCCTGTTCAATAGCTTCATTGACGTGTTTCTGAAAGTCCGGCAGCTCCAGGTAGGCTGAAACTTGAGCCAAAGATTTACCAATATGAGAGGTGTTTAAAGCGAAGATCTTTAGGACTTCCTGATTAAAGCGAACCACCTGTCCGGATTTATCGACAACGACCAAACCCGCCCCAATACTTTCTTGAATGTTTTCCAAGCTGGTATTGGTTTCACGAAGCTGCTGACTTTTCATATTGAGTTCTTCGTTCACCGTGGTCAGCTCTTCATTACCACTTTGCAGCTCTTCATTGGTGGTCTCTAACTCTTCATTGGTGGATTGCAGTTCTTCATTGGCCGATGAAAGCTCTTCGTTTAATGATTGCAATTCTTCATTGGCTACGCCCAACTCTTCGATCACCGTCTGAAGGTGTTCGCGAGTTGCAAAAAGTTCTTGCTCCATCTCTAAAACATGAGACGGCAACTCGTCCGCCGACAACGAGCGGCCGGCCGGAGCCGTCGACACATCTTCTCGGCGCGATTCAAAGCTGATTAAGAACAAAGAGTTCCTTGCGTCTCGAGAACTTTCTTCTGACATCATGCGCACGGCCATGCGAAACTGGGTCTTTTTACCCGAAGAAGTGTACCAATGACTAAAATGGATGTTCATATCATCGGTGGCTCTTTTTAAAAGCATCGGCAATTCTATGCCCACCTGTTTTGGCAGAAGACTGATTAAACGGGAATCAGACTGAGAAGCAGAAAAAGAAGCAAATTCCGAGATATCCCCTAGGACTTGGACCATGTTAAGATCCTTATCTACAATCACCCCGCTGTGACCATAGTCTCTCAGTATTCTTAATAAACCCTTTTCTAAAAGCGAAGGTCCATTGGACTCGGGCCTGCGCCGTGCCGGGATGAACTCTGCCTTAGAGGTTGTTGAAAATCGATTCATCTGCAAACTTGAAGCGACGTCATTCTTTTTATAGATTTTTAATTTTTTATCGAAGGTCTCAAAAAAAGTACTATCACTGCCCGGAGATTCCGATTTTCCTAAACACAAGTAACCAGAATTTGTCAGGGCAAAGTGAAAGATCTCAAGGACCCGTTTTTGTAATTCGGGTTCAAAATAAATAAGGACATTTCGACAAGTCACTAAATCCAAACGAACAAAGGGTGGATTTTGAATCATGTCTTGCTTAGCAAAAACCACCATATCACGAATACGTTTTTGCAATTCGAATCGTCCATCGGAAAGTTTGGTAAAATATTTCCTTAAATAATCCTTAGGCAAGGCTAAGAGTGAATCAGAATCGTAAACCCCTTTACGTCCTTCGGCGATAGCATCTTGATCTAAATCCGTCGCAAAGATTTTTACGGGGACGTTGCGATGAATCTTTTCCAAAGCTTCGCACGCCAGAATCGCCAGAGAGTATGCCTCTTCACCGGTCGCACATCCCGCGACCCAGATACGCAAATCTTCCCCGGCACGTTTGGTGGAGATCTGAGTTTCCAGAATTCGTCCCAGTTCTTCAAAAACTTCCGCGTCCCTAAAAAAACTTGTCACGCTGACCAGAAGCTCTTGAGATAAAATGCCCACTTCGCCGGGGGTCCGTTTTAAATACGCTAAATATTCGGACAAAGACTTACAGTGTACCTGCAGCACCCGACGCCACAAACGACGCTGCAAAGTGGAGGGTTTGTACTGAGAAAAATCACTGCCCGTTTTATCGATAAGAATTTTTAGGCACTCTTTCCATTCGGGCGTATTTAACAAGTCGGCTTTTCGCTCTTGAATATGCTCTTCAATCAAGCTCGCCAAGGTTCGACCCATTTCATCAGGCGACAGAATCACATCCACGCAAGCGGTATCAATCGCTGCCTGAGGCATCCCATCATATTTCGCCGAAAAGCCATCTTGGGCCAAGGTCAAACCACCCGCGTGATGAATCGCTCTGATCCCTTCAGATCCATCAGATCCCGTTCCTGAAAGGATAATACCGACACCGTTCTCTCTCCAAAACTGACCTAAAGAAATAAAAAACGTGTCAATAGATGGAATGGGTCGTTTATCAATATCTGATTCTTCCAGAAACAAAGATTTATCATCGACGCGGATATTCATATTCGGTGGAACGATGTAAATATGGCCTTTTTTTAATCGCGCTTCGTGAGTGGCCGCGATAACGGGAATCTTGCTTTGCTTTGCAAGAAGCTCTACCAGCATGCTTTTACCATGGGGTGCTAAATGCTGAGCCACTATCAACGTGTCTGAAAAGTCTTTTGAGATATTAGAAATAAGAGATGTCAACGCCTCAAGACCGCCAGCTGAAGCGCCCACTCCAATCAGTCTTTTCGGGGAATTTTCCACGGGTGTTTTACTGGGCATTCACGATCCTCCGAAACGAAGCCTGGGGACAACTTTATCAGACTTCCGGCGCAGAGTCTCGGTATATACGCACACAGTCCCTCTTCTGCCTTTGGTCAATTTCGTGGATGTAATTTAAAAGTTTTTTGTAGAAATGCAAAAAAATAAAAAAGATGGCGTTTGCCATCTTTTTTTTAAACTTGCTTTGCTTTATCCGAACTTAAATCTAAGCGCGACCCGTAGAGCCAAAACCGCCCGCACCGCGAACAGTTTCTGAAAGATCCCCCACCACTTCAAATTGCGCTTGGTAAACCGGGGCAATCACCAACTGCGCACAACGTTCTTGATCGTTGATCGTCACCGCTTCCGTCCCCAGATTGATGATGATCAACTTTACTTCGCCGCGGTAATCCGCATCGATCGTTCCGGGAGTATTTAAAACCGTGATGCCGTTTTTAGCGGCAAAACCACTGCGCGGACGAGCTTGAATTTCAAAGCCCAATGGAATTTCAAAAGAAAGACCCGTTGGGATCATCGCGCGTTGACCCGGGTTTAAAACCACCGGGGACGCCAGCTGCGCGCGCACATCAAAACCACTTGCGCCCACGGATTGATATTGCGGAAGCTCGCCATTGAAGTTTTCTAATTTTTTGATTTTAACGTTCACTTTTTGCATCTTCAAATTTCCTTATAAAGAAAGATCTTCCCACCAAGTTTTTAGCTCGTTCACACCGTGACCCAATAAAACCCCGGATGCTTTGTCTAAATGCAACTCGCTTCGAATATAGTCATTCACCGTATCGACGGTCACTTTTTTAATTTCTTCGATCACCGTGTCGACCGACTTATAACGTCCAAAAACGATTTCGTTCACGGCTAAAGACGTCATGCGATTTTCGATATCATCCGAACCCAACAAAATGTTCCCAATGACTTGGGTTTTAAACATTTCCACATCTGATTTAGTGACGCCATTTTTACGCAGTTTTTCAAATTCTTTAGAAATTAGATCGCCCACTTTGCGCGCATTCTTGGTTTCAGTCCCCGCGTAAATCGTAAGCATGCCCGAATCGATATGCGAATTAAGCATCGAATGAATGGTATAAACCAGGCCTTTCTTTTCACGCACACTTTGATAAAGCTTCGAGGTCATACCTCCGCCCAACAAAGTATTCGCAATCACCGCTTCAAAACGGCGAGAGTCTTTAAAGCTGGCGGTCGGCAAACCCAAAAGCAAATGCACTTGTTCTGCCGGTCTTTCAACGACGTGACGACGCTTTAACCAACGAGGCGCTTTGCGCGTGTCTTTCAGCTGGGACTTTTTCTTCTTACCCAAGCGTTTTTCCACACCCTTCATAAGCTCCGTGTGATCTAAACATCCCGCCGCACTGACGATGATGTTTTTGCCGGTGTAGGTTTTTTTATAATAATCTAAAACTTGGCTTTGCTTCATGTTAACCAATGAAGCCGGTGTCCCCAAGATCGGACGAGCTAAAGGATGATTTCCATAAACTTGTTCATAAAACACGTCATAAATCAGCTCTTCATGATTGTCTTCAGACATAGCAATTTCTTGTAAGACCACGCTTTTTTCTAAAGCGAATTCTTTTTGCACAAGATGCATATTAGAAACAAGATCAGAGAGTACATCTAAAGCCATTTCCCAGTGATCTTTTAAAACAAGCGCATGATAGCAAGTATATTCCCGCGTGGTGTACGCGTTTAATTCCCCACCCAAGGCTTCTAAAGATTTTGCGATCTGATAAGCGGAACGAGATTTTGTTCCCTTAAAAACCAGGTGTTCTAACAAGTGAGAAATCCCCGCCACGGCCGGCGCTTCATCTCGAGTTCCCGTTAAAACCCAGATACTGATAGAAACAGCACGGGATACGGGGTGAAGTTCACTCACCACTCGTATCCCGTTAGAAAGTTCAGATTTGTTGAACTTTGTATTCATTTATTTTTATTTACTGACTTAAAAGCGCTTTGCGAGAAAGTTTCACGCGACCTGAACGGTCGACTTCTAGAACTTTCACGTCGATCACTTCGCCTTCTTTCAATACGTCTGTAACGGCACGAACGCGCTCGTTAGAGATTTCAGAAATATGCAAAAGACCTTGAGTGCCTGGAAGGATCTCAACAAACGCTCCGAATTCGGCGATCTTAACGATCTTACCTTTGTAGACCTTGCCGACTTCCGCTTCCGCAATGATGTCGTTGATCATCGCAATAGCTTTTTTCGTTGCTTCAGGATCCGCCGAAGCTACGTGGATAGTTCCGTCGTCTTCGATTTCGATTTTAACGCCCGTTGCTTCCGTGATGCCACGGATGACTTTACCGCCAGAACCGATAACTTCGCGGATCTTGTCTGGTTTGATTTTGATCGTCTCAATACGCGGAGCAAATTCAGAGATTTGACCACGAGGAGTTTTGATCACTTTTTCCATTTCATTCAAGATATGCGCGCGGCCTTCCTTCGCTTGTGCTAAAGCCGTCTCCATCACTTCAAAAGAAACAGAATCAATCTTAATATCCATTTGCAGGGCCGTGATACCTTGTGAAGTCCCCGCCACTTTAAAGTCCATATCTCCTAAAGCATCTTCATCACCCAGGATGTCAGAAAGAACGGCTACGCGGTTCCCTTCTTTGATCAAGCCCATCGCGATACCCGCAACATTGGCTTTTAACGGAACACCCGCATCAAGAAGTGCTGTCGTCCCGGCACACACGGTACCCATTGAAGATGAACCATTCGATTCAAGAACCTCAGACACGATACGGATGGTGTAAGGGAATTTTTCGAAATCAGGAAGAACCGATTTCAAAGCGCGCTCTGCTAAGTTTCCGTGACCGATCTCACGGCGACCTGTACCGCCCATACGACCTACTTCGCCCACTGAATATGGAGGGAAGTTGTAGTGAAGCATGAACTTGCGTTTTTGCAAACCCGTCAAAGCATCGATCATTTGTTCGTCATCACCCGTACCCAAAGTCACCGTGCCAAGAACTTGCGTCTCACCACGAGTAAAGAGTCCTGATCCATGCGCACGTGGCAACAAGCCCACTTCATTGGCGATAGGACGAACCGTTTTTACATCACGACCGTCAATACGAACCGCGCGATCTAAGATCATAGAACGAGCTTCTTGGTATTTTAAATCATCAACGATAGCGCTCAGTTCTTTTTTACGTTGTTTCAAAAGATCTTTGTCAGTCACAGTGCTTAGCAAAGCTTTTTCAGCTTGAGCTGCCGCCTCGTTAGCTGCTGCATAACGATCTTGCTTAATGCGGATCGAAAGAGCTTCGGCGATTTTCGGACGAAGGAAATTTTCAGCCGCTGTTTTGAAATCAGCATCAATAGCAGGAGGTGTAAACGCACGTTTCGCTGTTGATCCTGTTTTTTCACGCAATTCATCCTGCGCGTTTAAAAGAGGCATCATGGATTGGTGACCGAATTTCAAAGCTGCTAGTACGTCCGCTTCAGAGATAAACTTCGTTTCACCTTCCACCATCAAAAGACCATTGCGAGTACCCGCAACGATCAAATCCATGTCTGATTTTTCCATTTGTTGTGGTGTTGGATTGGCAATAAATTGACCATCAACGCGACCTACTTGAATCGCACATGTTGGACCGTTGAATGGAATGTCAGAAACGTGCAATGCGGCTGAAGCCCCAAGACTTGCCAAAATTTCTAATGGGAATGAACCGTCTGCAGAAAGAACTGTACCGACGATTTGTGTTTCGTAACGGTAGCCCTCAGGAAATGAAGGACGGATCGGACGATCGATCAAACGCGCGGTTAATACGGCATCGTTTGTTGGTTTGGCTTCACGTTTGAAGTAACCACCGGGAATTTTACCAGTCGCATAGAATTTTTCGATGTATTCAACTGTCAGTGGGAAGAAATCTAGTTCAGAAGCTTTTTTAGAGGACACTGCAGTAACAAGAACCATGTTGTTACCACAAGAGACAAGCACGGATCCATCTGCTTGTTTTGCCAAACGGCCTGTTTCGATGGTAATCTGTTTTCCGCCCACCGAGGTAGTTACAGTCGTTTTCATTAATTCTCCTTGAATTCTTTTACAAAAGCTTTTGTGCTCTTGTTGTTTTGTCTCCTGTTTTTTCTTTTTTCAGGAGAGGTTTTTTTCATTACCGCTTTTTAGAAGCGGGTGTATTTTTATTTGGGATAGCGACCCTCTTGCCGACACTCCATCTTCGACGCAGTGAAAACTTAGGGCCAAAAAAACCAGAAGGGGCTTTTTTAGCCCCCTCAGGATTGTCTTATTACTTACGGATATCAAGTGCTTTGATAAGCGCTTGGTAGCGTGTTCCGTCTTTGCGGTGAAGGTAATCCAAAAGCTTACGGCGTTTGTTAACCATTGTTACTAGACCACGGCGACCGTGGTGATCTTTTTTGTGAGTTGCGAAGTGAGTGGTCAAATCGTTGATTTTTGCAGTCAACAACGCCACTTGAACTTCTGGAGAACCCGTATCAAGATCTGCTGTTTTGAATTTTTTAACGATTTGCGCTTTGTTGTCTTTAGTGACCGCCATTAAGGTCTCCTTTTGTTTGCACTTCGACTTTGTCGAAGTATTTTAGGCTTCTAAGGCCTTGCCAATATTGATCTCACCCAAAGGTCGTCATGGCTGTCGATCCCCCGAGTTTTTATAAGTTTTTAGGTTCTATCCTGGGCTCTAGTAAGAGGTCAAGAAGTGATAATCTCTATTTAAATCTAAATCCCAGTCATTTTACTTAGGCACCTTAATATGGGATCGATTAGAACATTACACACCAGTAATTAAGCCGAGCAGTCCTCAAGTATCCCAACTAAATAACCGAAAAATACTCATAGAGGTCGTACCGAATGGAATCTAAGGGAACGTATCGACATATTCTATGGGCTCTTATGCTTGGTTTTGCGGCACTTTCGGCAAAAGCAGCCCCTACCTATCTCACTTATCAAGGTCGCATCGTAAAACCCAACGGCCAGGCTCTAGAACATAACAATGTCAGTTTTCTTTTTGAAATCACTTCGTCCAATGGATCTTGCGTGCTTTATCGGGAACAAGTTGACGGCGTAAACATGCAAAACTCTAATGGGGTTTTCGACGTTCCTATCGGTAATTCCCACAGCTATCCGGCCGCGCCCTCCTTTACCATCTTAGATGCCTTCAATAATTCAGGGGGTTTGACGTGCTTTGGGGGAACTCCATTTTCTCCCACTTTAAGCTCCGGTCGTCTTTTACGCGTTCAATTTCATGACGGCACCGCTTGGAGATTAATCTCCCCCGATTCTGCCATTCGCTCTGTTCCTTACGCGGGCCATGCGGAATCTTCTAATAAGTTGGGCGGACATCTTGCTGACCAATTTGTACTAAAATCAGAAATTAATTTGGGTGCCGACTGTAAATCAGGATTTTTCCTTACGTGGGATGCGGCTTCAAGAACTTTTGGCTGTGCTGCCGACGCCGCAGGCGCGGGCGGAGGTTTAAGTTCACTTAACGGTCAAACCGGAGCGACACAAACCTTCTCTCCTCTAGCGACGGCCACCTCTTACGGTTTTGGTTCCTCAGGCAATGTTCACACTCTAACAATTCCATCAGCATCCACGGCGGGGGTCACCGCCGGAACGATTTCAAAATCAGAGTTTGATGCTTTCTCTGCCAAACAAGCCCCTGGCAATTACATCGTTACCTTAAGTGGTGACGTCACTTCATCGTTATACTCAGCCGGAACGGTGACGACCACCATCGCCAATAATGCCGTAACCACGGTGAAGATCGCCGATGGCGCGATCACCGGACAAAAACTTGAAAACTCGGGAGTGAGTGCCGGTACCTACTCCTCTGTCACCGTCGATGCGAAAGGGCGCGTGACAGCGGGTGGAACTTTGGCCTCGACTGATATTCCAAATTTGGATGCTTCAAAAATAACGACAGGCACCTTAACTCGCGACGTGAGTGCCGCCAATGTCACGGCCACCAACATCCGCATCTATGATGGCGTCAGCCAATATTTAACGATGCGCCTGCCCCCTGGCGGAACCGGTTATACCCTAAACTGGCCTAACGCGGTCGGCGCTGCTGGCTCAATCTTACAAACCGATGCCAGCGGAAATCTTTCTTGGGTGACCCCTCCATCAGCGCCCGTCAGCAGTGTTGCGGGAAGAACCGGTGCGGTGACTCTTTCAAATACGGACATCTCGGGTCTTGGTACAGCTGCGACTCGCAACGTCCCCTCATCCGGGGACGCCGCTGCGGCGGAGGTTGTTTTAGGTAATGACACTCGCCTTTCGGGACCACGAGCACCGAATGGCTCCGCGGGCGGAGATCTTTCAGGAACTTATCCCAATCCAACTGTTGCCAAAATCCAAACTCGCGCGATGTCCAATACGGCGCCACTGGATGGACAAGTCATCCTTTGGGATAATGGAAATACCACCTGGACGCCCCAGTACGTGCGCATGCAAGACATTCGCAATACCTGGGGTGGAACCGCGATGCTTCCCTCCACTTTATGTACGGCAGATCAAGCCATGGTCTGGAACTCACTGGTGGATCGCTTCACTTGTCAAAACATTGGATCTTTGGATGCGGCGGCGATAACAACAGGTGTATTGGCGGCAGCAAGATTAGGTACCGGGACTGCGGATAATACAAAATATCTTCGTGGTGATGGAACGTGGCAGACACTTTCAACAAGTGATGCCACCAAGCTTCCCCTTGCCGGCGGTCAGATGTCTGGCGACATCGATATGAATACTCATAAAATTATCAACGCTTCTAACATCCCTTGGACGGCGGTAAATCCTGGTGGCAGTAACGATATGCAATCACTTCGTTGGGATGACACCGCGAAAGAGTGGAAATGGTTCACGGCGGGTGCCGCCGGTGCGGGGATCGCCACAATCAACGGTGCCAACGGGACAGCGCAAACTTTGGCGCCTACGGCTTCCGCCACCTCCTACGGATTTACGACAAGTTCAAATACTCACACGTTCTCAATCCCTTCAGCCAGTGGCGCGGGTGTGACGGCGGGTACGATTTCAAAAACTGAATATGATAGCTTCGCCGCCAAACAAGCCGCAGGAAATTACGCCACGGCCTTAGCCGGTGATGTGACATCCACAGGTTATTCTGCGGGCACACTGACCACCGCCATTGCCACCAATGCCGTGACCACGGCGAAAATAAACGATGGCGCGGTGACGGGTGTCAAACTTGAAGATGTGTCCGGTCTCATTGTTGGCACTTATCCCAAGGTCACCGTGGATGCCAAGGGTCGCGTGACCACGGGCGCAGCCCTTTCCGCAACAGATATTCCAGATCTTGATGCCGCGAAAATAACCACCGGGGTGTTCTCTGTCGCAAGACTAGCCACGGGAACTCCAGATGGGTCTAAATTCTTACGCGACGATGGGACCTGGGCCGCTTTACCCAATTTAGGCTCGGGCTATGTTCTTAAAACGGGCGATACCATGACGGGTCCCTTGCAAGTGAATTCATCTTCGACAGCGGGGCTTGTCAGCAGAGGTTTTGGTGTCAGTGTTCCTGGCACCATTGATCTTTCAGGTGCATTGGGCACGGCGGGTTCTCCGGGAAAAGTGGCCAATGGCGCCGAAATCGGTCGCGTCAGTTTTTCTGGTTACGTAAGAAATCCAGCCGACACTGCGGACGCCTACACCCCGCTTGCTTCTATTCGCGCCAAAACAGTGAACATGGATGCCCAAGGACGTGCTGGTGGTGGGTTTGGTTTCTTCAGTAGTTATTTTGGCAGTGGATCTGAAGTGGAACGAATGACCTTCCTTCCTCCATCAAATTTGGGTATCGGAAACACCAATCCGCAAGTAGAGATTCATATCGGGAATCTAGGTGGTTCAATCCAGATCGGCGCTGATGCCACGACCAATCGCAATTTCTATATGATGAATTCGTCCGTAAGTGCCTTGCGTGCTTTTGATATCGGAAACGGAAACGCCAGCGGCGGCGGAACTGTTTTAGCACGATTTCAAAATGACGGAAAAGTTGGTATCGGAGTTGCCAACCCCACAGAACGTCTTGATGTCGGCGGAAAAGTGAAAGCCACAGAGTTCTGTATTGGAGCCACATGCATTTCTTCATGGCCTTCAGGTGGTAGCGGTTCTGTAACAAGTGTCGTGGCAGGCTCAGGTTTAACCGGCGGAACAATTACGACCACGGGAACTTTGGCCGTTGATGTCGGCACGAACGCCGGGCAAATTCCCCAATTAAATGTTTCTGGTAAACTACCAGCGGCGGTGATCCCCACAGATATCCTGACCACTTCGACAACATTGGGCGGTGATCTTTCAGGAAGCTTGCCCAATCCGACCGTCGTAAAAATCCAAGGCCAAACGGTGGCGAACACGGTTCCGTCAACTTCGGGACAAGTTTTAGTCTGGGATCAAAGCACCACCCGCTGGACCGTGAACAACATCCGTGCGCAAGATATCTCGACCATATGGGGTGGGACACAAATTATTCCGTCATCATCCTGCGGTGCTCATCAAGCCATGGTATGGAGCACGATCACCGATCGCATGACTTGTCAAAATATCGGCTCATTAGATGCCGCGGCCGTCACCACCGGCACATTTGCAACAGGTCGCCTTGGTACCGGCACGGCGGATAACACTAAATATCTTCGGGGTGACGGAACGTGGGCCGCGATCTCAGTGAGTGAAACGGATCCCAAGGTGGGCGCCAACACAACGAACTATGTTTCTAAGTGGGATGGTTCTGCTTTAGTTGCCAGTGGTATTTCCGAAGTCAGTGGCAATGTTGGTATCGGTATCGCCTCGGCTTCTAATCCTTTGGAAATCCAAAAAAATCATAATGGTGAAACTTTTCTTGTCATGCGCAATACCAATACCGGCAACGCTTCGGAAGTCGGAATTACTATTGAAAACAACGCAGGTGCCGCCGGAAGTATCTTTAGTACTTCATTTAACTATTCAAGTGTCACCGCTTATCAAGATCGGTTTAATATAGTGTCAACGCCCAACGTGACCGGTCTAACTCTTGCCGCTGAAAATGGCGATATGCGCTTTCTGACCACAGGTCAAACTGAACGCATGCGCTTAACGGCCGCCGGTGATTTTGGCATCGGCACGACCAACCCGGGCGCAAAACTTGAAGTGGGTGGTCAAATTAAAATCACGGGCGGAAGCCCCGGATTAGGCAAAGTTCTAACTTCCAACGCGACCGGCTTAGCAACTTGGCAAAATCCGGCGACCAGCGGTACGGTGACAAGCATCACTGCTGGCACAGGTTTGACCGGGGGAACAATCACGGGGTCAGGTACAATTGGTTTAGGCACCGAATTGACCGGCCTGAATGGTCTGAGCACGAATGGCTTTGTAAAACGCACCGGAGCGGGAGCTTATTCAACGGTGTCTTCGGTCACCTTAACTTCTGAAGTCACTGGGGTCTTACCTATCGCCAACGGCGGTACAAATTCCAGCACAGCATTGAATAGCAACCGTTTGATGGCTTCGATCAGTGGTGCGATTCAAGAATTAGGTGCGATGGCCGATGGACAAGTTGTTGTTGGTAAAAATGCATCTGCTCCGCAAATCGTGACCTTAGGCGGTGACGCCACGATTTC
The DNA here is from genome assembly GCF_001592735.1 of Bdellovibrio bacteriovorus. Lineage (NCBI taxonomy): Bacteria > Pseudomonadati > Bdellovibrionota > Bdellovibrionia > Bdellovibrionales > Pseudobdellovibrionaceae > Bdellovibrio > Bdellovibrio bacteriovorus. The sequence continues at coordinate 318,160 of NZ_LUKE01000002.1, forward strand.
AAACACGGGCTCTTTGACTTTAGGAACGGGTTCAGTAAATTCAGCCAAAATTTCAGATGGCACCGTCGGTGTGGTCGACCTTAACTTCACTGGCACAATGACGACTAATACCGGGATCGTTGTTCGTGATGGCACTCAATTTCATAATAAAACTTGCTCCGCCAATCAGGTTCTGATTTGGACAGTTTCAAACGGTTGGGCTTGTAATTCGTTGGTTTTAACTGAAACCGATCCTAAAGTGGGTTCGAATACGACAAACTATGTTTCTAAATGGAATGGCACCGCCCTGGTTGCCAGCGGCATCTTTGAAAACGGATCTGGCAATATCGGCATTGGAACCACGAGTCCTGGATACAAACTGCAGGTGAACACCACTTCTGCTGAAGTGGGTGCTTGGGATGTGGCTTCGGCATTTAATTATACTTTCGCAAATCCTACGGCAACTAGCGCCACCCGTTTCATCGGTCAAATTAATGGGACTGAAAATGGAAATACCGCGGCGATCACGGGTGAAATCATTGGACAAGTGAATTACGCCAATAACAGCATGCCATCCGCTTTAAATAAACTCAGTGGCTCCTGGCACGGCGTAAAAAACAACAATGGCGCGGGTGCCGTGACCACGGCCGTCGGTGTTCAAGGACAAATTGAAAACGCATCGACAAATACTATTGCCACGGCCATGGGTCTTCAATCCTCTATTTTAAAGACAAGCTCGGGTGCGAATACCAACGGCTTTGGCTTGTACGTCGGAAACATCCAAGCCACTAACGCTTGGTCAGTCTATGCAAGTGACGCCACCGCCCCTTCTTACTTCGCGGGAAGCGTCGGCGTGGGAACAGTGTCTCCAGCGGTGAAACTAGATGTCGTCGGCGGTTCCGCGGCGGTGGACAATAGCTTCCTCATTAAAAAAACCAATAGCGCTTCCAACCGCTATAACGCGGTGGAAATCAACCCTTGGGTGTATGACTCCACCTCCACCAGCGAGGACACCGCCCTCTTAATCGCGACAAAAATAAATGGCACAACAAGCAACGTTGCCGAGTTCGGCTCCGAAAATTATTTTTATACTCCTACAAACTTTGACGGCAGCTGGACATATTTGCGCCGGGACGGAAACAATGCCAATGGCCCGTGGCTTTACGGAGAAAAATTCCGTGGCTCCTTTGGCACAAAAGGCGCCGTCGCTAGCGGTGATGATCTTTTAAATATCGGGGGGCTTGGCTATAATAGTTCCGGAACGAATAATTTGGGGGCATTGATTTCATTTCAAGCTACGGAAGCCTATACGAACGCAGCTGGAGGCGCGAAAATCTATTTTGCGACTACTCCCAACGGCAATACATCTTTTCAAACACGCATGACCATTGATCAAACGGGTTTTGTCGGCATCGGTACAACCAGTCCTTCAAACACCTTGCATGTAACACAAGCCGCAGCCGGGGTCGTCGCAAGGTTCGCTAACTCTGCGGGTTCGTGTACTCTAACACCATCAAGCAGTGCCGCGAACTGGGCTTGTACGTCTGATGCGAGCTTAAAAGAAAATGTGCAAAACATTTCCGGTGAAGAGGCCTTAGACAAAATGTTAGGTTTAAATGCCGTTACCTACACTTTGAAAAAGGGTGATGATGGCTCACGACACACGGGATATATCGCGCAAAATGTGCGCGACGTAGCGCCGGAGTTCGTGCGCCAAGATGAAAGTGGAATTTTACAAGTGAGTTATACGGGCTTCATCCCGTGGATCACGGAAGGCTTAAAAGCTCTGCACCTTAAGGTAAAAAATCTTATCGATATTCAAGCGGCCCAAAGCCGCGAATTGGCTTCGCAAGGACAAGCTATCTTACTTTTAGAAAAACAAAATCGAGAAAAATCATCTGAGATCGAGGCCCTTAAAAAAGAATCTGAAGATTTAAAAGCACGCTTCGAAAAACTAGAAAAGCATCTGGCGAAATAACCAGCACCGCCGGCCCGACAACCGACGGCTCAAAGTTTGGAATCTACTTACAATCGGCCTTGTATTTCAATAGCTCTTTGATTTCATCCGAAGTCAGCACCATTGGCGGCAAAGCACATTGGTGAGGCTGATTTTTTTCTAAATCTGCTAACACCGATGCATATTGATCGCGTCCCATTTCCCAAATACCAGAAAAACGCTGGTGATAGGCCGGAATGACCTCTTGGGCTTTGGCACCCGTCAAAATAACGATATTCTCAATATGATTGAATTCACTGCTTTGGGACCAATTAAAAGATCCCGCAATCAAGGTCTCTCCATCCACAATCATAAACTTGTTATGCATCTGAAATTTTAAGAAATCATTGATGTCTAAGTTATAAAACTTAATACGCACTTGGATGTTCTTATGCACTAGGTAACGAGCACGGCGCCCTAAATCCCGGAAGTCATCTTGACCAATCACCGCTTGCACTTGCACGCCCCGATTGGCGGCGGTGCGCAGAGCTTCTAAAATCGGCACCAGACGAATGCGAGCCGTGGCGATTTCAAGAGTCTTTTTGGCGCCATTAATATGCCCCACGATTTCATCCGTCAGCATTGATTTTTCCGGAGATTGAGGTTCAATCGTGCGCGGAGAATTAAAGACGACTTCAACATCTGATTCATCCACGAAAGACACCGGTTTTTGTTCCGTGGAGGGCAAAGTCGCGCCGAACTCTTTAGACGCTTTCCACAATCGTAAAAACTCTTGTTGATAGCGGGCGGTCACTTCTTTTTCAGCGGTAAAAAAAAGGAAATTCTCATCGTAACCTTCTTGTGACATGACAGCCCAGTTTGCACTGCTGGTCACCACTCGCGGCAATGGGCCGTTAGCATCAATCACCGCGAACTTATGATGAATTTTAACGTCTTTATTATCTAAATAACGAACATCCACCCCTAAATCTTCAAGCGCTTGTCTTTTAGCCGTGTTGGCTTCGGGGCTGCTATAAAGTTCTAAGTTCACCCGAATTTTCAGTTCTCCCGAGTGAAGGCGTGCCTGGACAGCCGCACTTTTCAACGTGGCAATGATAGGCGAAGACTCTTTGACGTCCATGTTGTACATGGCAATGTCCACGGTGGATTGCGCTTCAGAAATCCATTGGGCTATTGTTTCTAAAGTGGGACCGTTCGGGTGAAAGAGGGCTTCAACTTTCGCAGAAGCGTTGAATGCGAAAAAGATAACTAAGACTGAAATTAAATATTTCATGACCCCACCCCTTTTATGGATTTGAGATCTAGCGAAATAATGAGGACTTGTATAGCTGTGTTTAGGCAGCAGGCCTGATTTAGTACTTAAAAACTCGGCGCAGTGCGAAGCCTTTGCCCGGTTCTAAGCCAATAATGGCCAATAAATTCCCAGATTCTTGATCAAGAACTTGGATATATTGGTCCACGTCAGGATTGAATGACGTAATAAGCTGGGTGCGCAGATCATGACTGATTTGCCCGTTGCCCAAAAGAACACGATCCTGTCCCTTAACGCGGACACGCTTTACTTGCGGCAAAGCCTGATCCATCGGAATAAAGGCATCGCGATTGCCATTGTTTTTCACCGAAAGCTCAATGGATTCTAACGTCTGCCCTTGAGCAATCACGTAAGGTGCGGACCAAGTTCGGCGCAACTCGCTCATCGCAGCGCCACAGCCTAGTTTTTTTCCTAACAGGTCCACCCAGGTACGGATATAGCTGCCCTTGGTGCATTTGATATCAAACTCGGCCCAATCAGGTCCCGTCGCCACGGGCTCCACATCCCAAAAAGTCATAAGTTTTTTAGGAACTTCGACCTCTTTTTCTTCACGAGCATATTCATAGAGCTTTTTGCCTTGGATTTTGATCGCCGAATAAATCGGAACTTCAACTTCCATCTCCCCCTGCAGTTTTTCTGCCGCCGCCAGGATCTGCTCTTTGGTGATATCCACCGGCTTTGTTTCTAAAACCGTCCCCGTGGTATCGAGCGTGTCGGTGCGAACTCCAAACTGGGCTTTAACGCGATAACCTTTATCGCCTTCCAAAATGTATTGGCTGAGCTTGGTGCCTTCGTTAATTAAACATGCCATCAAACCTGACGCCATCGGATCTAACGTGCCCGAATGTCCCACGGCTTTTGTGCCTAGAATACGACGCAATCTCGAGACGACATCGTGACTCGAGATACCTGAAGGTTTATCGACTAATAAAAGACCATGGAATATTTCGTTATTCGTCATCAGACTCTGGAGTCTCGCCGGTTCCTTCACGTTTTTTACGCTCATTTTCAAGCTCGTGAAGAATCTTTTCAACTTTGATCACTTGTTCAGTGGTGTGATCCACATAGAAAGTCAATTTAGGGCAATAGCGCATTTTTAGTTCTTTGCCGATGAAGTTTTGAATTTCAAAAGCACGTTCTTGAAGTAAGTCTAACGCCTCTTCTTGTTGTTTTTCAGAACCTAAAACACTGACATAGACCTTCGCGGTGCGAAGGTCGGCTGGCATCTTTACTGAAGCCACCGTCACCAGACCTGGCAACGGTGTTTTAAATCCGCGAATCAAAAACTGAGCGACGGTGGCCTGGATTTCTCGTTCTACACGCGCAACTCGGCGCCCATCACCCATATTCTTCATTACACTTGAGCTCCGGCACCTAATTCACGTGCCACTTCTTTCTTAACGAAAGCTTCCATCATATCGCCGACTTTAACGTCATTGTAGTTTTCAATGCCGACACCGCACTCATAGCCTTGGGCCACTTCTTTAGCATCGTCTTTGAAACGTTTAAGCGAAGAGATTTTTCCTTCGTAGATAATTTTATTTTCACGAAGCAAACGGATTTGGTTATTACGTTGGATTTTTCCGTCAATGACGAAGCAACCCGCGATAGTTCCGACTTTAGGCACGCTGAAGGTATTACGAACTTCAACACGACCCATAACTTCTTCCACGATATCCGGAGTCAACATACCCGCCATCGCGGCTTTGATTTGATCCATCAATTCGTAAACGATTGAGTAAGTACGGATATCCACACCCATTTGCTTAGCTTTAGCTTGCGCGCCTAAGTCCGGTCTGACATTGAAACCAATAACGATACCTTTTGCGGTGTTCGCCAAAGTCACGTCACCCTCGTTGATACCACCCACAGCCGAGTGGATAACGCGTGCTTTCACTTCCGGAGTTGAAACCTTAGCAAGCATTCCGTTGATGGCCTCTAAAGATCCATGAACGTCGGCTTTCAATACGATCGCCAACTCTTTCACGTCTCCCGATTTCACTTTTGAGAAAATATCCTCTAAAGACATTTTCGCATTCGGAGTTGCTGAAGACTTCTCTGCTTGTTCTTTTCTTAAAGTAGAAACTTCCACGGCCGTGGCTTCATCTTTGACGATGTCAAACTTATCGCCCGCAGCTGGAACAGCCTCAAGTCCCAACACTTCGACGGGAAGACCCGGGCCGACAGATTGAACTCTTTCGCCTTTATCATTAGTCAATGAACGAACGCGGCCTTTCATATGACCAGCAACGATGTATTGACCCACTTCAACAGTTCCATCTTTAACCAGCAATGTTGCCACAGGCCCTTTGCCTTTTTCCATTTTCGCTTCGATCACAAGACCTGTGCCCGAACGTTTTGGATTGGCTTTAAGCTCTGCAACCTCTGCTAACAACTTCACTTGCTCAAGCAATTCTTTGATACCAGTTTTTTTCAACGCTGAAACTTCAGCGAAGATGGTGTTACCACCCCACTCTTCCGGAACGATTTGCAGCTCTGTTAATTGCTGCTTAATGCGATCTGGATTTGCACCCGGTTTATCCATCTTGTTGACCGCTACGATCATCGGAACGCCAGCGGCTTTCGCGTGATTCACGGCTTCTTGAGTTTGCGGCATCATACCGTCATCGGCAGCCACCACGATAATTGCGATGTCTGTCGCATTCGCCCCGCGCGCACGCATCGCCGTAAAGGCTTCATGGCCCGGAGTATCTAGGAATGTAATTAAACTGCCGTCTTCTAATTTAACACTGTAAGCACCAATGTGCTGAGTGATACCGCCAGCTTCACCCGCCGCCACGTCGGCATTGCGGATCGCATCCAACAATGATGTTTTACCGTGGTCGACGTGACCCATAACAGTCACAACCGGAGGACGAATGATGCTTTCTGCCTCAAGATCACCGAAAGCGGTTTCTTCGGCACGAGCATCAGCCGTCTTAAAGACGTTTTCGGCTTCCCACTTAAATTCCGGTACAATCAAGGCGATCGTATCAAAATCTAAATCGGTATTCATGTTCGCCATAACACCATTTTGCATAAGGACTTTAACTAATTGAGGAGCTTTTACGCCCATCTCCATCGCTAAATCCGAAAGCTTCATAGTGTTATTAACTTTCACCACACGCTTATGTGCAGCGGCGACAGTGATTTGCGTTTTAGCGCCACCAGCCATCGCGATTTTTTTCTTTTTAGGTTGGAAGACCATCTCACGCTTACGGAAATCCGTGGCGTTAAAGACCTTTACTTCTTCTTCCTTCTCTTTTTCTTTTTCACGACCCGCACCGAAACCACCAGCTCCGGCAGGACTTGGAGTGACGGCCTTTTTACGGCGATCAAAATCACGCGAACGATCATCACCTACCGGCATCGGCTCAGGAGCGGATTGCGCGATAAAACCGGTACGGATGTTACGAGTGGGAGCTCCACCCGCTGGACGATTGAAACCGCCAGGACGAGGAGCGCCCGAATTAAATCCACCTTGCGGGCGATCGCCACCGCGATCTCCACCCGGCCCACCACGGAATCCACCTTGCGGACGGTCTCCTTGAGGGCGCTGTGGAGCTTGCGTTTGCACGCGAGAAAGGTCCATACGGCCGATAATATTTCTTTTCGGAGCCGAGGCTGGAGTGGAAGAGCTTGCGACTCCGCTTGTTCCCACCACGACTTCTTTTTTACGTGCTTGAGGAGCTGGCGCAGCCGGGGCTGGAGCTTCAGGCGCAGGAGCTGCTTCTTTGGCAGCGACAGGTTCTGCTTTCGCCTTTACTTCCGGAGCCGGGGCCGCAACTGGAGCTTCTTCTTTAGCAACCACTTTTGTCGTGGGAGCTTTTTCAACGACAGCGGCTGACGCTGCAACGTCTGCTTCTTCCTCGACCTCTTTGGCTGCTGTTTTCTTAACAACAACACGAGTGGTCTTAGGAGCTGACTCCTCAGCCTCTTCAGCTTCGGTCGCTTTAGCCGCTTTCGGAGCTTCTTCATCTTTTTTGCGACGAACAACCGTCGACTTCGCCGGAGCTGCCGCCGCAGATGCGGCTTCAGTTTCTGCCGCGGCCTTTTTAGGTGCCGCTTTACGAGTCGCCGCTTTTTTCGGCTTAGCTTCAGGTGCTGGAGAGTCTCCACCACTTAGTTTGATTTTAATTTGCTCTAGAACCTCTGGTTCTAGCTCTGCCATGTGACTTTTCACTGGCAAGTGCCACTCACGGATCTTGTCCATAAGGGCTAGCGGGGTCATCCCGACTTCTTTTGCAAATTCAAAAACCTTTGGATTACTCAATTTGATATCTCCTTGCTGCTTCAGCTAGCGCTCTGCCGGCATCCGCCGCTTATTCTTCATCCTGCTGAGCATTCAATTTTGAAAGCTCTTGCTTCAGAAGAAGGTCCGCTTGTTCTTTAGCGGAAGTATTCGATTTAGTTTCTTTAGCAGCTGTTGGTGCCGTCGGTACCGGCACGCCATCAGCTTCATATTTCGCGACCAAAGCTTTGGCTTCATTTGCCAATTTTTCAGCTTTATCTGGATCATCATATCCTGGAATCGTCATCAACTCTTCAACGCGCGCTGAGGCCACCGCTTGGAATGAACCAAAGCCGGATTGGAAGATGTTTTGCGCCATGGTTTCGCTCATGCCTGGGATCAACATCAAGTTGAAGATGGATTCCGCAGTACGAGACGAAGCTGATGATTCAGAAATGATATCCAATTTCCAAGTTGTCAGTTTTGCTGCCAAACGCACGTTTTGACCACGTTTACCGATGGCTAGTGACAATTGAGAATCTGGAACCACGATTTCCATTTCGCGATTCGCATCATCCATGAAGACACGGCTGATTTCCGCTGGAGCCAAAGCATTACACGCAAAACGCGTAATATCTTCGTCCCAAGGAACGATATCGATTTTTTCACCACGAAGTTCTTGTACGATGTTTTGTACACGAGAACCCTTCATACCAACGCAAGCTCCTACGGGATCTACCGAGTTGTCGTTAGAACGAACTGCGATTTTTGCACGCTGTCCCGGTTCACGAGCCGCGGCCATGACTTCCACGACGCCGTCATAGATTTCTGGAACTTCCATTTCAAAAAGTTTCATCAAATAACGTTCATCAGCGCGAGACATAATGATCTGAGGACCCCGAGTTGTTTGACGAACTTCCGACAAATAACCTTGGATACGATCGCCGGGTTTGTATTGCTCACCTGGGATTTGTTCACGAGGTGGGATGTAAGCTTCCGTACGGCCCAAATCGACAACAATCGCGCCTTTTTCCACGCGGCGAGCGATGCCCGACGCGATCTCGCCTTTTCTTTCTTCAAATTCATTGAAGATGATGTTGCGTTCCGCATCACGGACTTTTTGCATGATGATTTGTTTTGCCGTTTGCGCGGCAATACGACCTAAATCGGTCGCTTCCATCTTAATACCGATAGAATCATCAAGTTGCACGTTGGGATCTAGTTTTTGGGCCTCGTCATAAGGAATTTCAACTTCTTCATCCACGAATTTTTCACGAGGAACAACTTCTTTAAACTCAAAAAGTTCAACTTCACCAGTCTCTTCGTTGTAAGCCGCTTCGATTTCACGGTACGTGCCGTATTTTTTGCGAGCTGCTACAAGCATTCCTTGAGTGATCGCGTCGATAACAATTTGCTTATCGATACCTTTGTCTTTACCAACTTGTTCGATCACTTTGGAAAGATCTGAAAACATATTTTCAGCCATGGTTATTCCCTCTCGTTACTTTTTTTGACCTTTAGTCATTTCAAAAATTACTTTAGCTTTGTCGATCATCGCGTACGGAATATTGATTTCCACATCTTTGATGACAAAACGGATGCCGTTATCATCTGCAGATTCCAATACGTCCTCTACAGTTTTTGCGGCTTTCCACTTCTTATCTTCAACACCAGCACTCTCCAATGATTTGGAGGTTTTGATATAAATCTTTTTGCCCACAGCTTTTTGGAAATGCCATGGTTTTGTGAGGTGACGCTCTAACCCCGGAGTAGAGACCTCCAAATTGTAGGCTTCACCTGGAACAAGATCTTCTTGCGCATCCAAGATCTCATTCAAGCGGCGGGACACATTCGCGCAATCATCAAGCCCTACGCTGCCGTCATCTTTATCGATGTACAAACGGAGAGTACGTCCCTTACCAATTCCGACAAACTCAATATCATATAAAACACAGGATTCTTGCGCAGCTATATCGCGCACAATTGCTTCAAGCTTATCCATCCACGCCATTTCTGACATAACTAGATCGTCTCCTAGAGTTAACTTTCCCTACGAAACATCCGTGCTCTGTAAGAAAACGCTATACGCGACTGGACGGAGTCCAATCCACAAGAAGAAGTATGTGGGCTGAAAAGTAGAACTGGTCAAAGACCCTTTGTACCCGTCCGGGCGCAAAAAAAATGGGCCTGCTGGGCCCATCGAACGTCTCTGAAATTAGCAAAAAAAACCAGAGGAAGCAAGGATTTATCTTAGCTGACAAAGCCGCACCCTAGACTCTAGGCCCGCGAGTACAACACCGCCGTGCCCCCGTCCTTATAATAGCGAGGTCGCCTTCGTGTTTCCTTAAACCCCAGTTTTTCATAGAGTTTTTGCGCTGCTACGTTTTCTTCATGCACCTCAAGCCACAACTGTCGCTCTTGACCTTTTGCGTTAATCAAGTGGTCAAACAGAAACTCCATATACCCCTGACGCCGATACCCCGGGTGCGTGGCCACCAAAGAAATCTCCCAGACCCCAGGAAGCTCGCGATACAAAACCACGCCCGCAAGAACTTCGCCTTCAAAAACCCCTAAGATTTCCGCCGAGGCGATTTCGGGGTCGAGCAATTCATCGGGCCAGTAAAATGCCGCGACCATGCCTTGCTCATGGTGAATAGCGCCCACCAAAGATTTAATCTTGGGCTTGTGAGAGATATTTAAGACTTCAACATGCATGCTCTAAGGTTCCGCAACGAAGGTGCGCACGCGATATTTTCGTTTGATCACTTCAAACCAAGAGCGGATGCGCTCTTCAAGCTGCTGTTGCGCCAGATAAGTTTTGATATTGTCTTTAAAAGAATCAAACGACGAGGAGCCAAACTTCACTCGGTTGCGCTCGTAATAATCTTGCGCCTCTTGATCGGTAATAATTCCTGACATCGAACTGGTTTTAAATTTCAAAAAACTTTTCGCCATCAGTTTGCGAGTCGTAAAAGTTTTTAATTCTTGCGCGGACACCTCAAGCTCATTCCAATATGCACGACCCGCCACCATTTTTTCAACTTGCGCGACCGCCGCATTCACTTCTTCGCTAGAAATATTAGCAACATTAAAATTTTCGGCCTCGATAGCCACGACAGCCTCTAACAAAACCGCGGTAACGGCGGTACGGAAATCGGGGTTACCGGGACGCGTTTCATTTAAACTTTTTGCTGGCGATTTCGGCGAAGGAAACAAAACCCCTTCAATAGCCATAGCAATTTGCACTTCACGACTTGTAACCACGTGATCGGACACCTGTCCCACGGTCTGGGTTACCAAAGTCGCGGCCGTCGCCACCTGGAATGTGATTAAAATAAAAAAGCCCGCCAGAAAATTCATACTTAAACTATGACCTAGGAGCGCCTTGTCTAGCAAGGACTTAGACGTGAAAAAAGCCTCCTCCCAAATTTAGGAAGAGGCTTAACCACTGAGGACTTACATTATTAATTAAAACTGCTTCAGCCTGCGCGCCACTGGCGCTTCGGCTCTGCGGCCGTAGGCCTAAAAGTTCACTTTACCTGCAATAGACATTACGTAGTATTGCAATTTTTCGATCGGAGTACCGTAGCCAGTACCAGATCTCCAAGTGTTGCCACCGTTAACGCGGCTTGAAAGATTCCACATATAACGGAAATCTAAACCGATCGCGTACTTCGGAGAGAACTCTAGATCCGCACCAACAAGTGTACCTACGTCGATCGCATGTGAACTTGCAGTTGTATCATTTTGAATTCCTGTGATGTTATTCCAAGAAAATTGTCTGTAAGAATAAGCGACCACACCGCCGAATACGGGTTTGATCACGCCCGAGAACAATTGAACTTTCGCCGCCAATTGACCCGAGTATTGTCTTACGTCTACTGTATCTGGAACAAAGTATCCGTTGTTGTAGCCATAGCCATAGCCGTAGCCATAACCGTAATTACCGCCGGTAGGGTAACCTTGACCTTCAACGGTGTAGTTAGAATACAAGAAAGATCCTTCAACTACGAAGTTATCAAACTTAGTACCTACGGCCACACCCAGGGCATAGTTCCCTTTAACGTCTTTAGCGTCTGGATAGTCACCGATACCCAAAAGACCGGCGATATATTTTTGCTCTGTTGGAGCTACCATCGCGTCTTCTTCCGCTTTTAACGCCGCCGTGATTTCTTCTCGAACGATGTCACGCGTGTTTTCTTTTGGTTCTTCTACTTTTTGTACAGGAGCTGGAGCTTGCTGAACAATAATAGGTTGAACTTGTTGAACCGGAACAACTTGCTGAGGTTGTTGCTGGTTATTCATATTATCAAATTTATCGCCGAACAAAACGTTGGCACGTTTTCTCTCGTCTTCCATACGAGATTGCTCAAGCTTTTCAACGATACGTTGTTCTGTCGCCGTCTCTGCATCTTGACGAGCGCGACGGATTTGTTCCGCACGTGACTCCGTCAACGGAGAAGCTTCAATAACAGTCGTAGGCTGTTTTTGAACTTGAGATTGTTGCAACTGCGCATTCGCGTTGGCATTGGAAGTCGGTGTCGCCTGATTTAAAATATAAATCGGCTGACCGCTGACAGGTGCCGAGTTGGCAATTCCTGCACTGGGCGCAGTTGTTGGTGAAGCCGCTTGCGTCGAGCTTGCACCGGAATACATTTGGTCAAGCTCCGCATCAACGTCGCTTTCCACACTTTGCGCGATCGCGAATGTAGGCGCGATGCTCAAAGCAGCAAGTATATAGAAATACTTTTTCATAGGGTCTCCTCGTGGTACTGGTTTCAATAACCTTTTTAAGTCACTGGCCAGTAAAGCAAGGCCAGTGCCAAGAAAGCCAAAAAAAGTCCCATCACCATAAGTGCTTGAATTAAAAAGATTTTTTACGTCTCAAGATGAAACACCTTCGGGGTCCGCTGTTAACAAAAGTGACAACTCCCAGTACGATTTCTGAAATTCTTGCAAACGGGGTCGAAGGGCCACCGACTATTAAAAGACTATGGAAACTAAGCAGCAGAGAACCGTAGAACCGTAGAACCGTAGAACCGTAGAACCCAACGCCGGAGTGCTAAGGACAAATAAAAAAACCGCCAAAGGGCGGTTCTTTTTATTTGGTGCGGGTGGAGGGACTTGAACCCCCACGGACGTGAATCCAAGAGATTTTGAGTCTCTCGTGGCTACCATTACACCACACCCGCGCGTGAGGAACCTTTGTACGTGAATGAAGGTCCTTTGCTCAAGCCAAAACGCACCGCACAATGCACGCTTATGCAGGTCGAGTTTTGGATTTATGACAGCATTCATAAATACATATCGTTTTCTGCCACTCCTTTAAGCGAACCTTCTTGTGATTAAGAAGATTCACACTTAAAGGAGGCTTTCGATGCGCAATTTACTAATCATCCTATTTGGCTTTGCTTTCGGGTTTATACTTTTAGCAGCCGCCCCGCCCACAAAAAAATCCAACGAGACTCCTCACCTAGTCGTTACCGACGTCTTAACGGCAAGGCAAAGTCCTTGGGATATGGCGTTTCTTCCCGACATGACCATGTTCTTCACCGAAAAATGCGAAGGGCTGTCCGTCCTTCATCCCGATGGCAGCATCGACAGATTGTTTGGAACATCAGGTTCAGCGCTGGAAGCCACGGATTTATTTTGCGTCGGCCAATCCGGTATGAATGGCGTCACTTTAGATCCTGATTTTGCCAACAATCGATTCATTTATGTCTTTATGTCTTCCAACCTCTCCACCAACCCACGCACCAACCGCGTGATTCGCTTGGTGGTTGCTAACGACAATAAGGCCGTCTCGGATCGCGTGGATATCGTGACGGACATTGCATTTAAAGATCAACCCAACGCTTGGGGGGAAGCCGGATCGCACAGCGGAGGCCGCTTGCGCTTTGGACCCGATGGATATCTTTACATCACGACGGGTGACAATCACAACGGCACACTCCCCCAAGATCCCGCTCGTTTGGGGGGAAAGATTTTGCGCGTGGATCGTGACGGTGTCGCCGCACCTGACAATGCCTTCCCGGCGGGAGGCGATATACGAATTTTCGCTTATGGTCTGCGCAATCCCCAAGGCATCACGTTTAAGCCTGGCTCGGGCCGCGCGATGATTGCCGAACACGGCCCTAATCATTCCGATGAAGTCACGGCCCTCACGAATGGCGGCAATGGCGGCTGGGATCCAAAACCAGATCCCGGGGTTGTGTGCGCCGATGATTACTGTGGGTACATTTCAAACAAAGCTTCGGGCGAGTTAACGCCCATGACCGATGACACGAAATTTCCAGACGCCATGAAACCCTTGTGGATCTTGCAAGACTCTCAAGGCATGGGACCGGCGACATTTATCACCGGAGCACAATGGAAGACGTGGGATGGAGCTTTGCTTATTGGCGTTATGGCCGAAATGAAAGTGCATGCTTTAAACTTAAATGCCAATGACGAACTTATCGGGACAACCCCCATGGCTTTACCCGCCGTTCGTTACCGCAGTTTAGTGCAAGGACCCGATGGCAACTTATATGTGGCCACCGATGAAGGGCAAATTTTAAAGGTCACACCACAGTGATATTTTAAGGACTTTGCTTAGCAAAATATTCTATCAACGGACGCATCCAATCCGAAAGAGCTTGTGCTTGAAATCCCGCCGCATGAGCTTTTTCGGTGTTTAAATACCAATCCTGAGGAATGCCGTAGGGCGACCAATCAGCGTCAGAGCGTTCCTTAGACAAGACCGCTTTTTTGCCAGTCACCTTTTCAATTTCTTCGATAAATTCTTTTAATAAAATCGGCTCTGGTGAAGCGAAGTTAAAAATCCCCGTATGCTTCCCGTGAAGCAACCACAATAAAGACTTCCCGGCATCCGCCGAAGTCACAAAAGAAAATCTGGCATTCAAGTTAGGAAAATAGAGGGGCTTTTCTTGTTGGACTTTTTCAACATGCAAGGCAAATCTGTGCGTGTAATCGTCTTCGCCGACCACGACCGGATATCGTGCAAAGGCCCAGTGGAAACTTGCATGATTGGCAAAATAATGTTCCGCCGCTCTTTTACCCTCAGCGTATTCTTCGGCAGGATTTGTGGGTGTTTGTGGTTGATAAAGATAAGGATTAAAATCTTCTTCGCGCAAACCAGAACCAAAATGATAAACCGACATGGTCGAAGTCATGATGTAGTAAGGAGTTTTGTTTGCAAAGACGTCACAAGCGATCGCGGCGTCCTCCGCCGTCATACAAATTTGATCAACAACAGCATCAAAGTGCAGATGTTCCACAGCCGCGGCCAAAGATTTTTTATCGCGACGATCGGCTTTCAAGCGATGCACCCGGGCCCCAAAGTCATCCGCTTGCTGACCTCGCGATAAAACCCAGACGTTATTACCTTCTTTGATTAAGCTATGAACCAGATGACGCCCGAAATATCTTGTACCACCCAAAACTAGAACCTTCATAAGACCTCGCTTGTCAGTTACCATTGTCGCTAGTCTTTTTCATTTGGCATAGTCTTTTTTGTGATTCTCTTTTTTGTATTTTTCTTAGCGCCATTGAGCTCTGTCTTATTCTTACTTAAAACCAAAGGAACAACCAACTCCGGCAACGCCGGTATTAAGGAGAATTTATGAAATCAGTTCTTGCTCATGGATGGCGACTGGCGATGCCCTTATTAGCCGTTCCTCTATTTGTGGCGACAGTATACGCCGCCGGAAACTCTGGCTCTGCAGGTAAACCTCTAACGACTCATCCAGAGGGTGCTGGCGAGTTATCGCGGGATGCCGCTTCTATGGATGATCACACGGACTCTGCCTTGAATAAAAAGTACGATCGACGTCAAACTCCTGGACCTCGCACCTCAACCACTCGCGGGGAATCCATGGATCCACACGGGGGACGTGGGGCTGGCGGAACTAGCAACACGAGTGATAGTGCCACGGAATAGCCATCTGACAAAAACCTCCGACCAAAGGCGGAGGTTCGGCGGTGTTTCTCGACAGGGACTCTATCGCCTCTCCACCAATGGGATTAGTTTTTAAGCAGTGAAAGCAAGGAGACCTTTATGGAAGCAAAAATAAATGCAACAGATTCAGGTGCCGAGTCCTTTGATTACAATATGAGCTGGGAAGGCAGTCGCATTATTTCGATTGCTCCGGAAGCCACTATTAAAGAAGCAGCAAAGATGATGAGAGATGAACAAGTCGGCGATGTCTTGGTGATGGAGTCTGAAGCCGATGGCGGAACCCTTTTAGGAATCGTAACAGATCGGGATATCGCTTTATGTCTTGCCGATGGCGAAGACTTGGAAGATTTGCGTGTTGCCGATGTCATGTCTGAATCCGTTATTACCGGCTCCGTTGACGACAGCGTTTTTAAGCTCATCGGCTTAATGAAAAATGCGGGTGTTACTCGCTTGCCGTTGGTGAATGCCGATGACGAGGTGGTCGGCGTAGCTACGGCCAGAAATCTCTTAGAAATTCTGACAAAATCCTTCTTTGATTTAACCCAAATCGGAGAACAACAACGCCAAAACGAACAGGCTCACCATTAGAGTTTTTTTCGTTTATTTTTTTTATTACATCTTGTTTTCGTGGGCAAATTTGTGCCCACGAAAACAACTGGCCCTCCGTTGACGCACCTCTCATTCTAGCTTAGTTCTTAAGTACGACATGCTTCGGATTAATGCTGTGAACTTTGTAGATCATCTTCGCCAGGAACTTCTTGTTAGATCTCGCCGTAATTCGAGCTATTCGCTACGAGCTTTTGCCGCATCGTTAGAACTTGATCCTTCAACCCTATCAAAAATTTTGCGCGGCAAACGTTCCATCGGAAAGAAGTTTATACTGCAAGTTGGCCCGAAGCTGGGCTTGAATCAGCAAGAAATAAACTCCTTCATAAAAAACGTAAAAACCGTTACCCGAGATCCTGAAAGCGATCCGCACTTTAATGTGACGGAATCAGAAGAGATCGCCATCCACCCTTCGCAACTGCCAGAAGCGGTGGAGAAAATTAGAAAATTCCGCCGAAGCATGGCGAAATTTTTTGGAGAAACTGAAAAAGGATACGAAGTTTATACCCTTTCAGTAACTCTTTCACCCGGCACTAAGACTAGGTCTTAGATTGATTTAAGGAAGAATGATGAACCAATTTTTAAAAACACGACGCCTTCAAGCGGTCCTCACTCAGCAACAGGCCAGTGCCTTGTTAGGCTATCAGAGCTCTCAGTTTCTTTCGAACTTAGAGCGTGGGCTTTCGAAGCCACCGATTCCAGTTTTAATCAAAATGTGCAGCATCTACGGAATCCCTGAAGAGGAAATGCGATCTGAGTATATTCGATGGGTTCAAGAGGAAGCCGCACGCAAAGCCGAACAACAATGGACGACACATAAAGCATCAATGAAAGCATCGATCGAAGAAAAAGCGTAACCTTCTACGGGGCGTCCTCATATTACACTGCCGCAAGAATATTGTGGCACCCGCATTGCAACCTCCTTGAATGACTCGAGAGAAAACTTTGAGCAAAATCAAGGAGGACTTTTTTATGGCACAAAACCAACCAAACCAAAATCAGACTCAAAACCCAAATCAACCAAAAACTCAAGAACGGACTGAGCAGCGCCCAGGCCAACAACAACCTGGCAGCTCGCAACGCAGTCAGCAAGACCAAGACATCGATCCATCTGAACAAGAAAGCCAATAGTTTATTAATTAACTCATTTTAGCTCAAAAATTTTCTTGCCGAGAATTGAAGCTGATCCTTCGGGATCAGCTTTTTTTGTTGCAAAAAACCACACACCGAAAAGAAATCTGCCCCTGGCCGCTGACACTATTCTGGATCTTGAGATTCCTCGAAAATACTTTGCGAGAAAAAATCCATCGTCACATAACCCACGTGTTGAGTGTCATGACGAGAATACCATCCCACCGCAATAGCGCCGGCAATGGGAATCCACCGCGAAATACTTTTTCCTAAAAATCTTTTGCTTAAACGAATCCCCAGTTTTTCAATGAGATTTTCAAAAACTCGCGCGCTGGTACGACGTAATACAATGCGATCCCCGGCACGCACGATCACATCCCGAAAAAGCTGCCCGGCCCCTTCTTGAAAAAGGCAGTACACCAATGTCTCTCGCGTGAGCACGGTGGACTTTCCATAAACCGCGGCGATGTCGGAGACCATTTGCGCTTGAATTCTCCATACCGCGACAAGATCTGGCACAACGGTCATCATCCCCAAAGGACCCACCGGAACCGCCAGAGCGCCCGAGACTCCGCCCGCCATCCAGGCTGATTTTTCGATAATTTTTTGTGCCGCCAAGACCGGGTTGGGCGATTTTTCATAGGACGACGAAGGAACGTGAGTCAAAAGGGCCGTCAGGCTTTCCGTGATTTTAGTCTTTTTATCCACCAGATCCTCCCATTAAGACTTAAATGAACCTCAGGATAACAGAAGTTAGACACCTTTTTGTATATTTTTTCATCGGCTGTTAAGTTCGGCCGAAGTTTGATACTACGAAGGTTCAATGAGTTAGCAAAATTCAAAGGAGTTCCTTCATGAAAAGCCTAATCGTATTGGCTCTATCTTTCGCAGCCGCTGTTCCTGCAATGGCTTGCACAATTCAAACATCTTCTGGCGCCTATGCGGGTAACGTGAATGGCGGAATGGTTACAAACTCTTCAGGCCGTCCCGTGGGCTCAGTTCAAGGTGACGTTGTTTATGACTATGCGGGTTCCCCTGCGGGTCGTGTAAACACAACATCTGTTCAGAATATTTACGGACAAAACATCGGTTTTGTTCAAGGCAACGCGATCTTTAATCTTTACGGAGAGCAAAGAGGCCAAGGCCTTAACTGCACTCAGGAAGAAAAAGGAGCTGCTCTGTTACTTGTTTTAGGTGTTCGTTAATATCTAAGAAAAAGTATTAAAAACAAAAAAGCCTTGGAGATGATCCAAGGCTTTTTTTATTCTTTTATCTGTCTCTTGCCACGGACGGGATAACGAGTTATTTAATACGCTCAAAGGCGGTTCTACATGATTAAAAAAGACCTTTTACGAATGTTGGCGGGGTTTCGCCGTTTTCGTGAACGATTTTTTAAAGAGGAACATTCCCTCTTTGATCGTCTGTCTAGCAGTGGTCAACGACCCAAAACCTTGATGATTGCCTGCAGTGATTCTCGGGTTGATCCGGCTATTTTATTTTCGACCTCCCCTGGGGAAATTTTTGTGGTCCGCAATGTGGCCAACCTTGTCCCTCCTTTTGAATCAAATATGGGATTCCACGGGGTCAGTGCGGCCATTGAATTTGCAGTCGTTAACCTCCAAGTCGAAAACATCGTGGTCTTAGGACATCGTCAATGCGGTGGCATCTTGTCTTTATTCCAACCGCAAGCTGTCAAAGCGGGAGGATTCGTCGCTCAATGGATGACCATTGCCGGTGAAGCAAAGAATAAAGTTTTAGCCAAGCTTCCTCATAGCGACGTTGAAACTTTGTGTCGAGAATGCGAAAAAGAATCTATCGTCATTTCTTTGGCGAACCTCCGCACGTTTCCGTTTATTAAAACGGCCATTGAAACCCGGGGTCTTGAGTTGCACGGAGTGTATTTTGACTTAGAGCAAGGACAGCTCTGGGCTTTCGATGAAGCCCAGGCGTCTTTTCAAGAATTAACGTGGCATGAACGCTAACCGCGAAGGTCTGCGGGGTACACACGCTCTTGAATTTCATCGGTCGTAGCGACGTTGAGATCCTTGGCTTCTTCTCGAGAAACCATTTTTCTTAGTTCTTTAGACATCTGGTTGCGCATAAGTCCCAAAAAGTGAGGATCTGCAAACAAGATCAGTTCTTCAAATTGGTTCTGACTGCGCGCCAGCTCCAATGAGTCCACAACCTGTTTACAAAAATCTAAAGCCACTTGTTGAGTCGGCGATACACGACTTTCTCTTCCCGACCCGTGACCTACGGCCATGGGTGCGAACGCCCCCGGCTTGTCCGCATTGATGTCACCGGCTTTAAGGCGACCTCGGGGATTTTCGATTTTACTGACAAAATCGACATCTCTTTTTCTCTTGGGATCGGAATAAAAAATTCTCGCTTCACTTCGGTTGGCTACAACAATCCAGGTTTTCATAAATCCGTCCTCCTTCTTTTCATTATAGCCAACACACCAAAGATTGAAAGCTGACAGGTCACACTGGACTGTCAAATGACTTTTTGAGTTCAATCTATGAAGCCTCGATAATGGATGTTTTAGTTAAGCCCCTTTGCGCGGAGGTTTTACGATGCTTGAACCATTGACTCATGAAGACCTGCTGAAACTGACCTCAGTACAAGAAGGCCCCTGCATCTCTATTTATATTCCCTCTCTGCCTGAGCCGGCCCTTCAAGAAGAGTATGACGCCTTGGTTAAACGAGCTTCTTATTTACTTTCACTGGATGAAGACAATCGAGAAGCCCATAGCCACATCATGGACGCTCTGTTTAATTTTAATCCCAGCGAGTATGCCTCGGGCTCCACTCAAGGCGTGGCCATCTTTGTTAATAAACATTGGCACGGATACTTCCTGGTGCCGCACGATTTGCCAGAAAAGGTCGTGGTGGCGGAAAGCTTTCACTTAAAACCCCTGATCGAAGATCTGCAACGAGATCATACGTATCATCTTTTGGTTTTAGGAGTGGAAGAGGCCGTGCTTCTATTTTCTCAAGGGGGAAAAGCTTCTGAAATTCACACCTTTTTGATGCATCATGGATCGCACAGCAACAGCATTCACTGGAAGCACCTGGATGAAAATGAAGCTATCCAAATTCCGCACTTAAAAACCCAAAGTCGTGGACGGGGTGCTAGCGATTCGCAATTTAAGAAAAAAACGGCGACAAAATTATTTTTGCGCTGGATTGAAGCTAAAATTAATAAAGAAGATGGCTATAAAACTTTGCCGTTGTTTGTATTTACCAGCGAACTGCTGTTTCCAGTTTATAAAGAGATCACTTCGCACCCTTCACCCCGTATGTGCCAGCTAGATATTCGTAAAGGCATTCCCCACCACGATTCACTGATTCACCGGGTAGAAAACCTTTTGAACCAAGATATCTCGCATCACCGTCAAATTTCCGCGAGTGATATGGACATCCAAAAAATGAAAAACAAGATTATTGACGACTTGGTCAAAATTTCGCGCGCGGCCTTGCATGGCGAAGTCAAAACTCTGTTCCTAAGAGACAAGAGCGAAATCTGGGGACAGCTGGATCGCAACAGCGGTCAGATCACCGTTCACCCCAAGCAGATCAATGCCAAGGATGATGATGTACTGGATGATATTGCTTGTGAAGTGATTCGCCAGGGGGGCGAAGTCATCGTGCTGAATCCAAAGGACATGCCTTCGACTTCGCCAGCGGCGGCTATTTTAAATTAAGCTTTTTGTACACCAAGCCCTGCCCCAGGGCCGCGGGCACCGTTTCCACGGAAGGAATGTGCAAGGCTTGCATGTATCCTAAGACCAAAGCAAGATTTGAAACTTCGCTGATCTTATAATCCCCTTCAATTTGCGTATCACTTAAAACTGCCCGGTCCTTGAGGGTTTGCGCCAGTTCTTCGGCGGTAAACTGCGTGGAATTTCTTTGAACTTGTTTTTGGATCGACATGGAAAGCACGCCTCCAATTCCCATCCACTTTGTTTCGGGCTTTAAGTTTTTAAAAAATGGTGGCACATTTAAAACCGCGTGATTTTTTGCAAGCTGAATAGCCGCTTCCCGGTTGTGTCCAATCGGATTGGGAGACGAAACCTCTTGCGGGTTTTTAAACTGTAAAACTTTGAGGATTTCATTCTTAAAACTGACCGAGGCCAAGTGGCCGCGGAAAATCTGGGGATGTCCTTTGTTCCAAGAAAACATCTGCATCGAGCCTCCGCCGATATCCCACACCACCATGGAGGCTTCTTGGGGGGACCAAGACTTAAATGCGAGCACCGACCAGAAACCCAGTTCGGCTTCTTGATCCTGAGAAATAATTTGAATGGGGATTCCTAAGGCTTTCGCCATTTGCGCAATGACCTCTTGGCCATTTTTCGCGTTACGAAATACAGCCGTCGCCACGGCATCGATCTTTTTTATTTCTTGAGCACGCAATTTATCGACGGAAACTTGAATACGTGGCAAGGCTTCCTGCCAAAATTTTTCAGGAATTTTATGATCCGCGGACTTTTCAAAAGCTTCATTAAACGAGATCGCCAAGCGATCTTCAAAAAGAACCTTTAAAATCTTTTTTTGGCATACGTCTACACGGACCGCCAAAACTTTGGTGGTGCCAGAACCAAAATCCATCGCTCCCCGATTTTCAAGGCATTGCTTCGCAAAACTGGGGATTGAAAAATAAACTACTAAAACTAAGGCCAGGCTATGTAACTTCATGATGCTCGCTATCCCAGGATTCCGATTGGTTTAGGTATTCATTTTCTTTCATAAACATTTTTTCTAAGTCATCGCGCGCCTGCTTGGCTTTGGCCACCATTTCATCTTGATTGTCCCGACGCTGATACAGGTCCTGGATCATCTGTAAATTATGATCGCGGAAAATATTAGCGGCCTGAACGCTGCGATAGGCTGGCCAGCCTAACCCTTTTAAAACCGAGGCCCCTAAACGCAATGAAGAATCAAAAAGTTCGCGCTCAATGACTTCCACTTTCCGATCCATCAAGGCATAGACGTGGGCCATATTTCTAGCGCGAACATAGATCTTTAACTGGGGGAAATTTTCTTTAGCGATATCCACAAGTCTGATGCTCGCGTCCGCATCGTCAATGGCCACGACTAAAATTTGCGCCGTTCTGGCACCTGCGGCTTCTAATAAATCCAAGCGCGTGGCATCCCCGTACCGAACCTTGAAGCCAAAACGTCTGACAAGCTCAATTTGGGTGGGTTCATAATCCATAACGACGGCTTTTACACGATTGGCGTAAAGAAGGCGTCCCACGATTTGACCAAAGCGACCAAAGCCCGCAATGATGACCGGGGCATCTTCAGGTTCCACCACATCCGGATCGACGCTGGTGTTCGCGCAATCAAAATAACGCACATAAACTTTGTCATAAAGAATGACCACAATAGGCGTCATCAACATGGTTAGAGCGACCAAGGCCATTAAGACTTGATTGGTTTCAAAGTCGATGATTCTAAGCCCGGCGGCCGCACCTAATAAGACGAAAGCAAACTCTCCCACTTGGGATAAGACCACCGCAAAAAATGGAACGTGACGACGAGGAATTTTAAAAAGTCGGCCTAGCAAAATATGCGCAAAAATTTTCGTCGCAAAAAGAATAACGACCATGCCCCCGAAAAACAGGGGTCTTTTTAGGACTTGAGTAAAATCAATACTCATCCCCACTGTCATAAAAAACAAGCCCATCAAAAGACCCTTAAAGGGCTCGATATCGCTTTCTAAAGCATGGCGATATTCACTGTCTGCTAAAAGCACGCCGGCCATAAAAGCCCCGAGCGCCATCGAGATGTCCAGCTGCTGCATAATAAAAGACATTCCCACGACTAAAAACAAAGCAAATGCGGTGAAGATCTCCCTTAAATGAAGCGATGCGATTCGGCGTAATAAAGGACGTAACAAAAGTCTGCCGCCGACGATGGTGACTATCAATGTTCCGGCCACTTTCGCAAAATGAATCCAGCTCTCCGAGGAACTTTCCCCCGCTATCACCGCTTCGCTGATTGCAAGCAAGGGTAAAATGGCGATCATCGCGATCACGGCAATATCTTGAAAAAGTAAAATCGAAAAGGCCGATCTGCCAGAGTGAGTGTTGAGCAGCCGGCGCTCATTTAAGATTTGCAAAGCCATGGCGGTTGAGGACAAAGCCATACACATTCCCACTAAAACCGAAACCGACGCCGTTTGGGAGTAAAGGAAATAAGAAATCAAAAAGACTAAAAAACCAACTAACAGAACTTGCAGTGTGCCTAAGCCAAAAATCGAAACGCGCATTTCCCAAAGTTTTTTTGGCTCTAATTCTAAACCAATTAAAAACATCAAAAACACCACGCCGAATTCAGACATGTGCATGAGGTCTTCGACCCCGTCAAAAACGGCAAAACCAAAAGGACCCATCAGCACACCGGCGACCAGGTATCCTAAGACAGACCCAAACCCCAGACGTTTACACAGAGGCACGCAAACCAAGGCCGCCGCTAAAAAACTCACGATATAAAATAAAACAGTGTGAGCCATTATTTAGTTCCCTTATCTAAAGCTCGTGCCTTTGCCTCTTCTTCGTGGACGCAATAGTCTAATAAGAAATGTCGCACCGATTCCGCATGCCGACGCACGGCCAACTCCGAAGCCGTCGTGGACTGAGTTAAGATCAAGGGCGGCAGCCAATTCATACCGCAAATTTCGGCGGTCTTTTGGTACGGCGAAAAAAAGGCATCTTCAATTTCATGCAAAGAATCGGGATCGCCCAATCCCCCGGTGGTTATCGATACCAAGAAATCTTTATCTTTTAATTTGTCACCGCCGGGTCCGAAGGCAAAACCTTTGCGCAGAACTTCATCACACCAAAGCTTCATTAATGGAGGCATGCTGAACCAATAAAAAGGATGTTGCCAGACAACAAGATCATGCTCCTGCAGCAAAGCTTGTTCACGCGCCACATTAATATGGAAGTAAGGGTATTCTTCATACAAGTCATGAACTTGAACATTATCAAAACCTTTTAAGGTTTCCATGATGGTGCGATTGACGCGAGATTTTTGGGCAAAGGGATGGGCGAACAGAACTAGCGCTTTTCTCATGGGCCCATGCTAACGAAACAGGGAGTTATGGTCAATCGGGGCGAGATTCCTGACGCTCTAAGGGCATAATTCCCCTTTCCTTTTTTGTTCTCGTTTTCTTTCCCATTTCAAGACCGGAAAACCTGGCACCGAATATGCAATCCCAATCCTTCAGCTAAGCATAGCAACACACTTATATAAAGGAGTTATCCATGGAAACTACGTCAAATGAGTTCAAAAAAGAATTGGGCAACATCAAAGACAACGTTCGTCAAGGTGCTAACAGCATCCGCCAAAATGTTGAGCAACAAATCGAAAACTCAAACTGGCAAGAGCGTTACGAAGAACTTCGCAAGCGCGCAGGCGAAGCCGTTGAAGCTTCTGAAGACTTCGTAAAAGAACATCCTTATTACACTCTTCTTGGCGCGGCGGCAGTAGGCTTCCTAGCTGGAATGATTCTTCGTCGTAAATAGTTTAGATACTAGGGAGCCTCCAGGGATTGGGGGCTCTTTGTTTTCCCTTAACATCTTTCTTCTCTTAATTTTGGAGATTATATGCAGCTCCTAGCAATGATTGCCTCATTCGTATTTGGTCGCTTAAATAACGGCGGACCTCGCAGCGGTGGAATTCGTGAGACCGTTATGGAAATGTTTGAAGACATCGTCCTTAAGGGTCGTAAACCCGTCATCCTGATCTTAGCGGGCGTTTGTGCGGTGCTATTTTTCTGCGGTGGACTTTTCATCACGATTCTTGAAGGCACGACCCAATACGACCGTGTCGGCTATGTGACTTTGACGTCGACATTGGGTGCGGGCATTGCACTCTTTTTAGTAGCGGCTTTGGGTTTTGTTTACGTTTTTGCATACGCTTGGCCAGGAGCAGATCGCCATGCCTCTGACAGAGCTCGCGAAAAGGTGCCACCTCCGCATCATGCCTCCACTTTAGAACAAGCCCTTACGGTGTTAGTTTTAGATTTCGTGAAAGAACGTGAATTGCGTCGCGACCGTGAAGCTCACGGCCCCACGCCTCACGCCACCACGGGTCCAGCACCAACAACTCCGCGCGAGCATTCAGGGCCGATCCACTAATTCTGTGGAATCGGTTGATTGCGTGCGACGATACAGCGTTTTACGATCTATACCCAGATCTTTTGCTGTTTTTTCGCGCGCCCCTTTATTTACATGTAAAGCGTATTCAATATAATGCCGCGAAAATTCTTCTAACGACAAAAGTCGTCCCTCTTTTTCCCGCACTCGATCAAACAAAGAACTCCATCCGGTCATCATTAAAGCATTTTTTCTAGATCCCCCTTGGATGTGGTCGACGGAAATTTCAGGCTCGTCACAAAGAACTACGGCCCGTTCAATGCTATTTTCCAATTCCCGCACATTCCCGACCCACGCTTGAGCTCTTAGAAAATCAAATACCTCAGGCCCAAAACGCAATTCGTGGGAATGATGTCTGGCTGAATACTTCTGTAAAAAATATTGCGCTAAAGGTTGTATGTCTTCAGTTCTTTCGCGCAAAGGTGGAATTTCTAAAGGCACGACATTTAAACGAAAAAACAAATCTTCGCGGAATTTTTTATTTTGCACATCCGAATTCAGATCATTATGAGTCGCAGCCAAGATTCGAATATCTAACGGACGATAATGATTTTCTCCGACACGCTTCACCTTTTTTTCCTGAATCACGCGCAACAACTTCGATTGCAGGTGCAAATCCATATCCCCGATTTCATCTAAAAATAAAGTCCCCCCGTGAGCTTCCTCAAACAACCCGGGCTTTGAGCTGCTCGCTCCCGTGAAGGCACCTTTGGAATGACCAAAAAGTTCTGCTTCTAAAAGATGTTCAGGGATGGCGGAACAATTAATAGGAATAAACTTCTCTTTGTCACGCGCGCTTTTTTCATGAATATAGCGCGCGATCAATTCTTTCCCTGTGCCACTTTCTCCCGTGATCAAAACATTGGCGGAACTCGCAGCGACTTTGCGGGCTTTCTCTAAAATTGAGATAAAATGGGGACTGTGAGCGATAATACGGTCTTCATTTCCATTCACAACAAACCTCGAAGCTCGTTATTGTGTTGCTGCCAATCACACCAATCCTCATCCGGAACCCACCGCCCGTCTTCCATATAACGAAGCGTTTCAATCACCGCCCGCGCCACGGCCGCCGCCGAGGCGGGGTTTTGGCCGGTGATCAAACGACCACTTTTTATCACGTTGCAGGTAAATTTCGGAGCCGTGGTGACTCGGGCCCCTTGCTCTTTGAGTTTATCTTCTAAAAGAAAGGGCACGACACTTTCCATGCCGACGGTTTCTTCTTCTTCATTGGAAAAGCATGTCACCTCGTGACCCTGTACTAAGAATGGACCGTCGGGTAAACGTAAGTTCACCAATCCGGCAGCACCATGACAAACGGCGGCTATCACACCTTGGTTTTCATAAATCTCCGAAACCAACTCACGCAGATGCAAATGATCTGGAAGATCGTACATCGCTCCATGGCCGCCAACGAAAAAGACCGCCGCAAAATCTCGTGGCTGCACTTGCCAAGGGGTTTGGGTGGTTTCTAGCTGTAAAGCAAAATCGGTGTCATTCATCCAGGTGGCGTTAATGGGATCATCCATTTTCACACCATCTAACGGCACCTTACCTCCTTGAGGGCTGATCATAGTCACTTCATAGCCTGCGCGCATGAACTCATCATATGGATGGGTGATTTCTGACAGATAAGCTCCCGTTTTGTGACCAGAACCGCCTAGGCGATCACTGCTGGTTAAAACAAATAGAACTTGATTCTTCGGCTTATCCATAACACTCCTCCTTCTCTCATTTTCTGACTGCATCTTCCATGAATCCCCATTTTCAGCCACGCCCAGGCAGAACTCAAATTTCAGAGCTGTTATGTGCCCTTCGACAATAGACCAGTCCTTGGCCGCACCTGTTAAGTCTCCGGCGAGGAACTCCGATTGTCAGATATCAACCTGAAAGCGAGAACCTCATGAAAATGACTATGCTCTCTTGGTGCGCCAGCTTCATGTTCCTGGTCCCGACCTTGGCACAGGCCGCGGGCTCTGCTCCTCCGAAAAACAGCGCCGCAAAATATGATTACGTCGATCCTCAAAATCTCGTTCCTAAAAAAGCACTGACACGTGCGCTGGATTATTTTGACAAGTACCGCGATAAGCTCGGTAACGACGACTACATCACAGTGATCGACTTCACCCAAAGTTCGAGCAGCAAGCGGATGTATGTGGTGGATATGCGAACCGGGGCGGTCACGCGCTATTTAGTCGCTCACGGCAATGGTTCAGATCCGGCGCACACCGGTTATGCGAAAAAATTCTCTAATACCTCAGGTTCGAATATGTCTTCATTAGGTATGTACGTGACTGGTGGCGAATACGATGGTAAACACGGTCGCTCGATGCGCTTGGTGGGTTTAGAGAGTACAAACAACAATGCCCTAGACCGCGCGATTGTGGTGCATGGAGCTTGGTATGTAGATCCTCAGTATAAACCCCTGGGCCGCAGTCAAGGTTGTCCCGCTGTGGAAGACAAGTATATCAATACTCTGGTGACACAGCTTAAAGGCGGCAGCGTTTATTATATTTGGGCCGGGCAATAAAATTTTGCTCTGCCTTTTAAGGTGGAGCTTTTTTAAAATGCAGATACTTTTTCGAGATGAACATTTTGTCGCCGTCAATAAACCGGCAGGATTTCATGTTCATCCTCCTGAAGACTCCACCTATCCTGTTCCTCGCGATAAGATTCTTCTTTATCAAGTTCGCCGTTTAATGAAACAACATGTCTTCCCCGTTCACCGCTTGGATGTCGGCACCAGTGGTGTTTTGCTTTTTGCATTGTCTTCGGAAGCGGCCGGCAAAATGAACAAACTTTTCACCGAAAGACGGACTGAAAAAACCTATCATGCGGTCGTGCGTGGATATGTGCCCGAGGCAGGAACCATTGAACTGCCCTTAGAGTTAGACTCTACCGGAGATCTGGTTGACGCGAAAACCACCTATCGTCGCTTGAATAAGATGGAGTTGCCTGTCGCGGTCGGGAAAAAATTTCCCACGGCACGCTATTCATGGGTGGAGGTCACCCCCCACACCGGGCGCTTTCATCAGATTCGCCGACACTTTAATCGCATCTCGCATCCGCTGTTAGGAGATGCCGCTCATGGCGATTCTCATCACAATCAATTCTTTAGAAACCAGTTAGGAATCGCGGGGTTGTGCTTAAAAGCGTTGCGCTTAAGCTTTACTCACCCCTTCTCTGAAGAGGGGCTCACTATCGAGGCCCCAGAGTGTGAGAAATGGAATAAAATTCAAGAGCTCTTTGCCAACCCCCAAGTGCCTCCCGTAAAAAGCTAAATACCTTTGACCTCTTAGGACGTCCGACGTAAAAAACCGGCACTTTCAGAGGTCATTCATGTCTAAGGCACAAGCACTGCATAAGCTGATGTTGGTGGTAGGTCTTCTTTTTGCGATTTTAGTGGCGTTTCAATCACACGCGGCCGCTCCCGTATTACACACTATGCACGTGGATCTTTCACCGGGCTTGAAAATGATCAAGGGCCTGGATGTTGTGTCTTTTCCTCCGGGCTCTCCGCGCAAGCTGACTTTCATTTTACATAAAGACCTTCGCGTGAATGTTCTGAGCAAAGATGATTCGTTGACAATCGTAAACCGCGCCACAGGTAAAGAGTCTTATTCGGAATACGGTTTGCAACTCGGAAATTCCGACAATAAAGTGACCTTGGAGTTTTCGGGAATCATCTATGATCCCGTCATCGACAATGAGTCGCGCGGCTTAATTTCTAAAGAAGGCGTCGCCCTTTTTGAAGAAACCCATTGGTATCCTTCCTTTTTGGGCCAACAAAAAACTTACGACCTAAGCATTTCTCTTCCCGCAGACTGGCGAGCGTTAACACAGGGACAGCTCGTCAGTTCTGCGATAAATAAAGATAAACGTGAACAACGCTTCACCTCGATTTATCCACAAGAAGATATCACCTTGGTGGCCGGAGCTTTTCACGTTTATGAAATAAACCCTCCCGGCGCACCGAAAGTCGAAGTTTACTTAAAACAAGCCGATCCCACGCTAGCCCAAAGTTTTCTGTCTTTAGTGCCCGGATATATCGCCCACTACTCTCAAGAAATCGCCGCATACCCTTATTCCAATTTTGCCGTGGTTGAAAACTTTTGGGAGACTGGTTACGGACTTCCGGGATTTACGCTTTTAGGACCGACGGTGATTCGTTTGCCGTTTATTTTAAATTCTTCTTTGCCGCACGAAGTTTTACATAACTGGTGGGGTAACAGTGTTTTTGTCGATTACGATAAAGGCAATTGGTCGGAAGGTTTAACGACCTACATGGCCGATCACTGGCAGCAAGAGTTGAACGGTCAGGATGCTACTCACCGCTTAAAGACCTTGATCACTTATGCTGATTTCGTGGGGCAAAATCCGGCTAACGATTTCCCCGTTCGTCAGTTCCGCGGTCGTCACAATGCGAGCTCCCAAGCCGTAGGCTACGGAAAAACCATGATGATTTTCCGTATGCTCGAACTTCAGTTCGGTAAAGATCTTTTCAAAAAAGCCCTGCAAGATTTTTATAAAGAAAACCTATTCAAAAAAGCCTCTTTTGAAGACATTCAAGCAAGCTTTGAAAAGGTCACCGGACAAAATCTTTCGGCTTTCTTTTATCAGTGGCTGGATCGCAAAGGAGCTTTAGAGTTGGCTTTAGGTGACGTGAAAGTCAGCGCACTGGCTGACAACACCTTCACGACCACCTTTGGTCTTTTACAAAATCAAACCTTGGCCTATGACTTTATCGTTCCGCTGGTGTGGACATTGTCTTCGGGAGAAGAAGTTCGGCAAATCGCACGCCTGACTGACAAGGTTCAGTTTTTTTCTTTTTCTTCTCAGGTCGCCCCGGTGCGAGTGGCGGTGGATCCGCACTATGATCTTTTCCGCAAACTTTATTTGGAAGAACGCCCGGCCACTTTATCGTCGGTTTTAGGCAGCAAGGACGTGCATTTTTATTTAAACACCAAAGATGCGGGATCTGATGCGTTTGTAAAAAAATGGAGTGAGTCCATTGAAGGCGTTAAAACTTCTCACGATATGGTGGGAAGTTTTAATCCCATTGAAACAGGATCTTTAGTTCTGGTAGGTGATCGCCCCGAATTCCGGGAGTTTATGAAAGAACAATTGGCGGGACAAAAATGGGCGATGTCAGAAAACGGATATCAGATTTTCGGTGAGTCTTACTTGTGGAATGAAACTAGCACCGTGATCATTGCTCGTCGTAAACATAATCCCCAGCAAACAATCGTCTGGGTGCGCTGGCATAACGGTAACGACCCTGCCGAATGGGCGGGGCGCCTCACTCACTATGGAACTTTTGGGGTTTTGATCTTTAAAGGTCGCCCCAATGTTTTGAAAACGACCTGGCCGGTGACAAGCTCGCCCTTGATTCGCGCGCTTTAAGACCGCTCACGCGGTCCTTAAAAGTCTCTTAGTTTACATCCAACATCTTAACGACTTCTTCGGCATGTTCCGTTTCTAAACGGATCATCGAACGAATCATTTCCTCTAAGGCCACGTCGTCGCCGACGATTTTTAAAAGTTCTTTATATTTATTTAAAGCCGCTTGTTCGAAATCCAAGCTCTCTTTCAGGATGTCTAAAACTTTGTGAGTTTTCGTTTCCGGAACGGGCGCTACTCGTAATGTGGGGTGCCCACCATAAGACGTGATCTTTTCGCCGATTTGCGACGCATGTTGATAGCCCTCGTTCGCTTGGTCATGAAACCATTTAACGATGGGAATGCGGTTCGGACCTTTCACCATCAAAGCATAGTGAAGGTAACGGATCACACCAGAGGCTTCCATCTCCATGATCTCGTTTAATAGGGCGACAATCTTTTCATTTTTAGCTTCAACCATAAGGCCTCCTGTTTTTCAAAACCATGAGACCATTTTCTCAATACGTTTTCAAATAAAAAGAGCCCCCCTACGCTCGGTCGTAGATAAAACCTGACAATATCCGTCTCCACGACGTATGTCGCAGTCCGCTGACGTGAACGTCAGACGGCGAACCCATCCGCCGCAACCGCGAGCAACTTTGTCCTTCTTAAATTAAGCCCCACCGTTGAGCGCTAAGGAGATTGTGCGTCCGGCACAGAATGCGATAGTTAGATTCATTATCCAGCTTCAGCGCTGCGCGAATTTAAATTCAAATCCCGTCTCGAACTAATGGGAACGATGAAATCAATCCATTTAGCTTAGAGTCTTTCATTAAAGAAAATGACCTACTCTGCCATCCCACGAATATTCTTTATATAGAAACTTACCATAAAAAAACAAAAAGCCGCTTTTCAGCGGCTTTTTGTTTTTTTATTCATCATCCAACTCATCATCCCCGACAACGCCGAGGTTGTACTTTTCTATGCGATAACGCATAGATCGGAATGAAATATGAAGCAACTTGGCAGCCCGTTTTTTAACACCGCCTGCGGCGTGAATCGCTTTCACTAGCAATTCTTTTTCGATTTGCCCCATGACCTTATCAAGATCAACACCATCATCGCCGATTTCAATTTCGTTACTCGAAGCCATCTTGCGACCTGAAGCCGTATTCACCATCGGCGGCAAAGATTCTGGCAAGATTGTAGCTCCGCCTTCTAACGCGACCGTGCGTTCAATTAAGTTTTCAAGCTCACGCACGTTACCTGGGTAATCGTATTTTTTAAGAATTTCCATCGCCTCAGCACTGATCGCACCGATGGATTTATTCAAACGCTCGTTGTACTTCTTTAAAAAGTGATTTGCCAACAACGGAACGTCATCACGACGTTCACGCAAGCTTGGCGTTTTGATATTGATTACGTTTAAACGATAGAACAAATCTTGACGAAAGCCACCTTTAGCAACCATCTCTTCAAGGT
The DNA here is from genome assembly GCF_001592735.1 of Bdellovibrio bacteriovorus. Classification (NCBI taxonomy): domain Bacteria; kingdom Pseudomonadati; phylum Bdellovibrionota; class Bdellovibrionia; order Bdellovibrionales; family Pseudobdellovibrionaceae; genus Bdellovibrio; species Bdellovibrio bacteriovorus. The sequence continues at coordinate 350,365 of NZ_LUKE01000002.1, forward strand.
TTCTATTAGTCGCCGCGATAATACGCACCTCGACTTTGTTGTCATCGGTCGCACCCACGCGGCGGATCACACGCTCTTGAATCGCACGAAGGAGTTTTACTTGGATGGTCAAAGGCAACTCGCCGACCTCATCCAAGAATAAGGTTCCGCCATCAGCCACTTCAAAAAGACCCGCTTTATCTGCCACCGCGCCGGTGAAAGAGCCTTTTTTATGACCGAACATTTCTGATTCCATAAGGTTTTCTGGAATGGCACCACAGTTCACGGTCACAAACGGACGGTCTTTTAAAGGTCCGTTATAGTGAATTGCCTTTGCCACAACCTCTTTACCGGTTCCAGATTCCCCGGTGATTAAAACGTTGGTTGGCGTCATCGCCACGCGTTTGACCATGTCGTAAATGGCATGCATGGCTTGGGAATTACCCACCATATTTTGGAACGAATATTCTTTAACTAATTCTTTTTTAAGGGTTCTATTTTCAACTTCCAAGTTGCGCGAACGAAGCGCGTTTTGGATGTTCATACGAACTTCGTCAATTTTGAACGGTTTCGTCAAATAATCGTAAGCGCCCATTTTCATGGCTTCAACGGCCGTCTCTGTCGTACCGAATGCCGTGATCAACATGAAAACAGTGTCGGGATAAGACTCTTTGACGTGCTTTAAAAGCTCGATACCTGTCACGTGAGGCATCTGCAAGTCAGAGATAATCATATCGAAAGTTTTTTTAGTCAGAAGGTCCTTTGCCTTTTGGCCGTCTTCCGCCAAAGTGACTTCATAGCCTTCTTTTTTCAGCATGATCTCTAAAAACTCGCGAATTGATTCTTCGTCATCGACAACAAGAATTCTCGACTTCATGTAATACGCTCCCAGTGCCTTTTGTTATGTACTATTTTGTCAGTGAGCCTTCGGGAAAGTCAAAATAAACTCGGTACCTACACCGACTTCACTCTCAACAAACACCTTTGCTCCATGGCCTTCTAAAATCTTGTGAGTCACAGCCAGACCAAGGCCTGTGCCTTTCGGTTTCGTCGTATGAAAGGGTTCAAACATTTTACGACGAGTCGTCTCTTTCATACCCGAACCCGTATCGCGAATGCGCAATTCAATTTCTTTGTCATGATTCAGTGCCTTGACCGTGATTTGCGCAGAAGCACTGTCCGCCATGGCCTGATATGAATTAAGGATGATGTTTAAAAATGCCTGTTTCAACTTATCTCGCCGACCCAAAATCATCAAGGAACCGCTGAATTCACGAACCTGATTCACATCTGCGCGAACTTGATTGTTCGTTTTCATCGATTCTAAAACTTCATTTAAAAGTGAGCTTAAATCCACCCGATCTGTGGGCGGAACTTCGGGACGAGAGTAATCTAAAAATTCAGTGATCAAATTATTTAAGCGATCAATTTCTCTTAAGATGATTTTCATTAACTTTTTATCGTCATCGTTGGAAACTGTTTGGCTTAACATCTCGATACTGCCGCTAATACCAGCAAGCGGATTGCGGATTTCATGCGCGATTCCCGCAGCTAATCCCCCAATCGCCGCCAGCTTTTCATTTTGACGAGCGGCATATTCCAACTGCCGAATCTTGGTGAGGTCTTCAAAAAGGGCAATGTTCAACTGGGCCTGAAGTTCCGGGCTATATACTTGGGATAAGGTCATGCCCAAAACTTTTTCATCTCCGTCTGCGGGTTGATATTTCACGTCACCGCGAAATGAACCCATTGATGAAAGATTCGGGAAAAGCTCTGTCCATGTGCGATCTAAGATATTTTCAACCCCTAAAAGCCCGGCAGCCATGGCGTTGGCCCTGACGAGCTCACCGGCGGGAGTGAAAGAGATCATGCCGCCCGGAATGTTTTCAACCAAAACTTCATTGAGCTCTTGCGCGGAACGCAGGCTTTGCCCAGTCTTTTTGAGCTCGGTTCCCACGGTCTGAAGTTGCTCACTTAAATAACCCGAAAGCCCCGCCACGGAGAAAAAAGCAATATTGTTTAAAGCCAAAAGAAAAAAGAAATTAAGTGCTTTCATTTCGGGGGAAAACAACGCCGCCCCGGAAAAAAAGATGCTGGTAAAGAGCGCCGCCGTCACCGCCCCCACACTGCGACACGCAATTCCGGCTAGCAGGATATTAACTAAATGCAAAAACAAGAATAACGACTGATTAATACCAGAATAAAAAATTAAAACTGAAATTAGAAAAGAATCTATGACAAAACCCGCAAATAACAACGCCGGTTTTGTTAAAAGCTTGTCCCAAAATGCGAAATACAAAACATGCAAAGAAAAGGCGATCGTCAAAATTCCATAAAAGGGACCAAGGATCGACCAGTTAACAAAGCCTTCTTGAAAAAGTGAAGATGCGACACTGATGAGCAAGATCAAAGCAAACAGACTGACCCGAGCAAACTCGACGATCAGTCCTTGGCTTTTATTTTGCTGAAAGGAAAGACTAAGGCGCACCTATCCCCCGCCAACCACGTCGGCCATACTAAAGATAGGAAGATACATGGCGATAACTAGAACGGCAATGATACCACCCAATACGACCATCAAAAGTGGCTCCAGCAATGAAGTCATGGCTTTCACCGACGTTTCCACTTCGTCTTCATAGAAGTCGGCAATTTTACCTAGCATAATATCCATGGTACCCGACTGCTCGCCGATCGAAATCATCTGAACAACCATGTCGGGGAAAGCTTTTTCTTTACCCAAAGGAGCGGCAAAAGTACGACCTTCGATCACCGACTGCTTTGAACGCATCAGCGACTGCTCAATCACAATATTGCCCGCGGTTTTTGCCGAAATCTCGATGGCTTCAATGAGTCCAACACCGGACCCAAGCAGTGTGGAAAGCGTGCGAGTTAAACGGGCAATCGCTGATTTTTGTACGACCTCTCCAAACACCGGGGCTTTCATTACAAATCGGTCAAAGGCATCACGGCCGGCATCTGTTTTAAGCCATTGCATAAAAAAGAAAGGCCCGACGACACAAAATCCGATATAGACATACCAGTTATGAATCATCGAATTACTTAACTGAACCACGAGCTGTGTTAAAAGAGGTGGTTCTTTACCTGAATTACTAAAGAATTCCATGAATTTTGGAATGATGAAAACCAAGATACCCGAAATAACGATCAAAGCGACGATGATGATCACCACCGGATAAACCAAGGCCCCTTTGACTTGGCCTTTGATTTTTTCAGATTTTTCCATGTAACTTGCAAGACGTTGCAAGATTCCGTCTAAGATACCGGCTTCTTCCCCAGCCTGGATCATATTCACATAAAGTTTATCAAACACATTCGGCACCTGCGCCATGGAATCGGCTAAACGCTTACCACCTTCAATCGAGGTCTTTACCTGGGCCGAAGCTTCTTTTAAAAGACCCGGACGCAAGCCTTCAGAAAGAATTTTTAACGAATCCACGACAGGGATACCTGCATTAATCAAAGTCGCAAACTGACGAGTAAAAATTTGTAAGTCTTTACCCTTAACACGCGCCGCAAAAAGGCTGGACGTTTTCCCCGCAGAAGTTCGGCTGCCACCAAACTGCACCAAGCGAAGAGGGGTTAATTTTCTAGCACGCAAACGAACGATCGCCTCTTGCTGAGAGGCGGCTTCAACCTCACCTTGCTCAATTTGTCCCGCGGCGTTTTTAGCTTGGTACTGAAACTTCGCCATGATTAAATTCCCACCTTCTTAAGAAGTTGATCTAAGTTGTCAGGATGTCTAGATGCTTCAAAGGCTGTTTTTAAGTCCACGCGACGACGAATCAAGTGCTGCAAAAGCGATTGATTCAAAGTCAAAATTCCAGAGTTTTCGGCAGAGTTGATAAGCAACTGCTCAACTCCTTTGAGGTTTTCCTCCGCAATTAAATCTCGCACTTCGGGTTTAGCCAAAAGCACTTCGTGGGCAAATACTTTTTCACCGGAAAGCCCTGCCACCGGGTACTGCCCCACGGCCATGCTTAAAACTTCCGCCAACCGAGGCGCCCCATGACGGCCATATTTTTCCGTCAACAATGATAAACATCGACGAAGCGCATTTGTGACCGATGGCGCTTTCATTGAATAGATCACGAACATGCCCCGTTCCGCGTAAGCTAAAGCTTCTTCGAAAGTCGCGTCATCTTCAAATCCATCATAAACCAACATATCTACGCCCGCGAGCAAACTGTGTTTATCTTCCGCCCGTGAAAACTGGCCGTTATGATAAATAAAACACGCCTTCTGTTCGCGCACTTGCGGAAAAGCCTTGGGCGAAAAGACCACGCCGGTAAAAGACTTTTCTTCAGATAATTTTTGTAAAAGGCGATGTAACGCCCACACTTGTCCCGCTTCGCCTGGGCCGCTGGTCAAAACCAGCCCCTTCATGCGCGCGCAGGTTTCACTCACCGAAGGAGGCAAGTGAATTTCCTGCTTGCCGCCGTCTAAATCCATATCCAACAACGCCTTCATGGTGCTATCTTGCTGAAAAAACGAAAAACCAATCCGCACAGTTTCAAAGGCGGCTTCACCTTGGACAGCACCCGTGGTTTCAAGCATCGCTTTTTGTTGAGAGCTTAAAAAACTTTGCTGCAGTAAATTCCACTCGGTCATCAATGCAGGAGAAGATCGTAAGCTCACCCAGCCCGAAGAAACGCGAATGCGCGGCTCACTGCCAACGACAAAAAGAAATTCTTCTGCTTTTTTTGCTTTTGCCTGCAATAGAAGATCCGTCAAACTCATTTTTATGTGTCCTTCACTGATGCATTGAGTACTTCTTCAATTGTTGTGATACCTTTTTTCAGTTTAATCAAAGCACTTCGGCGAAGGGTTCTCATCCCTTGCTCTCGCGCTAAATAGCGCAGCTGACCGGTAGAGGCTCCTTTTAAAATGGCCTCTTTCATTTTTTCGTTCATATGCATCAGCTCGAAAATAGCGGTCCGACCTTTGATGCCCGTGTTGTTACAATTCGCACAACCTTTACCGCGGAAAAGTTTATACTCACCAACCTCTGCCGGAACTACACCTAAGTTCAACAACGTCTGCTGTGGAACTTCAACCGGGGACTTACACGCTTCACACACTCGCCCTACTAAACGCTGGGCGACGATTAAGTTGACGGTCGAAGTAATAATATAGGGAGCCACGCCCATTTCTGTCAGACGAATCACCGTCGAGGGAGCATCGTTGGTATGCAAAGTACTTACGACCAAGTGACCTGTCGAGGCGGCTTTAAACGCGATCTCTGCCGTGTCGAGGTCACGAATCTCTCCCACCAGAATGATGTCCGGATCTTGACGCAAGAAAGACTTTAAAGCATTGGCAAAAGTGAGATCGATATCAGGATTCATTTGCACCTGATTGATCCCTTCTAAATTGAATTCCACCGGATCTTCTGCCGTCGAAATATTCACATCGGGCTGATTTAAGTCCGCCAGAGCCGAATAGATGGTGTTCGTTTTACCAGATCCCGTGGGGCCCGTGATCAAAACCATTCCTTGAGGCAAATTAATATTGGCCTTAAAGAGTTTTAAGTCATCCTCTTCAAAGCCGAGCTTGGTCATATCTAATTGCAAATTGGATTGATCCAAAAGACGCATAACCACTTTTTCACCGAAAAGTGTTGGCAGCACGCTGACACGAAAATCCATTTCTTTACCGCGACTGGTACGAACTTTCAAACGACCATCTTGCGGACGGCGTTTTTCGGCGATATCAAGCTTGGACATAATCTTAATACGCGAAGCAATCGCGGCGCCTGTCCCCGACGGAGGTGCTGTCGCCTCCACTAAGTTACCGTCAATACGAAAGCGGACACGGTATCTTTTTTCATAAGGCTCAAAGTGAATATCCGAAACTTTCTTACGAATCGCATCTGTCAAAATAGAGTTCACAAATTTAACAATCGGCGCGTCAGCGGTCCCACCGGCTTGGTCAATAACCTCGGCCGTAGAGCCTTGCATTTCGTCATCGAAATTTTCGGCTGACATCGCATCCAAAGATTTTGTACTGATGCTACCGCCGTAATACTTTTCAATGGCTGATTGGATACTGACTTCGGTCGCAACAACAGGTTGGATACGACATCGAGTGATGAAACGCAAATCCTCGCGAACCACGATGTTACTTGGGTCAGAAAACGCAACAACCAACGTCGTCCCCGCTTTTTGCAAAGGGACTAAAGTGTTCTTTTCACAAATCTCTTTTGGAACTAGAGCCGTAACACTTTGGTCAATTTGAAAGGTATTGACCTCAACTCCAGGTACGGCAAAGTTTTTTTCTAATGCTCGTAAGATCTGGTTTTCTTTAAGCAGTCCCATTTGAATGATGACGGCCGTAATCTTTAAACCTGATTTTTTTTGTTCTTCAACAACGGACGATAGTTGATCAGGCTTCAGCAAACCTTGCTTAACTAAAATTTCACCTATTTTAACTGAAGACATGTGTATTCCATCCTAGACAAAATGCTACATGAAGGTGCCATTTTTTGTAACTAGACGGAGGAAGGGTTTTCCTTCAAAAAGTCAGACCACAGCTGGACTATCTCTTCGTCGGTAATAAGATCATCAGCCCCTAGACGTTCTAACCACAGCCTCATAAGCGACTTCATCACCAACGTGTACGGCAAAACGCGTAAGTCTGCGCGCCGGGCTTCATCTAAAAGGGTGTTTGACTCCATCACCGAAGACAAATCTAAGGCAAAGCCTGACTGCTTCATAAAATTAAAATACGAAAGGTCCGTGAGCAAAGCTTTTTGGCTGGAAAGGTCCGCCGTGTTCACCACAATGCCCGCACTTGTCGCCTGCATGGTCAGCTCTTCCACCGCTAAAACATGAAATGCAATACCCAATTGCGAGCGCGAAAGAATTTTCTTTTGTATTTCAAGATCCGCACGCTCCCCTACTAAGAAAATTTCAGAAACACCCATTTCGGCAATCACCGCCGCGGCCACGCGACACAAAGGACCATCACCGATAACAAATGCGGGCGCGCGAATATCTAAATCCCGCGCTTCGGCAACAAAGACCCGACGCAAAACTTCATGAATCAATAATCGGGGGTACCAGCCGCCATGATCGGAAAAAAGTGAATCTAAAATTTCGACCGCCCGTACTTGGGTAGGTACGACATGAAATAAAGGCAAGATCGTCGGCGACTTCAAGGGATCCACGAAAGCCGCGGTGGCCCCGCCAAGAGCCTGCATGCTAAATTCGTCATGATGTTCAAAAACCCAATCCAGACCTTTTTTCTGCGCAAGAGATTGCAGAAAACGAAATGCCCAATGCGTGCCGGTCCCGAAATCAAGAATTTTGTGCGTGCTCATCAAAGTACCTTCTGGCTTCTTGAATATCTTTTTGGATCTGCTGTTTTAACTCATCAATTCCAGCAAACTTTTGCTCATCACGGATAAAATGCAAAAGATGCACTTCCACCTCAACCCCATAAAGTTGGGCATCGAAATCAAAAAGATGCGATTCGATTTTAATCGGACGCGCCGAGGATCCGTCCGAAAATGTCGGATTCACTCCGATGTTAGTGATGGACGGATGGAAATGATTTCCCACCTTCGTCAAAGTGCAATAAACACCTTGGCGCGGAATGAATTCCACATCGGGATGAATATTGGCCGTCGGCACACCGATCGTCCGTCCCCGCTGGAAGCCTTGCTCGACATGCCCTCGGACATAGTAACTGCGCCCTAAAAGATCATTGGCTAAATCTACATTCCCATCACGCAAAGCCTGACGAATGCGCGTTGAAGAGACAACCCCATTATGATCTTGAAACGGCGGAATCACGATCAAACGAATGCCGTTGTCGGCGCAGAATTTTTCCAAGAAAGAAATATTTCCCCCGCGGTTGGCCCCGAACGAAAAGTCATGGCCGACCACTAAAGTTTTAGGATGCAGGTTTGCCACGAGGTATTTTTGTAAGAACTCATGGGCGGAAATCTGAGAAAAATCAGCAGTGAAATTTTCGATCACTAGCATTTCCATACCCGCTTTTTCCAGCTGTTCTTCCTGGTCTTTGAGATCAAAAAGGCGAAAAGTCGGTCTTTCGGGGTGCAAAACCTTCACCGGATGAGGGTGAAAAGTATAAACCACGGAAGGCACGCCAAAAAAACGCGCCTCGCGAACCACCGTCTCGACCAGTTGCTGGTGCCCCCTGTGGACACCATCAAAATTGCCTATAGTGACGACGGATCCCGTGACGGGGTTTTTTAAGCTTTTTATACCCGAGATAACTTGCATATTTTTCAAATATACCTGTTTCTGCGCGATCCGGTAAGTGCTTTTAATGGTTGAATTTTTTAATAAATTTGCTATGTTGCGACGCGTGCAAAAGACCCCTTCAGAACACCTCAAATTCCGGATCGAACTTCTGCTTCGATACTTCTCTCGCCGAAAAGGGTTTTGGCTGCGTTGTATTTTGTGCTGGGCGATTGGCTGTATCGCCCTTTCCAATGACGAAATCATGTCCTATGACGAACGCTTCCAATTGCGAGGTGATCAAAAAGCGTCAGAACAAATTGTTTTGGTGACCATTCGTCAAAGTGATTTCGCGATGATCTATGATGCCCGCACCAATTTTTTGGATAATATGAGCGAAGTGACGGACATCACGGACAGCTTTTTTTGGAATAAGGAAATCTGGCAAGAGCTTTTAATTAAAATCCTTCGCCAAGACCCCGAGTCTGTCGGCGTAACACTTTATTTTGGCGACAACGTCGGCACCTTGCGACTCACCAACGAAGAATACCGCCTGTTTATGGATCCCCGCGTGGTGTGGGCCTCCACCACCAACAGTTTAGAGCGCATCTTGACCCCGATCTTTACCAATCGGGAGTTTAATAACTTAGGCAACAATGAGCTTCGCCGTGACGAAGACGGCGTGGTTCGCAGGGTCTTCCCCCAACGCCAAGAAATGCCCCACCTGGTGGAAAAAATCACGGGTAAGAAATTTCCAACTACGATGGCGGGTCTTCCCATCAACTTTCGCGGATCGGGGCGAGTTTTCACTCAGTACTCTTTAAGTGAAATTCTTTATGACGAAGTTCCCTATGATGCCTTTAGAAACAAGATCGTTCTTATTGGCGCAGAGACTTCCTCGGGCCCCGTCTACATGACCCCGATGGGGACTTTATCGCGCGCAGAAATCTTAGCCCATATCACCGACACGGTTTTAGGCAGTAAATGGATCAAGCGCTTGCCATTCTGGTGGTATGCATTTGGTTTTTTCTTTTTGATGATGCTCGCGGTCTTTTTGATCACGACCTATCCCCAATCCGTGGCGCTGTTTTTTATTGGCTGGATTGGAACCCTGCTGGCCGCCCTTTCGGCGTGGTTTTTTGATACGTTTTTCTTTTGGTCGCCGGCCCTCTCGCCGTTTGTTTTGTTAGCCGCATGTTGGATTATCTTTATCGGCTATCAAGCCACCAAGATTGAAAGAAAGAATTTTCGCTTGCAGCAAGAACAACAATACCTGCAAGAGCTAGAACAATTAAAAAACAATTTCGTCAGTCTGATTTCGCACGACCTTAAAACGCCGATCGCAAAAATCCAAGCCATCATTGACCGCCTGTTGGTGCAACACCACGCGGAGGAGTTAGGTACGGATTTAAGATCCTTGCGCCTTTTCAGTGACGAACTCAATCGCTATATCCAATCTATTTTAAAAGTTTTGCGAGTTGAATCGCGTGATTTTAAAATTCATACAGATGTCGCCGATATTAACGAAGTGATTGAAGAAGCCTTGCAAGCATTGCGTCCTTTAGCGCGCGAAAAAAGTATTGCGATTCATACTACGCTGGAACCGATGTTTTCATTAGAGTTTGACACCACCCTGATAAAAGAAGTGGTCATCAATCTGGTTGAAAATGCAATCAAGTACACACCGCCAGGTGGCAGTATCGAAGTGATTTCTGAAGAGGCCGAAGAGGACGTCCGCGTGATTGTCAAAGACACGGGCGAAGGTATTAAGCCCGAAGATATGGAAAAAGTCTGGGGCAAATTCACACGCGGCAGCGACCAAGATTTGCGCTCTAAGGGAACGGGCTTGGGTTTGTATTTAGTTAAATATTTTATTGAACTGCATGGAGGAAAAGTGAAAATGGAAAGCGTTTTGGGTCAAGGGACCAGCGTTTCTTTCACTTTGCCTTTGGATTCCGAAATTGAAAATGAGGTGATGGTATGATCAACAAATTAAACACCCTGATCGTGGATGACGAAGCCGAATTACGCCGTTCGGTGATTTCGATTTTAAAAACGTCCATGCCCGAAATCGATTTTGAAATCGAAGAAGCCTCGACCGGCAAAGAAGCTTTTGAAAAAGTTCAGGCAAAACAATGGGACCTGGTTTTGATGGACGTCAAAATGCCAGAGATGAACGGCATTGAAGCCTTAACGGCCATCAAAGAACATGATCCGCGCACATTCGTCATGCTGATGACCGCACACTCGAATTTGCATGACGCCGTTTTAGCGATCAAAGAAGGCGCTTACGATTACGTTGAAAAGCCCGTCAAACCGGAACTTCTTGCAGAGATCGTTCGTAAAAGTATTGAAGCTCGGGACTTGGTTTCAAGCTTGGCCCTTTCTAATCCGGTGTTTGATGACGATATCGAAAGCGAATTTGTCGGCGACACCTCAAAAATGAAAGAGGTCTTTAACTTGATCTATCGCTTGTGCAAAGTCGATACGACAGTTCTTGTTCGCGGTGAAAATGGAACCGGCAAAGAACTGGTGGCCCGTGCGATTCACTTTAACTCTCCTCGTAAGTCGGGCAGCTTTGTCGCGATCAATTGCGGAGCAATCCCCGAAAGCTTGATGGAAAGTGAACTTTTTGGCCACGAAAAAGGGGCTTTCACCGGGGCGGTGGAAAGAAAGATCGGCAAGTTCCAAGTCGCCAATAACGGAACTTTGTTCCTAGATGAAATCGGAGAATTAAAACCCGACATGCAAGTGAAGCTTTTGCGGGTTTTACAAGATCGCAAGTTCACGCCTGTCGGAAGCAATCGCGAAGTTAAAACCACCACCCGCATTATTGCTGCCACCAATCGTAACTTGGAAAAGATGATGGAAGAAGGCACATTCCGCGAAGACTTGTTTTACCGCCTGAATGTCATGCCCATCTTCATGCCTCCTTTACGTGAGCGCACGGATGACATTGATGCCTTGGTGCAAAATTTCATTAAGAAGTTTGCAAAACAGCACGGTCGCGTGATTTCTGGCGTGTCGCCAGAGGCGTTAGATATGCTAAAATCTTATCGTTGGCCGGGAAATATTCGCGAGCTTGAAAACGTCATTGAACGCGCCTTTATCGTAGAAAACTCGCACGTGATTTCAGTGGATTCATTGCCAGATTCCATTAAACTTTCCCCTAAAGAAAGTCCGGATAAGACGACGAACGTAGGTTATTCAGGTCCCTTGGATTTTGATGCCTTTAAAGAAGAGATGGAAAAAGAATTTATCATCAGTGCTTTAAAAGCCAATAACGGTCGGATCAATCAAACTGTGGCTCAAGCCAATATTCCGAAGAACACTTTGCTGCGTAAAATCCGTAAATACGGCATTAACGTGAAAGATTATACTAGCGAAGAATAAATCCAGCGGTGCGAAGGACATCCTCGGCCGGGATGCCCTTCATGCACTCATGGGTGCCGATCGGACAGACATGATGTCCATGTTTGCCACAAGGTCGGCACTTTAATCCATCACGCTGTACCACATAACTTTGTGCAGACCAGGGGCGATAGCCAAACTCCAAAATGGTGGGCCCAAACACCGCAATCAGCGGCGTTTCACAGACAGCCGCCAAATGTGTTGAGGCACTGTCATTACCAATCACTAAAAGTGATCTTGCGATCAATTGCGCGGACTCAAAAATCTTCGTCTTTCCTGCTAACGAGATAGAGCCCGGGATTTGTTTGGCCACGGATTCGGCCAAGGCTTCTTCACCAGGGCCCCCCATGACATAGACTTGAAAACCTTTTTCCATCAGGGCTTTGCCTGATTTCACGAATCCCTCTTCCGTCCAACGCTTGGTCGCCCACACACTGCCCGGAAAAAGCAGAACGGCTCTGCCTTCGTCAAATCCGTGAAGAGGATATTGGGCCTTTAAGCTCTCCCACACGTCGGTGCGCTCTAAAATCTGATGACGCAAACTCATCGACGCCCATACGGGGGGCGCAGGCAACCTTCCCATTTCACCGGGCAAATAAGGACGCTCCATCTGTGCATATTTAGCGATATCCTGCTCTAATTGCGGATCTTCACTAGAAAGAAGGCTTAATTGACGAATGGAATCCGGCAGAGCGGGATTTTTAATCGAACGCTTCGAAAAAACCAAAAAGTTCCATGATTTTTTAAAGGTGACTTTATGTTTGGCTTTTATTTGCGCGCAGAAAAAAACCGTGCGCATGGATTCATGCGGAGAAATCAGATGATCAACTTCGACAAATTTTAAATGTTCTAGGATTTTTGCGTAAGTTTCTGATCGGCCTTTTTCGATTTCAAAGACTTGATCGACCAGCTTAGCCTGTAAAAAGAAATCCCCAAAGCCTTTGCGACAGACTAACGCCAGCTTATGTTGTGGCCACAGCTCTCTCGTTTTTTTGAGGAGCGGAATCGAGAGGAGCAAGTCCCCCAGAAAGGCCGTTTGTACAACAAGATTTAATGGCATCCATCAGTTCCTTTAGCGAAACTTGATCGTAGCACATTATGCTTTTTTCACAAGTCCTCTTCCAACAAGGACTGCACGGGCTTTGTGAAAGGACCTTAAATCCCCTGTCATAAAGATCAATTTCTTGCGCGCATGTTGGGCCAAACCAAGCCACCACTTGTTTGCTTTGAGAAATCGCCATATGCATGCCCAAGCTGTCACCCGTCACGACCACATCACAGGCAGCAATACTGACAAGACCGTCGCGCAGACCCGATTCGGTGTCAGAATTAATCACATCAAGACCGTAAGAGATGCGCTGATTTCTTTCGGTGTCTTCGGGGCCACCCAAAAGAACAATCTGCATGTGCGGCATTTTGGCGCGCAGTTTTAAAATTAATTCGCGGTGCATTTCAACGGAAAGCTTTTTATAGGCAATGACTGAACTGCATCCCGTATTTAAACCAATGATTCCTTGATAACTTCCCAGCCATTTTGCTTTGCGTTCTTGGGATTTTTTTTCTTCTCCCGCGGTGAGTGGCAGCCAGTATTCATCGCGACGAAATTCGCCTAATTCCAAGGCTTCAATCATCAACTGGGTTTCAGGCTTTTTATTTTCGAAAAACTTTTTATTATTATCTAATCCCAGGGACCATAATTCCTCAGCCGCCGTGGTTGCGGGAATGATGGCGCCGTTCACCGGATGGGATTTAAATCCGTATATCTGATCCACAGTGGTTCTTTTAATAACCCCTACGGCTTTAAGCGATTTATCGACGACAAAGGCGATTTCAAATTCCAAAGCGCTCAGCTGCAACATGTCGTTTTCGTTCGTGGTTAAAACGCGATCAATTGCCGGATGATTTGTAAGCAAGTGGTGGGCCGGTGCATCTGTCACCCACGTGATCATCGATCCCGGATATTTTCTTTTTATCGCACGCAAATTAGCCGTACTGCGAACAACGGCACCTAACGCGCCTAAGTGAACAATTAAAATGGAGGTCGTCGGAATATCGAGATGTGCACACTGCTGATTGCAGGTAGTATTTTTAGGACATGGTTTGTATCCGGTAAAATGACGACAGCCGATAACACTCATTTTTTGATTGTATCCTGACAACGAGGTCTATTTGAAAATTCCTATGGTCTGGGTCAGGACCTAGGGCCTTGTCGTAGTGGAGGATTTTTTAGATTCAAGACCTTTGGCGGTCAGCTTTCGCCGACGAATGGCCGATAAGTTCAAGCACGATGAAAATTGAAAAAGAGCCCGTCACCTTAAAGAACTTTCAGCTGACACCTTCTGGTCAAAACCAAGGGGGGCAGCTGGCTATTGATGGAAAAAATTTTAAGCTGAATTCGTTGCAGTTTTCATATGCCGACGTTCTAAAAAATGCGGGAACCATTGAAGGCCTGGTGCAATTTTATTTAGGCCAAGGGTGGTTAGTCCATTTTCGTGAACTGTATGCACTGATAGAGTTTATGGTGAACGAAAATATCATCACCAATCCGTCGTTTAAAGCTTACATCAATCGTGAAACCGGATTTGATGGGACATCACAAACAGCATCAAAAACTATTTCCGTTTCTGCTACCACCCTGCCTTTTTTTAGATCCTTAGAAAAAAATGTGGCGGAACATTTATTAAAGAACTCTGCGCGGGAAAAAGTCTCCGCTCAAACCAAACTTATCACCGCCGGCGGCAAAGATCGCGATTTGTTCATTCTGCTTGACGGACAGGCTGGCATTTACCGTGTAATGAATGAAAAGCAGCGCCAACTCGTATCCGTGCTCAACCCCGGGGCTCTTTTTGGCGAGCGTGGTTTTCTTTTAAACCAACCTCGCACTGCCGATATCGTCACCACCAAACCCAGCGAAATCTTGCGCGTCCCTCATTTAGCTGAATTTGATCAACTGATTCGGTCCGACAAAGCACAAAGCCTGCAACATCGCTTTTGGGTTTTACAGGCCCTTTCAAGTTCGCCGTTTTTTAAAGATCTTCCGAATGACAGCTTAGACAATTTGATTTTTTCTGGAAAATTGGTGCAAACCAAAGCCGGACAATGTCTTTTTGCCGAAGGCCAAGCCGGCAACACGTGTTACATCGTGATTCAAGGAAGCCTTGTCGTCAGCCAAAAAGGAAAGAACATCAATGTGATGAACCAAGGCGCTTGCTTTGGGGAAATTTCTCTATTGGCTTCAGGCGGAAAACGCACCGCCACCATCACTGTGCAACAAGATGCGATTTTATTAGAAATCAACCAGGCGGGTTTTTATCGCGTGCTCGCACAGAACTTAATCTTAGCTAAAGAGATCGAAGCACTGGCGGCTCAGCGTCTGCAAAAAGATCGCGATCGCGCATAATATCTGGTCTCTTGCCCAACACTTCAGTTCGCCAATGCGGGGGACCGCACTCGCGGGCCTTTCGTTTCGCTAACGCAAAAAAATCAATCAACCCAATAAGCATGGGACCGCGGAGTGTGACCCCGCTCACAACGTTCGCGTTCCTCGCCGTTTAAAGCCATAAAGCAAGATTTGCCTTCTTTTAAATGCTCACACCATCCGCGGTCGACGGAGTTGTTAGTCGCCATAAAACAAGATTTTCCGCCGGCATAAGCCTCGCAGAGCTCCCTCTCACGTCCATCTAAGGCCATGAAACAACTCTTGCCCTCTCGGCAGACTTCGCAGCGGCCTCGTTCAACGCCGTTGTATTGAATGAAGCACGATCCGGATTGATTGCGATCATCACTGCACGTGCGTGCTCCGGCCCCGCTCACTGAAAAAATGGATAGCATGACAAAGCAATAAAAACGGATCATAAATCTCCCTACGTTCTGGCGGTTTGTTTTCGCACCGGAGGTTGCAAGGGCGGTGCCATCAAAACTGTGGTCACTATGACTCTCCATGCGCGTCAAAAGAGGTGACTTACAGACTCCGTTATGAGTTGATTAAGACTCAAAGGACTTGAAAATTAAGGAGAAACGGCATGAGTGTTCGACTTTATCTCGCAGGATTTTTTGTGGCGACGACGTCTTTGTTTTCATTTAACGCCTTTGCGGCAGACAATAGCACCCCCATTGAAATAGCCCTATTCCCGCCCGTTCAGTTCCCGAGTCCCGATTTTGCGGTTCGTGGACTTCGTTTAAGTGTCGTCGGGCAAAACCGTGAGGCTCATGGTCTTGATCTCGCGTTGATCGGCAATATGACCAAACAAAAATTCACCGGGGTGGCCATCGCGGGTTTATTTAATTACAATGCCGTCGGTGCGGACATAATTGGTCTTCAGCTGGCGGGCCTCGCGAATTTAAACGATGTCTCTAGCCGTCTTTATGGATTTCAAGTTGGCGCATACAATCGAGTGGGAAAAGTGTACGGCGTGCAGATTGGTTTGGTTAATTCCGCTCGCGAATTGCACGGGATTCAAATTGGATTGATTAACTTTAATGACGCGGGTCCGTTTAAGGCTTCACCGATTATCAACGTCGGTTTTTAGAAAACAGATAGCTCTCGCCCGGTGACACTTTGTCCTGGCGTAAGTTTTGCTAGTTCCGTTCTCGTTCAATAATGAACCAGGAACCAGGGGGAACTCGATGAAACTATTGGTCACTATGATCGCGACTTTTTTAACCACTCAAGCCTTTGCACTGCCCGTCACCAAAGTATTAATCCAAGGCCGAAGCACCGTTCGCTTGATGAACGCGGATGGCACACCCAATACGGGATCTCGCTACACTCCTTTTCCGGGATCCAAAGAAGTTGCTGATCAGCTTCACCAAAATAGGGCAAGTGAGGCCGAAATCTGCGAAGTTGAAATGGTCACTCCGCAGTTGCTCCATGAGTCCATCGCTATTATTTACAGCATTGATAGATGCACAGCTTATCAATTCCCTAAATAATAGACCTCTTAAGTCATTTCCACAAAGCGGCGCTAATCGGTATCTAGACAAATCCCTTAAGCGCCTGCACTTAGAGAAGATTATCAATAAAACTCAATAAAGCTTCTTTTTCCTCGCTCGTTATATGACCCGAAGGTGGCATTTGATCAGAGCCGTGAGAATAAATTCTTCTTTCAATATTTTGTCTTAAACGCGCCCCCGGCGATCTCAAAATCTGCGCTAACATCCAAGGATCATTAAAAGGAATGAACGGTGCCTCAAAAACCGTGTTGCCCAATCCTTCAGAATGGCACTTGCTGCATCGACTTAAAAGGGGCCGAGAGGAAGTGTCTTCACGAAAAGAGATAAAATCACTTTCTAACAAACTCGGAGCGGCCTGTTTTTCAATAGATGCTTGTAAAGAATCGCAATCCAGCCATAGCACGGATCTGTTGGGTGAAAAATTCTGAACCTTGATATTAATACCTTCAAAAATATCCGGTCTGAGTTCATACAGTGCCGCTGCAAATTCGGCCGTGTATAGCCCCGGCGATGTTATTAACGTGTCATTACCAAAAAGGCTGGAAGAAAGGTCGCGAGAATCAATGCCGCCCAAACTTAAAATCCAGCGCATGTAGGCCAACCACTGAGATTCAAAACTAAGCCGATCATGGTCCACCTTAAATAAAAATTCTTGTTCCGGGAAAATCGTGAACAGCTGTTTATCTAAAAAATTTTTAAAGTGGCTGCGCGCTTCGGCCTGATCCTTCATAAACTGATCCAGCCGGGCCAGATCTTGGCTGCTTACTTGGATGTATTTCTTCATCTTTTCAAGTGAAGGCTTGGCATCAAAATAGTTCGACTCCCCGATACACTGACCTATCACGGCTAAAAATGGTTTTGCGATCTTATCAAAACCGCTGCCCTTTTTCAGATGATGAGTGATCCATCGCCCCTGATTTAAGCCGCTAATATACAACGTAAATGCGGTGACTTCTTCTTTTCCGGGAGTGAAATCATCTGGCAAATGTAATTTTGAAAGCAGCGGAGATCTTGGCGCATTTTGCTTTAAGTTGGCAAAGGCCTGATGTTCTTGCTTAGTTCCCAGGGTGCCAACAGCACTTCCGTAGGTGTTAGGCCAGAAATCATAAGGATTCCACAGCGCGCGTGAAGGTGAACCATGACAAGTCAGACAAGATTTGGGATTAGATTCAAGCCTGGCGCCCTTTTTTTCGAAAGTGATCTCATGCAGACTGACTTGATACGTTTTTGGATCGGTCGTCAGAATTTCCACCCGACGATTTTTTTGCTCCGGCGATTCACTGAAAGCGTAGGCATTGCCTCCGCCAAACAAAATGATTCGAGGATGAGCTAAGGAACTTAGCTGCTGGCTTTCACTGCGATGAACCAGGATGAAATTTTCTTTTAATTCCGGGTAAGACACCAGAAATGACAGGACGTCGGCATCGCTCTTAAAGTGGGCAAGATTTTTTTGGAGCTCTGCCACCCCCGGCGCAGATTCGCTAAAAAGGCCGTTTGAAATAATTTTTCCGTCATTAGTTATTGAGCGCAGATAGCGCAGAAAATCTTCTTTAGCCAAAGCCGGCTGAGCCAGGCCTAAGCCTGCTAAAAGGATCCATCGAAGCATTTTTCCCCCTCAAGAAAAATCGAAAGTCCTTCGTACCGACAATACTTGTGAGGGTAAATACAATAATTCTAATGCGAACTCTAAGAGTTCCTTATGGAACGATGTTAATACTTTTCTGTAAGCAAAATAGATGTTATCTAAAGCTCTATGAATACACACGAAATCTCAGAAACCGAAGCCGCCCAGGTCCGCAAAAAAACACTGATCGTATTGGGGCTGACGTTTATTATTCCCATTATGGCCACCTTGATTGCGATTTACGCCCTGCTTTAACGACGCCGTCGAGCACCATAAAGATTTACGCAAAGACCTAAGATCACTAAAATCCCGGCAAAGATTTTCCAATCCGGAATCTGTTCCTGCAACACAATCGCTGAGCTTATGATTCCAAAGATCGGTACCAATAATGTGAACGGCACCACATTCGAAGCGCTGTGATGCCGTAACAACCAACCCCACAATGAATAAGCCACGTGGGTCGAAAAATAAACGATATAGGCTATGGAAATCACCGTCGTGAAGTGAACTTCATGAGTCACCCACGTATAGGCACTGGATCCTTCAAAGAGCAAAGCAACAACCGTTAAGAGAGGAAAGGCCACGAAGCCTCCCCACGCCACCAGCGCCAAAGGATTTACCGACGGTAACCAAGATATTCCCCGTCGCCCAAGACAGCGAAGCTGCTAAAATTAAAACAAAACCAATCAGATTCACGTCTTGATCGGAATGCAGACCCACCAAGCCAACGCCTACAAAGGCAATCAAAGCACCTAGTATTTTTAAAAAGTTAGGACGTTCTTTAAAAACTAAAACCGCTAAACCCATAGTAAAGAAAACTTGGACTTGCATTAAAAGCGATGCCAGGCCCGCGGAAACTCCCCACCGCATTCCCAAAAACAAAAAACCAAACTGCACGGCAAACATCAGCCAGCCGTATTCCATAAGCTGACGCCATGGCACTTTCGGACGCGGAAGAAAAAAGACGGCGGGCACCCCCACCAAAAAGAACCTGAGAGCCGCCAACGTGATTGGCGGAATATCTTGTAAAGCCATTTTAATAAAAATGAAATTCGTGCCCCAGATTGCGGCAATCAGAATTCCAATAAACACATGCCGGATCGGCATTAGCGCCTCTTTATGACTTAAGGTTTTCCAGGTTTAATCGAGACGACTTCGGAAATAAGGGTGCCGATTTTGATCTTCGCTTCAATTCTTAAGATGTGCTTTCGGTCATCATCCGAAAGCCAGATCAGGTTTTCACCAATAGGTTTGAATTTTCCTTTAAGCACGATATTGGGCTGAATCACGATGGCTTTCATGGGGCCCAATTTTGTATCTAAGACTTCACGGCGAAGCGCCTTCCCCGAGAAAACTAAGTTTTCGTTATCATTGGCGACACGGAAAGAATACTCTTTACCCGTTTCCCATTTGAAGTTGCGCATGTAAAAAACAGCACTGTACACGTTTTGTGCGTACTCTTGGATTTCCCATTCCTGCTTTTTTTCTTCTTCGCCGTCTTCTTTAGTGACCTTTTTTTCCCAAAACTTCGCTATGTTCTTTTCGGTATCAAAAAGCATTTTGGCTTCACGCAGCTGTTTTGATTCTTTGACGTGCAATTGGAACACGCGAGGGACTAAATCTTCATAATCGACAAAAGTTTCAACACGGTCTTCAACACTGTAAAAAGCATTGAATAAAGAGCTCGTTTTAATTTCAATCGCAAAGGTATAAGACTTACGATTATTCACCTTGGAAAAAGGTTCAACCTTCATGCGCAATTCCCCGGCGGAAACTTTAAAGTAATGCACGTCGTGCACGACTTCTTCACCCACGCGGAAAGGATCCACCCAAGGACGACGACTGCCCGGGGCAAATCCTTCGTTATCTTCGATGTCGGGTTGGCGGACCGCCGCGGCAACCGGAGCGGAAGCGGCCGCTTTATCCGCTGTCTTTTTTGAAGTCACGGCTGTGGTTTTTTTAGTCGGCGTCGTTTTTTTACCAGAAGATTTTTTCGAAGAGCTTTTAGAAGGAGCCGGTGTTGGCGTCGGTGCTGGCGTTGCACTAGCTTCGGTTTCAGGTTCCGAGTTTGGCTTTACGATTTTAACGGCGTCTTCAAACTCTTTATTCTTTTTTAATTCGTCGGTTTTTTCGTATTTTAAAGACGAAGAGGCACATGAGGTTAGCACAAGAAGCAATACAACGGTGGCAGCTAACGAAAATCTCACTTAAAAGTCCTTCCAGCGACGATGCACCCACATCCACTGCTCGGGATGTTTGCGCACGATTTCCTCTAACTTGTCGTTAAAGGATTGAGTGAGTCTTTGAATCGACTCCTCTTTATCTTCGGACACAGAAACGCTCGTGTCCATAGGTGCTTCTACAACAATATGAAGTTTTTTGTCAGCACCTTCAAAAGTGTATATCGGCAATACCGGGGCCTTGGTTTTCTGCGCAAACAGAGCTAGACCATAGGCCGTGCCCGTTCGATGCCCGAAAAACGTCGACGCCACCCCAAAAGGTTTTCCCATATACTGATCTAAGACAAAAACCAGGGCGGAATTTTTCTTTAAGGCCTTCAAGATTTCAAAAGCATTATTTGGAGAATGCGCATCGATATATTGAACTCCCCCCGCCCCACGGATCGAAAACCACAAATCATTAAACCACTTGGTCTTAAAAGTTTTGGTAATAATATGGATCGGTTGCCCCTTCATGGCGATGGTGTTTGCGGCCAAATCCCCATTGCCTAAATGCAAGGTAAGAAAAAACATGCCTTTGCCAGCAGCCCGGGCTTTTTCAACATTTTCCCAACCCTCAAAAACCACGTTTTTTTCAATCCACTTATCCGTGAGTGAAGGAATAAAGAAAAATTCACCGAAGTTATAACCCAGCTGGTAAACTGATTCGCGGCCCACCCGGTAGCGTTCTTCATCCGTCCAACCGGGGAAAGCTAGTTTTAAATTGTTTAAAACTATTTTTTTACGAAAGCCAAAAACATCAAACCATAAAAAACCGACCCACCAGCCGGATTTGCGCAGCCACGTGCGCGGGTAAAAAGCGCTAAAGAAAATCGCAATTTTAGTGAAGAGCTTGGCTAATAACTTCATGCAATCGACCTTTTTTTCCAAGTTCTACGACTTCTAAGGAAGCACTCCACATCAGCGAACTGTCATTCATCAATGTTTTAAGCTTTACGGCATCTTTTTCTGTCGTGACCAGATAGTCGCAGTGGCTTTTTTTAAATTCTTCTTCGATTTTTCGAGCATCAGCCAAGGTGTATTGATGATGATCACGGAAATGCATGCTTTTTTTTGAAACATCGCCAATTTCACGCATCATCTTTTCAAAAACATCCGGGCGCGCAATCGCCGAAACTAAAAATAACTTTTTGGATTCAAATTCGGAACGAAGATTGACGTCCTTAGTTCCCGCGTTGCGAAACTTATTCACCTGGTATCCCAAGTGAATGACTTCTTTACCTGAAGGCAGGCGTGATTCAATTTCTTTTAAATCTTCATCTTTGGCCAAATTGCACTTTGATAAAACAATGACGTCGGCGCGCTCAAGAGCACCCCAGGATTCACGCGCGCGGCCTTCCGGTAAAACGGCATAGTTCTCTTTATCTTCCGTTGCATCTAAGATCACGATATCAAGATCCCGGTGCAGGCGCAGATGCTGAAAACCATCATCGACCAAAAGCACATCAAATTTTCCATGAGAAACTGCGAACTCGGCCGTGCGCCACTTGCTTGGGCCCACGTACACCGGCACTTGAGGGTTTGCTGACGCCAAAAGAACCGGCTCATCGCCATAATATCTGGCGGCAAAGGGATGACTCACATCCACCCAACAAGCACTGCCCGCATCGGCACGATAAGAGCGACTGATGACCGCGACTTTTTTGCCGGACTTTTCTAGGTCCTTGATACAAAAATCTGTCACCGGTGTTTTTCCGGTCCCCCCGACTGTCAAATTCCCGATACTGATCACTTTTAAAGGTGCATGATACACGGTAAAAAACTTACGGCGGTACAAGGAGTTTTTAACCTCCACCACTTTATCATACAAATAAGAGAGTGGTCGAAGATAAGGGCGCATCAAGTGAAGTACTCATCTAAGGCTGCAACAACTCGCTGAGTAGCTCCTTTATCGCCAAGATATTGACGAAGCTGAGCCAAATCATGAACGACTTGTTTTTTATATTCAGGTTCAGAAATATAACGATCTAAAAGACGCGCCAGGTTTTCTGGATTCACTTCGCGTTGGAAACGTTCCGGCACGGCTTCTTTATTTAGAATCAAATTCACCAAACCGAAATATTTTGTCCCGCGCACGATAAGTTTTGCAAAAACACCCGTCAGCCATTTCATGCGGTACATGATGACCATTGGTTTTTTTAGCAATCCCACTTGCAATGTCGCCGTGCCTGAAGCCACAAGCATCATGTCCACCAAGTGGATCATGCGGAAGGGTTCATCCTTTAAAAGAATATAAGGCAAGCGGAAGTCCTCTAAGTAGTCTTGCATTTGCTCTTTAGAAAAGGTCGGTGCCGTTAAGATCACTATTTTTAGGTTCGGATATTTTTTTGACAAAATCCGCGCTGTGTCTAATTGAATTTGAAAATGCTGACGCAACTCTAAGCGCCGACTGCCCGGCATAAGCCCCAAGACAATTTCGTCATCACGAATGCCGCATTGATTGCGATGAGTTTTTAAATACTCTGGATCGTCGATAAGACGTTCATCAAGTTCGTCTAAGAGCGGATGACCGACAAACTCACAAGGAACCCCGTGCTCTTCGTAAAAAGGCACTTCAAATGGGAATAAGACGAAAACTTTTTTGCAGTATTTTTTAATCGTCTTTACGCGACCCTTGCGCCAGGCCCATACTTGCGGAGAAATATAATAAACAACGGGAATGCCTAATGCGTGCAATTTTTTTGCAAGCATCAGATTAAACTCGGGGTAATCCATCACGATCGCCACTTTAGGACGACGTTTTTCGGCCTCTGCCACAAGGCTATCAAAAACCCCTTTGAGGTGACTGTACTGGGCGATGATTTCCGCCGCCCCGACGACCGCCATTTCCTCGGACTTTCCCAGGCGTTCAAAGCCGATGTTTTCCATATCTTGGCTGCCCACGCCAAAGGCATGAATCTTTCGCCCTTGAGATTTCCACATCTCAAGGACTCGTTGAGCGTAAGTAACACTAGATGCTTCCGCCGCAACGATTAAGACTTGGTCCATGCCGCCTCAATCATTGCTCCGACATCTTCGATCGCCTGTAAAGCGCGAAGTCCATCGTCACCCGTCACCACGGGTGTTTTATTTTCACGAACGGCCTCAATAAACGCATTGGTTTCAGATTGAAGGGCATCGGCTTTATCCACGGTCCACTTGGTGATCTTGACCGGTTCTTCACCACCAGGGCCTTTTTCAACTTTTTCTAATTCTAAGGAGCCCGTGTTGGCAAAATAAGTCGCCTCATCTTGAACGATGCGCACGGAACGAGTCATGCCTGAAGAAACACGGCTGACATTGATCACGGCTTGCACACCGTTTTTCATTTTAAATGAAACGCAGGCAATATCCATTTCATTCGAAATAAGCTTAGAGCCCATCCCCGTCATGGATTCAATTTCGCTGCCGCTGAGCCACAACAACAAATCAATATCATGAATCATCAAATCGTGCAGAACGCTGACATCCGCGCCACGAGTTTTAAACGTCGCCATGCGAGTCAACTCGATCAAGCGTGGTTTTTTGATATATTTTTTAAGCTCAATAATTGAAGGATTAAAACGTTCAATATGGCCCACGGCCAATTTTACGTTTTTAGATTTTGCCAAAGCCACGAGCTCTTTTGCTTGAGACAAAGTCGCGGTGATCGGCTTTTCAACATTTACGTGAATGCCATTTTCGATAAATAGTTTTGCTAATTCAAAGTGACTTAAAGTGCTCGCCGCAATCGTGACCAAATCCACCTGACCCACAAGGTCTTGCGGACGATGAAAGCTTGAAACTTTCAATTCAGCTGCGATTTTATCCGCTTGGGCGGGAGAATGATCACACACGCCCACAAGTTCCACGTGCGGATTGTTTTTATACTTTTGTGCGTGGAAGTTCCCTAAGTATCCAACACCGATGACGGCGGCTCTTAACTTAGTCATCGTCTTGCCATCCTTTAGGACTTCTATCGACAGCGATACCGCGCTTTGAAGAACGGATAAAGTTGATAAAATATTCAATATTCGGCGTCATTGTGCATTCTGTTTTGATACGCTCAATCCCCTCATCCAAAGTGTGAGAACCCATAATGATAATTCTGATAGCTTTGTGAATATTTGAAACCTCTTCACGGGGAAAGCCTTTACGTGAAAGACCCACCTTATTGGTCGCACGAATAGTCGCGTAATTTCCTTGAGCACGGCAGAATGGCAGGATGTCTTTATTCACGATCGAAGAACCGGCGATAAACGCATTCTTACCGACTTTCGTGAATTGATTTAATGCGGAAACCCCGCCGATATAAGCACTGTCTTCAATTTCACAGTGACCACCTAAGTGGCAACCGTTCACGATCACAACATTGTTACCAATTTGGCAGTCATGTCCGATATGGGTGTAGGTCATGAAAAGACCATTGTCCCCGATACGAGTCACACCGCCGCCTTTGGGGGTTCCGATATTGACGGTCGTGAATTCACGGAAAGTGTTATTGTCACCGATAATCAGTTTTGTAGCTTCGCCTTTATAAGAAAGATCTTGAGGAGGTCCACCAATCACCGCACCCGAGATGAAATGATTGTTTTTACCAATCTCCAAAACTCCGTGACGAGAGCCTAAGGTCACATGTCCCTCAAGAATAGTTCCTTGCCCGACTTTTACTTTACCTTGAATAAGGCAATAAGGTCCGATTTCTACATCATCCGCGATTTCAACTTCAGAAGAAATCACACTGCTAGGATGAATTTTATAATTTGCCATAAATCTTTTTTCCTAATGGGAATCCACTTACGAGACGCTTACAAAAACACGTACAGAACCGGAATCAAAAAAGGGCCTTTTTGAGGCCCTTTTAAATTCATCGATTATTTTTCTTTATCGAAGGCCTTAATCACATCATCTGTCATATCGGCTTCAGGAACCGCGTATAGCACCATTTGTGAGTTTTCTAGGACGACGGTGAATCCTTTTTCTTTCGCAAGCTTTGCGATCACTTTTTTCATTTTATCCAAAATCGGAGCCGTCAATTCGCGCTCTTTCTTTTGGATTTCTACTTGGCTCTTACCAACGATATCACGGTATTTAAGCATCTCATCTTGGAATTCTGCTTGTTTTTTGCCAAGAGCATCTTCAGAAAGCACAGACTTTTTCTTTTCTAAGTCTTCGCCCATTTTTTTCAAATCGGCTTCTTTCTTTTCTAAATCTTTTTTCTTTTTATTAAACTCACCTTCAAGCTCCGCTTTGGCCTTTTTGCCCGCAGCTGTTGTTTGAATGGCTTTTTGCATGTCCACATAACCAATTTTAGATTCAGCGTTTGCAAAAGAAGCTGCTAGTAGCAAGCCTAGTGCGATCATCATATTCTTCATTAAATCCTCCTAAAAAAATATTTTCAAATCTTAAAAAGTTCTAGAACGACGGACCGATCGAGAACTCAAACACCGTGGCATCATGATAGATCGTATCGCGATTCAGCGGGAAGCCCCACTCGAAGCGCAAAACGCCAATCGGCGAATACCAACGAACACCGAACCCTGTGTCCATATAATAGTTTTGATCCGTCAAAACATCATCTGCGGCACCGGCGTCAAAGAACACCGCCCCCATGATGCCAGCTTCCTTGACCAAAGGAAACTGTAATTCCGTCTGGAACATGGCCTGTTGAGTGCCCCCGTAAAAACGCATCGAACGCTCGTCGGCCTCTGCAGGGGAAAGCCCCTGATTTATCAGGCGATCATAAAGCTGCTTAGACCGTTTCATTTTACCAACATGATAAGAACGATAACCACGGAGTGAATAAGGTCCACCTAGCAGGTACAATTCATTAAACGGAACATCTTGACCTTCGAGGGAGTCAATTCGTGAGTACTGAAGATTGTTTCTCCACGTCACATCCCAGAATAAATTTCGATAGAAACGATAGTTAGCATTGATGCGAGTGAATTTCAAATCTCCGCCGACCCCAGCGTATTCATAAGAACCACTCGCCAACATACCTTTGGTCGGCATTTGACGGTCATTACGCGTGTCGTATTCTAAAATACCCGTGATCGAACTTGTCACCCCATTGGCCGTCGCCAAGGGGAAAAGATCCTGATCCGTGCTGTACGTCGTGTTATTTTCCGTGAAGGATTTTGCGCCCAGCTTCGTATCATCATATTTATATCTTAAGTAGCCACGAGTGTATTCCGCGATCGGATGACCAAAGCGGATGGCGCCACCCCGATGTTCCTCATCATAGTCATTACGAGCCGTGTTGGCCGACTGGTAAACGTCCCCACCCACAGACCATAAAGTGTCTTGAAAATAGGGTTCCGTGAAAGAAAGGCTGTAGTAACTGCTGTTACCACTCATGTTTAATGAAGCCCCTAAGTTTTGACCTTTACCCAAAAAGTTGGATTGATTGACCGAACCTTGAAGGGTGAAGCCATTGGAAGTTCCGTAACCCGCACCCAGCTGGATCTGTCCGGTATTACGCTCTTTCACCGCGATATCGATATTCATCACATCGTTGCGCTCTGGATCGACTGAAGTTTTAAAGTTCACTTCTTCAAAGAAGCCCAGACGCTGGATATTTTCTAAAGACTGACGACGACGGGTTTCATTATAAAGCTCCCCCTCGACCACTTTAAGTTCACGACGAACGACTTTATCGCGAGTCTTAGAGTTGCCCACGACATTGATTTTACCGAAGTAAACTTTAGAGCCCTTGTCGAACTCAAAGATCAAATTCACTTTGCGTTCTTTGGCATTAAAGGCCGTGCGCGGAATCACGTTGGCGTAAGCATAACCAAGATCCCCGTATTTCGCCGTCAATTCACTGATGTCTTTTTGTAAAACGTCATAGGCAAAAACACCATTGTCATCAATTTTAATGGCTTCATAAAGCTCTTGGCGCGGGAATAAAATATCGCCGGCAAAATCAACTTCACCGACATCGTATTGCTCGCCTTCTTCTACGCGCAAAGTGATATAGATGGTTTTCTTATCTGGTGTCACCGTTACTTGCGGGCGATCCACCTTTGCCTGTACGTAACCTTTGTTGTAATAAAGGAAGCGTAAAATCTGAACATCACGTTCGAACATCTCTTGCTTGTACTGACCCGAGCCACTCATCGCTGAAAAGAAGCCGCCTTCTTTGGTCAGCATTTTTGATTTTAATTCGTCATCGGATAAATGCTTATTACCCAAGATGGTGATTTGCTTTACTTTGACTTTGTCGTTTTCACGAACTTTGAAGACCAGCTGAACCGTTTCATCTTTAGTCACGTCACGGACTTCCGCTTCCACCTTCGCTAAGAAAAAACCCTTGTCTTCGTAAAGTTTTTGGATCTTTTCAACAGCTTCTTTGACCTTCGTCATATTTAAAAGCTGATACGCCTTAATACCACTGGCATCGGCAATATCATCGGCTTTGACTTCACTGTTACCTTCATAAATAATTTCGGTGATAGATGGCTTTTCTAAAACTTTGTAAGTCAGCGTCGCCTCTCGACCTGAAACTTGGCGATCGACTTCGATGTTATTAAAAAAACCCAATTTAAAGATCGCTTCCACATCTTCGCGAACCGCGGCGGCACTGTAAGTAGCACCCACTTTTGACGTGATCTTCGCTAAGATAGCGTCTTTTTCAATTTTTTTATTACCCGTGATCTCGATCGCTTTAATGGTCATGGAAGAAGCCGCCGCAGAATCAGACATCGCCGTCGTGGCAGTTGCTGATTTCTTAGGAGCCGTGGCCTTTTTTCTTTTTGTGGATTGCGCACCAGCCACCGTGGTCAAAGACGTCACGAGCAAGACACATAGAAGCTGACTCAAAGTATGTTTTTTCAAACGGTGTCGTCCTTGCAAATTCAAAACATTTTTCTAAAATCTATAAAGTTTCCAGATACTTACCATTTAACTGGTGAATCGTAACTTAAAGACCAAGGTCCTGTCAAAGCCACACACCGCGACAACATACTTTTAATCGCAACGAGGCGTCATAAGAGCGGCCAAAAAACAACATTTCTAGGAAGGACCGAGGACTTCCTCCTGCGAAACCGTGATGGGAAGGATATTGGCGTTCAGCTGAAACAATCGTCGCCCTTCGTATCTATCGGATTGGAATTTCAAAAGCACTTCGTTGGCAAAGACATCCAGCATACCAAAAAGTTCGGTCAGCTCGTCTTGACTTAATGGCAGCATCAGTCCTCGGAAGCGCCGCAGTTCTGCAGGCAAGTCAAAGGCCTTCATCGCTTCTTGGAGACTGTTTTCATGAAAGGATCGAACCGCATGATCACCGTAACGATTGGGAACCTTAAATTTCTTATTTTTTGAAATCCAAACCCCCTCTCGGTGTTCTGCAAGATCCAGAGATTCGAGCTCCTTTAAACAATTTAAAGTTTCTTCCGAGGATTTATTAATCAAGGGCGCAAGGCCCTGGGGATTCCGAGCCAGGTCATCAAAACTCAGTAAAATTAAAAGGCGTGGCAACACAGGATCTGATAAAAAAGTGAACTGCGATACCACCTCCTTTTGACCACTCACTTCATGTATAAGAAGAACTAATTTTTTTCCATAAAGCTGACGCTCTTTATGAGTCTTACACTGAGAGTAAAGAATCAAAAAATGGAAATACTCGATTTCTTGAGCTGAGTACAAAGCTTGCCGAACAAAAGCCTCTTCAAAACTTTCCGTGGCTTTCTTTTTTCCGATTATAATCATGCGCAAATAAGAACGACTTTTAAATCCCAATTCGTCGGCCCATTTTTCATAAGAAAAATCGTTTTGCGCGGACTTACGAAACTTAACGTAGTCGCAGAGGTACTGAGTTAAATCAAGGTATTCAAAAATAACGGGTTTTTGCAAGCTCATCAACCGCTATCGCATCACTATTAAATACCAGAGTCAAAGAGCGTTTTGTGCTCTAAAAAAAGCACGCCGAGCTGTATCGTAAGGCCATTGTTGGCAATGACCAGGACTTAGACACCAGAAGTCGTCTATGGTCGTTGCGACGATAAAAAACGAGGGCACAAAGTTTGTAATCAGACCCACAAACACAGAAGTCTTCTTCACCGCTCCGGCGAGACCTTGAAGTGCGTTTCTGTTCATAAAAAAAGGTAAGATTATGAAAAAGATTCTTTTGTCGATGAGCTTCATTTTAACGGCATCCTTGGGCGCGCGGGGCACCACGCTGGGTAATGGCGATGTTGGCTCTGCCGAGTTTCAAAAAATCAAAAAAGAACTGCGCGAAAAAATTGCGAACTATCAGCGCGAAGATAGCAACTTCCTCATAGATTTAGGTAAACTATTTCAATACCCCACCGACGAAGCAGATCGGCAACTTTTAATCGGCCTGATGAGCGCTGAAGACGGGTTTGTATCGGTGACAAGCCTTATTAACCTCATCAAAAAGTTTCAGAACGACGCGGGAACTTTTGCTCAAGTCTGTAAAGTCACCAATAAAATGAGCACCGATCTTCGCCAAGAAGTGTGGGCATCCCTTTATTACTATTCATCACAAAGCGATGGCGTCGACCTTAAAAACAAACTGACCCATTTAAAAGGTTGCGCACTCAACGCGGCAATGAATGACTCTTCCGTGAGCGTCCGCACCGAAGCCGTGAATGTCGCCGTGTCTCTCGAACCACATACGGCGGGCGAGATGAGCCAATACATGAAATTAATGAAGAGCACAGACACCGCAATTCGCCTTAGCGCCGCGCGCGCCCTGCTCAGTGAAAAGAAAAATGTTCAGTATCAAAAAATCGCCCTTAATATGTACAAAGCAGAAAAAACTGATCAGGCAAAATTTGATATGCTAGATACCTTGACGGTCATGTCTTATGACGGCGAGGATAAAGATGGAAACGTTAAAAGATCCTTGGATGCGTCCGTACTAAAAGAAATTAAGAAGCTGGCAAATTCAACTCGCGATGAGCTCTTAAAACTTCATTACGACGAACTTTTGACGGCAAAGGCTCAAAAGTAAAAGTCCCTTTTTGGTGTTCCAGGGAAGCCCTTGGAACACCAGCATTAAACCCACTGGCCATCCTTCATGCGATAAACTTTCGGAAATCTTGTCGCGAATGTCAGATCGTGGGTCACGATCACAAGGGCCAACTTCATCTCTTCCTTCAACTTAAAGAACAGATCCTGAATTTTCGCACTGGTGTGAGAATCTAAGTTTCCTGTCGGCTCATCGGCAAATAACACCTTTGGATGACGAACCAGCGCCCGCGCAATCGCCACGCGCTGCAATTCACCGCCTGAAAGTTGCTGCGGATAATGGTGATGACGATCGGCGAGGCCCATAAAGTACAATAAATGCATCGCCTTTTCGCGCGCCATTTTTACTGACTCCCCGCCCACGCGGCATGGAATCATCACATTTTCTAAGGCAGTAAATTCACTTAACAGATGATGGAACTGAAACACAAAACCCATTTCAGCATTGCGAAAGCGTGACAATTCATCATCACTCATCGCCAAAACATCGCGGCCTTCACAGTAAAGCTCCCCACGCGTGGGGCGATCCAAAGTGCCTAAGATCTGCAAAAGCGTGCTTTTGCCAGCGCCCGAAGCCCCCAACAAAGCCAAAGCTTCCCCTTCGCGAATTTCCATGTTGATACCACGAAGAATTTCTAATTGATCTGAACCCTGATTATAGGATTTATGAATATCCACCGCTTTTAACAAAACATTTGCATTATTCATTACGCAATCCTTCCATCGGGCTTAAGTTTCCACCACGGCGTGCGGGTGCTAGGGTCGCAATAAAACAGATCAATAACGTCGCAATCACAATGGCGATGCAATCAATAAAACGAATGTTCACGGTGATTCCGTCAATGCGATACACCTCGCCTGAAATAAGCCCCAAACGACTTTGGAAAAAACTAAACATCAGGCACAAAATAAAGCCTAAGATAAAACCAAAGAACAATCCAATGGCGCCCATAAAGACACCCTGAAAGGCAAAGATCCTAATGATGTCTTTGCGCGAAAGTCCCACGGTTTTTAAAATCGCGATGTCTTTATAACGACGAACCACACTGACAAACAAGGTGGCAGAAATATTAAAGGCCGCCACAAAAGTGATAATCAAAACGACCATGAAAATCCCCGGACGTTCGACCCTGACCGCCTCAAAAAGATTTTCGTTAGAGTCATGCCAATCGCGCACCCAGTAAGGGGTTCCCAAAACTCCGCTTAAGTTCAAGGCCGCTTTACGCGCATAATCCACATCTTGGAACTTTAAGAGCAAACCGGAGTAACGATCGCCGATGTCGGCCACTTTTTGTGCGGCTTTTAAATCCGTCACAATAAAGCGCTCATTCCATTCGTATTTGCCTAAATCCAAAATACCTTGAACCTGAAATTCGCCCACACGGCGTTGAAATTTTGACGGATCCACCGCATCGGCAACAGGAACAACGACTCGAAAACGATCGCCCGGCTGCAATGACATTTTTGCGGCTAAGCCTTTTCCGATAAGGGCTAAGGGCACTTCACTTTCACCGGTCAAATCAGTCGAACCCGCCATCGTGCGGCTTCTAAAGTTAAGAACTTTATTAACACGATCCGGGTCCACCCCTTGCAGCAACACTCCCGAAATATGTCCATGATGTGCGAGCACCGCTTCAATAAAAACAAAGCGCGAGCTTGACTCTAAAGTCGGTTCGGCTTTTTTAATTCTTTCTTCTAATTTTTGCCAATCATCCGGGAAACGGGAGCGCTTCACCACTTGGGCATGGCCCGAAACATCGGCCATGGCATTTTTTAAAGTCGTCTCAAAACCACTCATCACCGCCATTGAGGCGACCAGGGCGGCGACACCCAAAACAAGTCCTAGCAATGACAAAGGAGCTGAGCCCCCAAACAAGGTGCTGCGAGATAAAAGCAGACGCCATGAAAGCCAGGCTAAACTTTTGTTCACGTTTTAGCTTCCCCGCCGTTATCAATTTTTGATTTTAGATAAGACATGATAAAGCCATCCAAATCACCATCCATAACATCGCCCACTTGATTTGTTTCAAAGTCGGTGCGGTGATCTTTCACCATTTGATATGGATGCATGACGTAAGAACGGATTTGCGAGCCCCACTCATTGGCTTTTTTAGATGAGTTCATCGCATCTTTTTCGGCATTGCGTTTTTCAACTTCAATTTCGTAAAGACGCGCTTTTAACATCTTTAAAGCTTTTTCTCTGTTTTGAATTTGTGAGCGTTCAATTTGGCAAGACACCACAACACCCGAAGGAATGTGGTACATGCGCACGGCAGAGTCCGTTTTATTAACGTGCTGTCCCCCGGCACCGCTAGATCTAAAAGTTTCTACTTTTAAATCTTCTGGGCGGATTTCAATATTGATGTCGTCATCCACTTCCGCCCACGCAAAGACCGACGCAAACGAAGTGTGCCTGCGAGCATTAGAATCAAATGGAGAAATACGCACCAAGCGATGAACGCCCGATTCTGCCTTCAAATAACCATAGGCATAAGGGCCTTCGATCAAAAGAGTGCAGGATTTAATCCCCGCTCCTTCGCCCTCGGTGATATCAACGACTTGAACTTTGTATCCATGTTGATCCGCGTAACGCGTGTACATGCGCAAAAGCATCTCCGCCCAATCACAAGACTCTGTCCCACCGGCGCCTGAGTTGATGGAAAGATAAGCACTGTTACCATCAAGTTCGCCATTCAGAACTCGCTTTAACTCTAACTCTTGTCCGTATTTTTCAAGAGCCACAACCTCGGCTTTCACTTCTGTGAAACTGCTTTCATCTTGAGCCTCCACGGCCATTTCTAAAAGCACTTGCGCGTCACTAAGACGATTGCCAAAAGAGTCATACTCACTGACAGAACGTTCTAGCAGAGTTTTTTCTTTATTGAGTTTTTGCATTTCTGCGGGCTTTTCCCACAGCGCGGGATTTTCAGCTTGGATGGCGAGTTCGTCTAGACGTTTCTTTTTCTTATCAACGTCAAAGATACCCCCGAAGTTCCTTTGCGAAACTTTCGAGTTCAGAAATACGACTTTTAACTTCAGATGATTCGGTCACAATCGACATGCACATGAGTTTATAGCCCAAGAACCGCATGTCAATAAGCCGACGCGGCAACGCAGTCAGTTGGCCCTTTAAATAAAAAAGACTTCCTAGAGCAGGGAGGGGAGAGCCCTAGGAAGTCTTACAGGGAAACTTACTGACAATCCCTATTACAAGCTTGATGCCACCCCGGTTTTTTTCGACTGTTTGCAATATAATGGCAACAAGCTCGAGCCTTACAAAAAGCCCATCAAATTCGCTTAAAGTTTGCACAAAAATCGCGCGTGAATTGTCAGAATTCGGACCCAAGAGCCCTTGGCACCGGCTGTATTGTTGTTTATTTTGATTTGACGGATTTTTTGGCCGCTATTTTTTTCAAAAGCTTCTCGAAGATATCATCTTGGAGTCCGAACATTTCGGTGGCTTCTTTTTCTCCGAGCTCATGATCATAACCCAAAAGATGTAAGATCCCATGCAGTAGCATATAGCCAAGTTCTTGCTGGTAAGTCAGCCCGTGTTCTTTAGACTGACGCTTTAAAACTTCCGGACACAAGACAAGCTCCCCAAAAGAGGAGGGATCCATCGAGTCAAAACTTAAGACATCGGTGGCGTAATCCTTTCCGCGAAATTCAAAATTAATTTTTTGCGCGGGCTTTTTATCTAAGAAAACCAAGGTTAATTCTTGAGCTATTTGTTTTGCTGAAATGATCTTTTTTTTGCGCAACTCTATCGCCACATCACTCACCCACTGCTGTACGAACTTGCGTGGCACCGCGGACTTAGCTTCGTTGACGATCAAAACGCGCATAAGAAATTATCCCTGAGGCTGAGCACGGGCGACATCACCCAGGCCCCCACCAGCACTGCGTGGATAATCGATACGTTGGTGATAGATACCTAGCAGAATGCGCACAAAGGCTGCTTCCACTTTAGAAATATCTTTTAAGGTCAGATTACACTCATCCAACTGGCCGTCTGAAAATTTACGCTGAATGATATTACGCACAATGTTTTGCAAGCGTGTGGGCGTTGGCTCATCCAAAGATCTAGCGGCCGCCTCGATGCTATCTGCCAGCATGCAAAGCGCGGCTTCGCGGAATTGCGGTTTCGGACCTGGATAACGGAAATCCTGATCACTGATCTCGGGATCTTCATCTTTTTTCATATCCAAAGCTTTATTGTAAAAATACGAAATCAAAGTCGTTCCATGATGCTGTAAAACCCCATCAATGATGGGTTTACCTAGCTTATGCGCTATTCCCATTTCCACGCCATCTTTCACGTGGGCTACAAGCAAGGTCTTACTCATAAACGGAGATATATGATCATGCGGGTTGTGTCCGGGTTTTTGATTTTCGATGAAGTAGTTGGCGTGTTCCATTTTACCGATGTCGTGGTAATAGCACATCACCTTACCTAATAACGGATTTGCACCAATTTCTTCAGCGGCCGCCTCCACCATCGAGCCCACCATCATCGAGTGATGATAAGTCCCGGGGGCTTTGACGATCATCTCTTTTAAAAGCGGATGGTTTAAGTTGCTAAGCTCTAAAAGCTTGACGTCGGTTGTATAATTAAAGATCGACTCTAAAAGCGGGATGAACATCATGGCGACGAGCGCACTTAAGATCCCTCCAAAGAATCCTGCCGGGATGGAAAGAAGAATTTCCCGTCCACTGCCCTCTTGATCAAACTTCGTCATAGTCACGATAAAGGCGATCATCAAAGCATTAATGATGCCTGTGCGCACACCCGCAAAGTACAAGTCGTTTCTGGTTTTACAATTATAAACCCCACGAGCGGCGGCGATACCGCCCACTAAAGACACGAACATAAAAGAGTAATTGTAATCCAACATGATACCCAGGCACACCGACAAAAAGGCGGTGAAAAGCCATACAAGTTCGCCGTAACTGATTAACAAACCCACCAGCATCGGACCGGCCGCCACTGGTGCGGCAAAAAGAAAGACCGCCGGCGGAATTAAATGCGCCAGTTTAGACGAAAACGCGGCGTCAGCCACGAACAAGAAGATTTTCGCAAAAAACACGACCCCAAAGGCGATCAGCATCATGACTGAAACGTCTTTGAATTCGATTTTAACTTTATTCACAGTGAAGCGTTTTAGGTACGAGAAGAACACCAAGATTGCTACGGACAGCATCAAAGCCATCGAAAGAGCCATGATGTCTTTGCGCTTATCCGCCCGGATGTTTTCAATTTGCTTAATCACCGCCATTTGGAAGGGCTGAACCACGGCACCTTGGTTGATGATATTTTGACCTTTTTTGATGGTCATTGTGACCGGTATCACACCCTCGCGTGCAGATTGACGACGAGACGCCGTTTCTTGTTTATTCAGTGTTAAGTTTGGCACAACAAGCGAGCGAGCAAAGTACAATAGGTTCGCCTGATCACTTTCAGAAAAACGGTTGAGGTCTTTTTTTGAAAAGAACTCGAAGTTATCGGGGGTCTGTAAATCCACAATCTCTTCACGGGCGATGTTGAGTTCTTTACCTAGATTGTTTTTATGAACAATACGCGCCATCACGGTGGGCTGATGAGGAGGAATAAAGCGATCTGGAGCTTCGGCGATTTTTTTATCATACCAAGCTTCAAGATTGCGAATCACCACCGCCTCAATACGCGGATTAAATTTCATATCAATCAGCCACTCAAACATGAAGTCAGAAACGTTCACACCCAGCTCAGCTTCAAATTGTTTTTTGTATTGAAAAAAGTCTTTCACCTGCGCGCGATAAGCCGCCGCATTATTCGCCCATTTTACATCGCGATGATACGCGCGCATAGTGCGGAAAGAATGAATCAAACTGACGGAAACGCGTTCAAAAACACTGGTGTCCCAGTCATAAAAAACCGGAACGGAGTATTCAGCTTTCAAGCGCTTTTCTTCGGTGGTCACTTCGTCGGTCATTTCAAAACCAAATGGAGAGTTCACCCCGACTTTGGCGACATCACCGACGGCGAAATTGTACGGAATATCAAGCTGGTAAAAAATAGTGTACGAAAGCAGAACGCAATAAAGAAAAATTAAGGCGGCGCGACGGATATAAAACTTTTCTTCCATCAACTGAATCAGTCGACCAAAGAAAGTTTTTTCTAAGCCAATAGAGTCCACCCAGTCTAAAAATTTTAGACTTGGATCTTCATAGTTGACCCGCGTGTTGGGGTTGTGTTTTTTGGCCTGTTTTCCTCTCGGCATACTAGGTTTTAACCTACTCCTTTTTGCTATAATTGTCGAAATCACTCTGCTAATGTGATATCAAATAGGAAGTTCCCTCTTAAAGTCGAGGCCCTCATGTCACAAGATTCAGCTCAAACTCCCACCAACTTACGACAGATTGAGTCCTTAGTCGAGATTGTTGCTCGACTGCGTGGGCCGGACGGCTGTCCTTGGGATAAAGAGCAAACACATGAGTCATTGACTCAATACGCAATCGAGGAAACTCATGAGCTGGTGGAAGCCTTGGAAGCCCCCCCACATCCGAAAAAAGATCACAAAATCAAAGATGAACTGGGCGATGTGCTCTTCCAAGTGATTTTACATGCGCAATTAGCCTCAGAACGAGGTGCGTTTGATATCAATGACGTGATCGCGAACGTATCAGAAAAATTGATTCG
Source organism: Bdellovibrio bacteriovorus (assembly GCF_001592735.1). Taxonomy (NCBI): domain Bacteria; kingdom Pseudomonadati; phylum Bdellovibrionota; class Bdellovibrionia; order Bdellovibrionales; family Pseudobdellovibrionaceae; genus Bdellovibrio; species Bdellovibrio bacteriovorus. Next base: position 387,430 of record NZ_LUKE01000002.1, read on the forward strand.
TCGTCATCCTCATGTGTTTGGCGATGCAAAAGTCGCCGATTCTGCCGAAGTCATTAGCAAATGGGATGAGATCAAGAAAAAGGAAAAGGAACTTGCCAAAGAGGACGGCATTTCTCCGTATGCTTTAAATGTTCCCCCACTTCCCGCCTTGCAACGCGCTTATAAAATTGGCAAACGCACGGAAAAGTTAAAGTTCGATTGGGACAGTGCTGCGGATGCGATGGTCAAAGTCGAAGAAGAATTGGATGAATTGCGTGAGGCTTTGGATAACGATGTCATGAGTGAGATCGAGTATGAGCTGGGCGATGTGTTCTTTTCTTTATCGCAGCTAGCTCGTCATTTGAAATTGGATCCAGAACAAGTTTTACGCAAAGGCAATCGCCGCTTTGAAACCCGTTTTAACAAAATGATCGAGATGGCTCACGCTGAAGGTGTTGACTGGAGCGCTTTAGATCTTGAGGGCAAGGATGTGTATTGGCGCCAGGCCAAGGAATACTTTAAAGCGAATCCGATTAAATTTTAAGCGACGGAGAGTCGCCTGCCTTCTAAATTGTTCCAAAAGTTATCATGCTGGTAGCTCCGCGACGAGGAGACAGCGTGTTAAGTTTCCCAGTTTTTATAGACCTCTCTATTCAAAAAATATTTCTTTGCGAATCAATCAATCAATCAATCAATCAATCAATCAATCAATCAATCAATCAATCAGCAAACTACTTTAAGACTTCTTCCGCCGAACTTTCTTTTATTAAATTTTTCCGCCAATATCGCGATGACTTCGGACCATTGACCTTCAGGACAAACATGCGAAAGCAGTTGCTTAGCCATTTGAAGTTCCGCGAACTGCTCGGCGGAGAGGGTGATTTCTAATCTTACGGAATTATCTTTCTGCGGGATGGTTCTTTGATGAGTCTGGATTGGCAAATCAAATTCAGTCGCTAAAGCCTTCGTGGTTTCAAAGCCATTTTTAAGTTCCAATTTTTCTAAAATCTTGGCTGTTTTCGCGGCGGACACCTTAAGGCCTTTTTGGGAAGCTTCTTTTAAGCATTTCTGTACTTGAGCCAGCTGGGATAAATTTAAAGTCCCCGCCTCGATTTTTTCCGCCACATGAGGCACCTGCCTTAACAGCCTGGCTGATTGCAGACGGCGGTAAGCCGCACCATCAGAAAATCCTAAACCTTTGGTAAGATACGAATAGATTCCGTCATAACCGCGTTCCAAATGAATTTTGCGATCTTCAATTTCATTGATATGCAGTAAAACCAAATGCGTGATCCTTCTTTCGGTGCGCACAAGTTTTTCGATTCTTTGAATCAGTTCGTCATCTGTGTATTTACGTAAAGACATGGCAACCTCTGTAATTTTTCGAAGTTATACCACGGGTTTTCCACTCTGATTTTTGGGTTTTTCGGAGCTGCATTTTCATCAGGAAATCACCATAAGAACCGCTCTGTGACGATCTATTAGGGTCATAGCTAATTCCTAAAAGTAAAGTCGAGGCCGGTGCTGAAGTTTATTTTTAATCGATGCCGTAAGGCGAATAGAATATTGAAAAACACCCGCAAGAGATTTTTTAAATATCTTTCAAATTTAATGATCTTCAACGCAACGTCTCCTCGCAGAGAAGATCTATCTATCTATCTATCTA
>NZ_LUKE01000002.1:389125-405143 GCF_001592735.1 Bdellovibrio bacteriovorus
TATCTATCTATCTATCTATCTTCTTCGTCGATAATACCTCTTTGTTCTTGTAGTGGTCATCCCGAGCAACCTTGCCTCATTGAAGGGAGAGATGATGACGGGGACAGTTACGAATTAATAATTTTTGGTGCGCAAAGTAGGCTCGTCGTCTTTAGATCTTTGCGCGCTGGCTCTTTTAGAGAAGTTTAAAAATTCTGCGCTTAAGTTTTTCAGTCGCTAAGAGCTTGGACGAATTTCAAACTTTCCTACGTCTGTATTGGCTTTACCGTGGAACGCTTTGTGTATTGATATTTGGATGGATGAAACCCAAAACTGCGGCGATTCATCTAATTGTGATTGAATTGAGATCAAGAATTTTGAAGGATTTTACGACCAAAAGTTCAACGCTTCTTGAAAACTTCTCGAATGAACGCACAGTTAAGTGTTTCACCACTCGAGAATTCTTAAGAAACTGGTTAAAGGTTTGACGGAAGAAATTTTTTTTCGAAATCGTAATTTTAGTAATAACCTGTTTTTTCAATTACTTAGCGTGTCCCATTTTTAGATCATTCGAAAATAAAAAAACAATTTCAGGCATTTATCCTCGATTTTAGTTTTGTGTGATTATGCACGAAACTGATTCCATCACGAACGCAAAGTAATGGTGGGCCTCAGGAGGATTACCAAATGTTTAATCAAGTTGCACGCAAGACAGTCATGATGGCTTCGACAGTAGCAATGTTAGCAGGATGCAGTAAAGGTACTGGCGGCTATTCATTATTGAACGACAACTCCGACTATAAACAGCAAGCCGTAATCATTCCTAAAAAAATCGACATCTTGTGGGTCATCGACAACTCGGGTTCTATGAGATCTTCGCAAACCAACTTGACGAACAACTTCAGCTCATTCATCAATCGTTTTAAAGAAAAGAACTTTGACTTCCATATGGCAGTCACGGCGACGGATGGTTGGAAGAAACGTTTTAACGCCGCTTCTCCGCTGGCACGCATCCGTGATGGCGGTCGCATCCTGAATGCCGACGGTTCGATCAAGGAAGACACTCATTCGGGTGTGTTCGTCATGACGAAAGACACTCCAAACTTAACAAATGTATTTACGACTAATGCCACTCAAGGCACGGCGGGCGCCGGTGACGAACGTGCTTTTGAAAGTTTTAAGCAATCTTTGCTTGATCCTTTCAATGCCAACTTCCGTCGCCCTGAGGCTTTCTTAGCTATCATCATCGTGAGTGACGAAGAAGACTTCTCACACGATACAGCAAGTCAAAACGAAAGCTATTCAAACCCAGGTCTTCAAACAGTAGAGTCTTTTAAAGACTTTCTTGATGGGTTCACGGAAATCTCTACTTACGGTAAAAACTATTCCGTAAGCACGATCACGGTGGATAGCCAAGCTTGTCTTAATTCTTTAGATAACAATGCTCAGAAGCTGGCTCCCCGCGTGGAAAAGTTGGCTGATTTGACTGGCGGAACCAAAGGTTCTATCTGCGGTAACTTCGGTCAAACGTTAGAGCTGATCTCGGACAGCATTATCAATCTTTCTTCCGTATTTAAATTAACTCGTGAACCCCAAGTCGATACTATTTCGGTGACGGTTGACGGTGTTGTAGTACCGATGGACGTAAACAACGGATGGTCATACAACGCCACGGACTGGACGATCACATTCCATGGATCAGCAGTTCCGGCGGCGAATGCGAACATCAAAATCGATTTCTATCCGAAGTCGATCCAACTGTAAGGAATAAGTATGGGTGGGGTACAAGCGACAACGAACATACAGTGGTACATTCTTCGTGGGGAAATGAAATATGGTCCCTACGAATATAGATCCCTGATTACCATGATCCAAACGGGCGAGCTGCAAGATTACAACTATGTATGGGCATCGCACTTAGACAACTGGACGCTCGTGGGAGAATTGCAAGATTTTTCCAAAGACCGTTTGGCTCGATTAATCCAAACTAAGGACCACTTAGCTGGATCTTTCAAAGATCGTCAGGCAACGCGTGTTGATGTTATCAGCCCCGTGTATGCCCACAACGATCACAACTTTTTTGACGGACACACTTTAAGTGTGAGCGAAAACGGAGCTTTGGTTCTTTTAAATGATCCATTATTGCTTCCGGGTCAAAAAATCATGCTTCATTTTAGAGAGTCTGAGGTGAACCCTCAGGGTTTCAACGTGCTTTGTGAAATCGTTCGCAAGAACTACTCAAAGCAAAGACTTAACGTAAAATCTGGTTTGCATTACGCAGTTCGTTTCCTCCAAGTGCAAGATCAGGGCAAAATTCAATTAACAAAATGGACGTCCGCTGACGCATCCAAGGGGGAAACACAAAATGGCATTTTTAAAGTTCATGAATGAGTCCGGCGTTGTCGGCTGGTTTATCCTTTTAGTAGGTATTGGTTCATTAGTCCTAGTAGCAGAGCGCGCTAAAGCTCTTTACAAAGACTATGGCATGAACGTCGATGAGTTCATGGCTAAAATCCAAAACCTAGTTTTGGCTAAAAAGCATGATGAAGCTCTTCTAGTTTGTGCGCAATTAGAGAAAAAGCCATTGGCAAGTGCTTTCAAAACGATCCTTGAAAAAGCCGATCGCGATGACGACACTATTTTCCAAGCCCACGATATCGCTTTGTCAGAAACAGTTCCTTTATACACGAAACGCCTGCACTATCTTTCAATGTTAGCCAACGTGGCGACGTTGTTGGGTCTTTTGGGTACAATCCACGGTCTGATTTTATCGTTCCAAGCGGTAGCGACAGCCGATCCAGCACAGAAACAAGCGTTGCTTGCACACGGTATCTCGGTATCGATGTATACAACAGCTCTGGGTCTTGCGGTGGCGATCCCCGCGATGGTGTTCTACTCTTTCCTAGTTGCACGTCAAAACCAATTGATGGAGCAATTGTCTGAGAAGACATCTAAATTGGCAGAGCTATTAACAAGCGCTCATATCCCTAACTTGACTCGTCAAAACGTGTATCCAGATCACGTGACGGTTCCAACTCCTCCGACACCGGGTTCAAAGGCTTCCTAACGGAAGCCGGCCCTCTTTATGAGGACATTTTTTAAAGGGATGATGTATGAGACGCGCTAAGAAATTACATATTGATCACAACAGTGAGTTCGAGTTGGACTTGGCACCTTTGCTTGCCGTGATGGTAAAGCTTGTACCGGTACTTCTTGTATCTTCAGCTTTCGTACAAATGATGGTTATCGAATCTCAATTACCGCAAGTGGTGAATGAGGCGATTCAAAAGCAAGATCAACAACCCAATCCGACCCTGGTCGCCTTGGAAGTGGACGCTAAAGATGGCATCCGCGTCGTGGTGACCACGAAAGGCCAAGAAAAGGTCGAAACCATTCCGATGAAAGATGGGTCTTTCGATTTCAAAGGTTTGCATGCCAAGCTGGTCGAAGTCAAAAAAGCCAATCCTGAAGTTTTTAAATTAGAACTCAGCCCTGATGGCCAAGTACCGTATGAACAGATCGTCAAAATTATGGATGAAGCTCGTCAAGCCCATGACAACACGATCAAGTTCCCTGTTTTTGACACTAAACAAGGTAAAAATGTTGAGACGAACTATATGTTCCCTGAAATTATTTTTGCCAATATGATGGAGGGCTAGTTCATGTCACGCCGACGTAGATACGAACCGCCTGTAAAAAAGAATTCAACGTTCACTCTGAACATCACTTCCATGACGGACATGTTTACCATCATGCTGGTGTTCTTGTTACAAACTTATTCAACTTCAGATGTGCAAATCATCCCTGAAAACAATTTGCGCTTGCCCACATCGGCTTCCATGGTGAATCCGACAGAGGCAATTAAAATTTCGCTTTCAAAAGATGCGCTGAAGATTGATCAAACTAAACTTGCGGACGTGAAAAATAATGATTTCATGGCGCAAGATTTAGAGGACAAAGACACGAATTTTATCAAACCTCTTTTCCAAGAGCTAGATAGAATCGCTAAGTCCGAAACAGAAAAAGACAAAGATTTCGTGAAAGACGGAAAAATCTTGCTTCAGGCCGATAAAGAGCTTCCTTACTCTACTTTGAGAAAGGTCATGTATACAGCTTCAATGGCGGGCTTCCCGCAGTTAAAGCTGATCACCATGGTTGGAGAATAAATATATGTTACGCGCAGTGATTATACTTCTCGCATTTCATCTTTTTTCGATCTACTGTTTCGCTGCAGAAAAAAATGCTAAAGGACTTCTTCCCGAAGTCCGCTTGACTAACAATAACGAAGACGAAAATGAAAAACGCGCTTTTAAGAGCGAGGTGATGATCACCCGCTCTGAAAATAAAGCCATCGAATCACTGCAACAAATCATCAAAAAGAAAAAAGGCAGTCGCGAGGAAGCGGACCTTTGGTATCGCTTAGCCGAACTTTACATGCGCCGCTCTAAATCCGGCCGTTTCTTTGACCTTCACCAGGACACTCCCCTGTTGAAGCTTTCACCGTTCCCCGTAGCCAACGAAAAAGGGGCGGAAGCGGTTAAACGCGCTGCTAAAATTTATACTAAAATTGAGGTTGAATTTCCCAACTTCAAAGAAATGGACGCCGTTTTATTTAACAATGCGTTCGCCCATCAGCAAATCGGTCAGTTCAAAACTGCCGAACAGCTGTTTTCAAAACTCTTAGCAAAGTTCCCGAAATCTCCACTGATCCCGGATGGCACCTTGGCCGCCGGCGAATTGCTTTACGATCAAGGTCGCTTTAAAGAGGCTTTGGAGCACTTTTTACGCGTTGAAAAATTCCCCGAAAGCCGTGTTTATTCTTACGGCATGTATAAGGCCGCATGGGCTTATTACAACCTTCGCGAAAGCGATAAAGGCATCGAAAAACTGGTTCAGGTCGTGAAAACAAATCCGGCGCTGAAAGATGGCGAAGTGCCAAACAACCGTCACAATCTTCGTCGCGAGGCGATGCGTGATTTGACGATCTTCGTCGGCGACACCTACCCTGCTAACAAACTTTTCTCATTCTTTGAAGATATCGCGAACGAAGACGAGCTGGGTGAAGCCATGATGAATATGGCCAAACTTTATATGTCACACAGCCGTGAAAAAGAAATGGATACATTCCTTGAAGAGTATATCGATAAACGCTCTTCAGGTCCGGACGTGGTTCGCGCTCACCTTATGTTGGTGGAAGGTAACGAAACTTTGAAACGTCGTCCGAAAGTTATTAATCACCTTACCTACGCCAGCGATCTTTGTCGCACCAATTCTTCTTGGAAATCATTGCAAAATGCGGATGACATTAAAGGATCTTGCGAAGAAGGATTCCGTCGTGTCAGTCTTGATATGGCCAAAAAATGGTGGGAAATCTGGCTTAAGAACAAACAAAACAAAGAATTCTCGGACCTCACCCAACAGTTGTTTAAGCTGATTTTGGATAATGAAGATCCCACAAAACCAGACTTAAAAACTCGTTTTGCTTACGCAGAGCTTCTTTTCCAATTAGAAAAATACGATGAAGCCAGCGTTCAATATAAAATCGTGAGCGACAAATCCACTGAGCCTACGATGAACCACGACGCGACTTATGCCGCTCTTTATTCCAAAGAGAAATCTATAGAAAAGAAAAAAGAACCACTTAAAGAGGCAGAACGTAAAGAGCTTGCTAAAAATTACTTAGCAAAGCATCCGACAGGAAAATACGCAACCTTAGTGAAATTCAAAGTCGGCCACATCGCTTATGAAGAAGCCAACTATGAAGAAGCTGAAAAATGGCTGAAACCGTTGACTTTAGTCAAAGGCAACGACGATATCAAACGCAAGTCTGAAGACTTAGTGCTTGATATGCTTAACATCAAAAAAGACTATGCGGGAATCAAAGCCTTCTCTAAACAAGTGTCGACTTCAACTGGTGATGATTCTCGTAAAAAGAACATGAATAAAATCATGGAAGAAGCTCATTTCACTGAAATCCAAGAGTTCTCTAAGACGGGAAACAAAGACCAAGCTTCCGAAAAACTTTTGGCTTTCGCTAAAGAACACGAAGACTCTCCATTGGCGCAAGACGCTTTATGGCAAGCACTCAGCATGATGTATGCGGAAGGCAAAGTTTTTGATGCCGCTGAGCTGTCATTGAAGTTCGTTAAAAAATATCCATCTGACAAACGCAACTTGGATGTTTTAAAAGAAGCCGCTAAAGCTTATGCCGATGTTGGACAAATTGGTAAAGCCGCTGAGACTTTAGAAAAGATTGCGGACCTAGATAAAAAAGGTCGCGCGAACCACCTAGAGTTGGCCGCGGACATCTATCTTTTAGAAAAGAAAACCAAAGAAGCACGCCAAGCTTACCAACAAATGTTGGTCGATGCGGATCGCAAAACGACAGAGCGCATTTACACCAAACTTTTGGATTCCTATAAAAACGAGCCAAAAAGTGCCGAGCTTGAAAAATTGCAAAATCAAATTTCCGCTAAAGGTATTGAGCCTTTCAGCACACAAATCATGATTGATCGCGCAAAAGCCTTACTTGCCGCCGGCAAAACAACCCAAGCTTTTGATTTATCAATGAAAGCCAACGGTCGTGATGTCGCCGCCGAAATCCGTGCGGAAGCGCGCCTGATCCAAGCCCAGATCTTAGAGCAAGAATTAGTAAAACAAAGTGTGAAAGCTCGTGAAGACAAATTCGCCATGGTGCTTGGTATGAAAACCGAGAAACTGGATAAAGCCCACACCGCTTACTTCACCACGTTGAAAATGTCGAAAGACCCCTACCAACAACTTGAAGCCATGCGCGGTATTGACCGTTGTTATGCAAACTTCATTGAAAGCTTGACCACGATGCCACTGCCCGCTTCATTAAGCCCGGCAGACCAAGAGGCCTTGCGTGGCGAAGTCGCTAAGTTGACAGCACCTATTCAAGAAAAGAAAAACGAGAACGAAGCAAAATTAAAAGTCTTGGCCGCCTCTAAAGGTCAGGCCGCAACTGAAACTCGTTCTTACGCAAGCATCCCTGTGAACCAAACCGTCCCGCCAATGGCCCAGTATCCGACACCGGAAAAAATGGTGGCTTACTTGCCGAAGTCGATGGATATGACCATTGGCCGCGTGTCTCAGCTTGATACGAAGGGTGCGAAAACCTGTGATCGCTCGGCCTTAACGTCCGGCGCCCTTACTAAGTCCAGCCCTACTGAAATTGTCGGAAATTGTTATTCTTCTAGACAGTGGGACATGGTTGAGAAGATGGGATTAGAGCTTGCCAAAGGCAAGGACACACGCGCCCTTGGACTTTTCTATGTAAGTCTAGGTGCCGAGGCTCGCGGTTTTGCTGACAAGGCTTTGTGGATGATAGAAGCTTCTTTGAAAATTCAGCCCGAAGCAGCCCCTTACGTGTATCAAAAAGCTCGTTTGGTTTACAAAGCCGATGGCATCAAAGACGCGATGCCGTTTTTCGAAAAAGTTCTCGACATGCAAATGTCTTCGACAGAAATGCAAACATTTGCTGGCGTGAAGGCTTTCTCAGAGGGAGATTATACTTCGGCAACGACAAAATTCTCTGCATTGAACAAGGAACAGTTATATAATTACAATGTGGGAACCTTGATGAGCGAAGCTTATGCTCAAAAAGGAGAGGTGGACAAAGCTCTAGGTGTTTTGAAAGATTTGCTAAACCTTAAGAAAGAAAATGCCGATCTTTTATTACAACAAGCCCACGTTTTTGAAACGTACAAAGGAAGCCCAACGCTCGCGTTGGATTCTTATGAAAAAGCTTTTAAAGCCAGTTCACAAATGGATATGCGTGACTGGTTAGGTAAGAAAATACAGTATTTGAAAACACAAAACAAAGTCGGTCAGCACGTTATCTCGGGAGACTTGTAGTATGGAGGGTACAAGTGAAAACTATCATCACAGCGATGATCGCTTTCATTCTCTTGGGAGCATCGACTGGCTTTGCCAAACAAAGAACAGTCCGTAAAGTCCAAGAAGTCAATTTTGGTGAGATGAACCTCAAGGGAACGATTCGTAACCCTGATGGCGCCTATCTTGTGCAAAAAAGGGGTATTAAATTTATGCCTCTTTACGATGTACAGAAGGATATGGATGGCCGTATTCGCGAATCTGCTCTCTATTTGAACAACTAATTTAAGTTCGAGGTAGAACATGCTCACTTTAATTGTACGTCAGTCGTTAAAAAACGGCTCCGTGAAAACTTGGAAACTGAGATCACAACAAGCAACGCAAACTTTCGGGTCTTCTCGCCTGGCTGATGTTATTTCTATCTCTCCAGAGACGAAAGGCATTCAAGGTTTGTTTGAATACCGCAACGATGCGTGGTGGTATATCAACATGAATCTGGAACAGGCTGCCAAAGGCAACCTCTCCCCTGCTTTGCGTTTGGATAAAGAGCAATCCATCGAGCTTGATGACTGCACTTTGCACTTCACTCCGGTTAAAAAAGAAACGGATCTTTACCTTCGCTTAGAAAAAGCAGGTCAAGAGCAACGTCAAAACGATAAGAGCTTCCAACTCTACATCGTCAGACAAGCTGGTAAAGTGGTAGAAACCAAAGTTCTTCCTATGAACAAAAAATTCAAACCTGTGGGCGCATTCGGTGTTAAAGCCGTTCCTTGCATCCCTGGTTCTGAATGGCAAAAACAAATGGTCGGCGAACTTGAAGTCAGCCAAAGAACGGTTTCCATGGAAGATGCGGCTAAAATGGGCCACATGTCGATGGATCAATTGGTTGATCAAGATTCTAAGAAGGGTCTTTATATCGTTCTAGGTGCGGCTTTCTTCTTAGTGACTTTAGGAATTTTCTCTCCGAAAAGCCAAGAACTTGAAGTCGTCGCGGCTCCACCACAAGTGGCGCAAAAAATTATCGTAAAAACTGAATTAAAACCAAAACGTAAAAAAATCGAATCTGCTCCGAAACAAGAAGTTGTCGTGAAAGAGGCTCCAGCCGCTGCTGGTCAAAAAGCCGAAATGCCGACATCCGGTGGCACCAAAGTGGCCAATATGATGAAGTCGATCCAAGGCGGTCGTATTTCTCAATTGATCGGAAAAGTTTCGGCACAAGCCGCGAAATCCGGCAATGTGATCTTTGCTAACGGTACTAAAGCAGGTTCGGGCCCGTCAGGTCGAGCGCTCGCCGCTGTTGGAAACATGGAGCGCTCTGGTAGAAACTGGGGCACTGAAGGCAACGGGACAGGCGTCACGATTTCAACTGCCGGTCGCGGTGGTGGTAAATCAGCTTCGGGCATGGGTGGTCTTGCCGCTGGTGGAACAGGTAACGCAGGTGTTGGTTTGATTGAAGAAGAAGGCGAAATTACGGGCGGTCTAGACCGTGAAGTGATCGCGCAATATATCAAATCAAAACTGGGTCAAATTTTATATTGTTATGAACGTCAACTGAGTGCCAATCCGGATTTATTCGGTAAAGTGGCGGTGAAATTCACCATCGCAGCGACGGGCCAAGTTGAACAACAACTAATTGGTGATACGACACTGAAAAACGCAACCGTTGAGGGATGTATATTGAATAGGGTTGCCGCGTGGAAATTTCCACAGCCACAAGGTGGCACGCGGGTGTTAGTGACTTATCCATTCTTATTCAAAAGTACAAACTAAGGCGGGAGTTTAAACCATGTTAAAAAAATCACTTCTAATGTTCATCCTGATGACATCTCAAGCTTTTGCTCAAAGCACTGACAGCAAGCCGGCAGCAGAACGCGGTAGCGATAAGTTAGACATCAAAAAGCTTGAGCAAAAATACTGGGCCGCAAAAGACGACGATTTCAGCGTTGTGCAAAACCGTCGTTACGTGAAAGCGGAAAGATTTTATCTGACGGCTTCAACGGGTATCCCATTTAACGATCCTTACAGCACGGGGTCTATCTTCGGTGGATCTTTTGGTTATTTCTTTAATGAACGCTGGGGGGTAGAAGCAAACTACAACTCTGCCAGCATGAGTGATAACGACGCAGTAAAACAATTCGTGGATACCTATGGCGCCATTCCAAATCACAACGTTTATAAATCTTCTTATTACCTTTCAGGTATCTGGGTTCCGTTCTATGCGAAAATGAGCGTGTTAGATAGATCTATCATCTATTTCGACATGGGTCTTTCCGTAGGCGCGGGTAACTTGTCTTACGAAATCACGCAAGCAGAAGGCAATATCTCTAAAAGTGCTTTCTCATACAAGGTAGGTATCTTCCAGCAGATTTTCTTCTCGGAGCACTTTGCGATCCGTGCAGACTTGATCAACACCTGGTCGACCCAAGATAAAATGAAATACTACGCTCCAAACACCAACGTTGGTGGTACGAATACAGGTGGCGGTGCTCGTGACCTGGGATCTGAAACCATCAACGATACAAGCCTAATGATTGGTCTTACTTACTGGCACTAGGGCCATCGGCCGCAGTGCCGAAGCGCCGGGGGGCGCGCAGGCTGAAGCAGCTTCTTTGTGGGGGTTTTATGAAAAAGGCATTTAAAATTTTGATCGCAGCGCCGCTCCTTGTGGGAGGAGCCGCTTTTGCGGATTCAGCTTTGACGGTGAAAAAATCAGGACGTGCTCCAGAGGCTTCACTGAAAGTTAAATCTAGCCTGGTACCAACTTTTGAAGTTTATCAAAAGAAAGTGGTTAAAGGTAAAACAGAGGTCTTCAAAGTTAAAAACATTCCGGCTTTGGATATCGGTGAAGAACGCGAAGTACAAGCTTCGGACATCGGTCCCTTGCGTCTCCCCGCTTCTCGCGAAGTCGCGGTAAAACCCACTCGCATTAAAGACTCCCCTGCTTTATATATCCCGCAAGTCCCGGTTTATAATGCCGTGGTTGAGCCCTCTAAAAATCTTACAAGCGCTGATGCCTTTAAAAAAATCCCAGACGTAAAAATGCTTTCGCCGATCACAGAGCCAGCAACCCATGAACCTAAAGTGGAGTTGGTTAAAATCGACGAGATGCAACCGAACGACTATAAGCTTTTACAAGCCATGATCTTCCTTGAAATGCAAAAGAACTATGAATTAGCCATGGGTCTGTTTGCCGAACTTATGGAAGACCCCGAACATCGCATCCAAGCTTTGTACAACTATGCTTTGACGGCAAAAGGCATGGGCCTGAATTCTGAATTCCGTCAGTACATGTTGCAAGTAGCCCAAGAAGCTAAAAACAAAGATTGGCAACAAAAAGCGACGGAAGCCTTAGTTCAACATATCAACGTGCTAGAGACTTCAGACATCGCTTTGATTGATCCTTTAGTGATCAAATACGATTTAGATATTACTAAAAACGATGACTACCAAATCACTCGTGCTAAATACTACTCAGAAAAAGGCCAATTGGGCTTGATGGAAGACGCCCTTGTTTTCATCTCTGATAAATCTCCACGTTACCCCGAAGCATTACTCTTGACCGGACTTTTCAACTACCGCCAAGGTAAAGTGGATGATGCCGCAATTGCGTTAGAGCGTTTGATGGATGCAACGGAAGGTAATAAAACCTTGCAGTTGCGCTCTGTCGGTGCTTTGACATTAGCCCGCATTCAGTTCCAAAAAAGTGACTATAAAGCCGCTTTTCAATCTTACTTGAAAGTAGATAAATCCAACCCTCTTTGGTTGCAAGCGATGGTTGAAAGTGCCTGGACGCAAATTTTGGGCGAAGACTATGAAGGTGCGGCCGGAAACATGTTCTCGCTTCACACGGACTTCTTTAAAAATGCCTTCTCTCCAGAATCCTACGTGGTTCGCACCGTGGGTTACTTGAATCTGTGCCAATACGGTGACGGCGCTCAAGTACTTAACGAAATGACCAAAAAGTATGCTCCTTGGAAAAAGAAATTAGACGAATACCAAGCCAAAAACTCTTCAAACATGAATTATTACGATACAGTGAAAAGCTGGATCAAAAATTCAGATATGAAAGAAGTGGATGGCTTGCCACGCTCTTTCATCGTGGAACTAGCACGCCACCCGGCTTACATGAGCGTGCAAAAACAAATTAATAACTATGAAGATGAAGTGGTTCGTTTTAACAAAGTTGCTTTGAACTTGATTAAAATGGAGCGCGATTTGATCGCCAAACAAAATGCGGCGAACAAAGATTTGATGGAAGCAAAAAAATCACTTAAAGGTGATGCTCCGTCAGAAGCCGTTGTCGCGCGCATCCAAAAATCAGAACAAAAACTTCTTTCATACCGCATCCAAACCCATATCGCTAAGAAAGCGCGCGTTTCTATTAAGAACTTGCGCACGGTGGGCCTAGCTCGTATCGATAAAGAAAAGAACGTCTTGCGTGCCCAAGCTTCTCAAGCGTTACAAGTACGCTTTAAAGATATGGCGGCAAACTTAAACCGCGTCTTGGACCAAAATGAAGTTCTGCAATACGAACTTTACAGTGGTGCCGGCGAACACATCCGCTATCAAATGGCAGGTGGTGATATCAATGAAAAAGAACGTCCCGAGTTGAAAGTTCAAAAAGAAAAAAGTTTGAACTGGAAATTCAAAGGCGAAATCTGGGAAGACGAAGTGGGTCACTATCGTTCTTCGTTGAAAAATGTTTGTGCTCAAGAAAATAGCGTCGCTGGCTTAGGTCAATAGGAAAGGGATAATTATGAAACTCAATAAAACATTCACAACAACATCCGTCGCACTTCTGTTGGCTTTTGGCTCTAGCGCCTTAGCACAAACTTCGGCCAAAGAAGGTTTAGAGCGTATCAAGGCCAACTTGAACAACTCTAAAACCAATTTGACTGAATACGAAAAAAATCTAAAGACCGTGGATAGCAATATCGCCGAAGTCGGTAAAGCCAAAGCACAAGTCGACGGTCAAAAAAAGCAGCTTGATGCGCAGATGGAAGAAAACAATCAAGCCATGGGTCGCGTGGGCGGACAGGAAAAAGAAATCCAAGGTCTGATTACGGATGAAAAAAATAAGATCGCGCAAGAGACAGCCAAGATCCAAGAACTCGAAGCGATGATCGCTAAGATCAAAGAAAACCAAAAAAAACGTGAGATGAATATCGCTGATTACCAACTGCAACTCAACCAACTGCAGGAAGAAAAGAAGGTATGGAGTTCACGTGCCGGTCAGTTGCGTGAGCAAAACGATCAGGTTCAACAAAAAATGCGTTCTTTAGCTTCAGAAGAAAACGAATGGAAAGCCAAACAAAAAGGCTATCAAGGTGAAGTGAAACGTTGGGGCAAAGAAGTTGAGCGCCAGCAAAAGATCAGCGACAGCTATAACTCATTGGCTGAAGTTAAATAGCCAGTTAAATAAAAATTTGTTACTATTTCTTAACAAAAGGCGGGGATCTCCCCGCCTTTTGTCGTTCCAAAACAAAGCAAAAATATGAATCTTGATTCTTCTATTACAACTCTTTGAGAAACTTGAAATGTCCTCAACCCGCTTTATCAAAAAACCGTAAAGAATATAGCAATAAAAATTGAGCCTCCAAAGGAGCGTTTCTTATGTCTGCAGTTTCATCTTGGTTTAAGGGAATTAAAGGTAAGTTGTTGTTTGCCGCTACAATGCCGGTCATCGGGTTTGCGGTTGTGGGTGTCGTGAGTTCGCATGGCCTCAATCAAGAAGTGACGCTTCTTAATACCTCTCACGACCTGATTATCCCTAATCTTAAAGAGATCTCGGAAATCCGAGTTTCCAGAAATAAATTTGGTTATAAAGTCTATGAAGCCGTCTCAAAATTGGATGCGCAACAAGATGCGACCAAAGAGCTCGCCGAAGTTAAAGAAGCAGTGACTGAGTATGAAAGTGCTTATAACGCTTATTTAAAGTCTGAGTTCATGCCAGAAGAGCAGGCGATGTTTGAACCTCTTAAAGAAAAGTTTCCTAAATTTATCGCCTTGATGAAAAAGATCCAAAGTCTGACAGAAGAGAAGGACCCGCAAAAACACAAAGAGGCCCTCGCCCTTCTTGAAGGTGAATTTTCCACCACCGGAAAAGTCTTAGGCGACTACGCCCGTGACGCTATTAAAATGTATTTAGACCGCGCCGACAAAGAAGGAACCATGGCCGCTAATACGGAAAGCTCCGTGAAGTTTTGGTCCATGCTGACCACAGTTTTATCCGTGATCTCTATTTTCTCCTTACTTCTGTACATTGCGCATTCCATTTCCAAAGCCGTTTCCGGCATTGCGGGTCGTTTGACCGGGGCCGCTTCAAACGTAGCCTCCTCGGTGGAACAATTAAATGAAGCCGGCAACAGTCTTTCTCAAAGCTCTACGGAAGCCGCGGCTTCTTTAGAAGAAACAGTGGCTTCGTTAGAAGAACTTTCTTCAATGGTTCGTATGAATTCTGACAACGCGAAACAAGCGGCATCCCTTTCTGCCTCTTCACGTGAAGCGGCCGAAAAAGGTCAGCATGAGATTCAAACCTTGATCGCTTCAATGGAAAAGATCTCTAACTCATCGAAAAAAATTGAAGAGATCATCAGCGTTATCGACGATATCGCCTTCCAAACAAACTTGTTAGCCCTGAATGCGGCGGTTGAAGCTGCTCGTGCCGGAGAGCAAGGCAAAGGGTTCGCGGTTGTTGCCGAAGCCGTGCGCGCATTGGCACAACGAAGTGCTTCGGCCGCAAAAGACATCACTCATTTGATTAAAGAATCCGTTGCTCAAGTTGATGACGGCAGTCGCATCGCCGGTCAAAGCGGGACGGTTTTAAATAACATCGTAAATTCCGTTAAAAAAGTGGCTGATCTGAATACGGAAATTTCAACAGCAAGTTCGGAACAAACCCAAGGTATCCAACAAATCAGCAAAGCGATGAATCAGTTGGACCAAGCTTCGCAATCCAATGCAGCATCCGCTGAAGAGATTGCGGCTACAAGTGGTGAAATCAGCAACCTTGCAACCACGGCTCAAGACTTAACGGTGGAACTCAACCTCGTGATCCATGGTGGACATCAAGAACATGCGCCGACAAAGGCGCCTAAGCCTGAGTCTCCTGCTTCTGCTAAGCCAAAAGCGAAAACAAATGTCGTAAATTTTACGCCAAAAGCGAAGCACTCCCCGGCTCCTAAATCGTTCACGGGTGAAACATCAAAAGACCTTATTCCTTTTGACGAAGACGATCGCTCCAAAGTCGGAACGACGGACGGATTCTAAGGAATTCTTCTAAGCGCAAGACCTGCGCCGAACCGAAGTACACAATCACCGCCACAGTGATTGTCACAAATAACGATATCCACAGAGGCCCTGCAAAGTAGGTTTGTAGGGCTTCTTGTATTTTAAGGGCCCCTACTAGCGCGAACGCCGCAATCCCCATCCGCCAAAACGATCTCCACAGCCTTTGGGGGCTTAACATCAAATCCCAACGCAAAAGTCCCACGAATAACATCACGGCATTAACAAAAGCCGCAAAGAAGCTGGCGTAAACTAAGCCCACCAAGCCCGCCTGACGAATGAAAAATCCGGCTAACAGAATATGCAAAAGTACGCAAACCAAAGATAAAACCATCGGATAACGAGTTTGTTTTTTCGCGTAATAAAGAGGAACTAAGACCCGACTGCACGAAATCACCAAAAGACTTAAAGCATAAACTTTTAAAACCGAAGCCGTTTGCGCCAAATCATGACTGTTAAAGCGACCTCGGAAAAATAAAACTTCCACGATCGGCTCGGCCAAGAAATACAAACCCAACGACGCTGGCAGGGCTAAGAACAGATTCATTAAAAAGCTTTCCTCGGCCGTTTCCCGAAAGCGCACGTGATCCCCGCGACTGGCAAGATCACTTAAAGTGGGCAAAAGTGCCGAGCCAATGCTGACGGCAATAAGTGAAAGCGGAAATTCCAAAAGTCGATCCGCCCAATAAATATAAGAAAGAGACCCCTCTGGCAGGCGGCTAGCAAAATAAAGATTCACCAAAGTTGACAGCTGTAAAAGCCCGATCCCTAAAATCCCCGGCACTAAGCGAACAAAGACTTCTTTAACTTTTGGTGACCATCCCAAAGCCTGCCATCGCGGCAAATACCCTCTGGAGCGCAAAACCAAAAAAAGCAATCCCGCCTGCAACATCCC
>NZ_LUKE01000003.1:300000-553564 GCF_001592735.1 Bdellovibrio bacteriovorus
AAAGTCGGGGCGGCGATAAAATGATCAAAGTGATCGGTGCGCAACTCGTTCACCGCTTTTTCCGTGTTTTCGCGATAGGGCCGGGTGTCGAGTTCTTGAATAAGGGCAATATCGATATCGTGTTCTTTTAAAAGCGCACCAATGCGTTGGTAATCTCTTTGACCATCACAGCCACGTCCCCCGTGAATATTGTAACTTAAGATTTTAACTTTCATGGACTTGCTCGGTTTTGCCATCGTTTGGTGAAAAAATAAGTGCCCACAGTCAGCAGGATCCACAGGCCAATTCCTAAAGTTAAATAAATCACCGTCTTTTTTGTGGGATTTAAAAAGACTTGAGTCAGGGAGTCGCCAACAAGGCCTTTAACGATAAAGGCCGGCAGAAAGCCTAAGAAAGTTCCCAATATAAAATCAATAAAGCGCACCGACGATATGCCTGCCGCGATGTTCACTAAGCTGTAAGGAGCAATTGGAATCAAACGCAAGATTGTGACCCCTATCACGCCGGTCTTTTGAAATTTCGCATCAATACTGCGAATGCGATCGCCCAAAAATCGTCGCGTGCCCTTAAGACCCGCCCAGTGACCCAGACCAAACATCACTGCCGCACTTAAAAGAGCTCCCGTCATTCCATAAATGGGTCCCCAGAGCGACCCGAACACGGCCGCGGTTAAAAGCGACATCAGCGTCACCGGAAAAAGAACAAAACCCCCAGCCACGTAAGCAGCGCAGACGATCAAAAAGGACCAAGGGGAGGATCGGGCACTTTTTAAAAATGCGTGGATGGATTCTGTTGAAAACCAAGAGATATGATTTCGCACAAAAGAGCCGATAATCATAAAACTGACTAAGGCCAACAGCAATGAAATCACCAAAACTTTACGCGGATTTTTTAAATGTAAAGTTTTTTGAATGTCCGTGTCTTCAGGATCCGCAAAAGTGGAAGCCATGCTTTGAAAGGTCTGTGTGGTGAATTTCGTATCTTCGATTTCCCACAAACGATAAGCATCATGTTGAATGTTAAAAATTTCTGCTAAAGGATTTTGTCTAGTGAAGAGCTCCTCAACTTCGGCCGTGGTGAGGCCCACGTGTTCGGCAATAAGATCATTGCGAATGTGTTGAATTTGTTTTCTTTGGATAAGATCCTGGGCCTCAAGGACCACGTCACATTCCGTGTCTAAATCCATGGAACGATTCGTAAGATTGGCTGAACCCACCGTGCAATGATGATCATCGACCACCAGCACTTTTGAATGAATGCGTTTGTAACAGATATTGCCATCCTGAGTTTTTATTCCCGAAGAGGCAAAGCGAATCTGATTTTCAACCCCTCGGGAAGCAATCCTTTTAAAGTCAATGCGATTGGCCCACATAGCTTCAGACTCAAAGATTCCCTGAGGATCATAGGAGCTAATCAATAAAGCATGAAGCTCTTTATTGTTTTTTAAGGCGGCATTGAGGGCTCTTGCCATCTCTTTAGAACTAAAATATTGATTTTCAATATATATAAATCGGGTGGCACTTTTAAAAAGGTCGCGATACATCTGATTTATTTCATGAACTTCAGATGTAGTTTCTGTTTTAGGTATGGTGCGCGCCACAGCCGCCCGGAAGTTTTCCAAGGACACCGGAAAAGGAGGGGGCCACACGGCAGAAGGATTAAAGTCGGGGTTTTTCGCTTCATATCCGGTAGAACTTTTCCACCGTACACGCACGATTTCTGAAAAGCTTTTTACTATCGGACCGTCCATCATGATTTGCACATCATGAAAAGGTCCATAAGAGCCATTGGCGTCCATGCGTAACGGATCTTCGGGATGGTGAGACCTTTCGTCCCATCTTTGCCGCGCCAGATCCATGCCGCCGGTAAATACCAATTGGTCATCGATCAGAATGATCTTTTGATGATGGCTGCCCCATAAGGGAATCGTGCTGTCTAAATGAAAATGGATATTTTCAGGGGTGTTATTCGTCCAGACCAACTCGGGTAAAAATTCACGTTCACCCACAAAAGCCACGGAAGAATCCCAGATCAAAATATAAATATTTAATTCCGGATTTTCCCGCGCTTTTTTTGATAGCAATTCAATTAAGACTGAGGGGTCCGCGGACCGTTTCGCATCTTCCCCCCTGAGCAAAGCAATGCCGCTATCAATATCCCAACCCAAGATGAAAATACTTTTGCGAGCCCGGCTCATGGCGGCGTGCACCGCACGATAAAAATCGGCGGAGTCCACGAGCAGGGTCCCGCGTTTTATTTCATCCGTCTTCCAGCAATTCTCTGAAGGTTTAAATACCGTTTCGTTCAAAGTATAAAATCCTATCTATGTTGCGGTTTGGTTTGCGCCCCTTGCGCAGCCGCTCCTTGAGGGGCGGTCATAAAGTTTGCCATTTTTGCTTGAACGGTGTTCATAAAGGACCCCGCGATCACGTGATCTTTGCCACTCATCAAAGCCGCGAAGCCCTCTTCGGCGACTTGTGCCGGATCGTCTTTTTTGCCTTGTCCCGCTTTAGTATCCATCATGTGCGCTCGCTCAAAAAAGTTGGTATCGGTCGGGCCGGGTTGGAGGGCGGTGACAGTAATGCCTTTGTCTTTTACTTCGGCGCGAATGGCTTCAGAAAAAGACTGTACAAAAGCTTTGGTCGCGGCATAGACCGCATAATAAGGACCTGGCATGGTGGCAGCGACAGAAGAAGTGTATAAGATTCGTCCGTGGCCTTGTTTTATAAGACGCGGTAGAACACGCTTAGTCATATGCACAAGCGAAGCGTTATTGACACCGATCATGCGCAGCTCGGTGTCTAAATCGGTATCTACGAAATCACCACAGGTACCGAATCCCGCATTCATCGCAATGGCTTCAACAGAAGCCCCCAAAGAGTCAATTTTGTCGCAAGCTTTCTGTACCTCAGAATACATAGAAAGGTCGGCTTGCAAGGTTTCAACATTCACGCCCAAAGCGCGAAAAGCATTGCCTGCATCCACAATTCCTGGATCTTCGGCAATCACTAAGAGATCAAAACCATTTTTAGCAAAAACCTTCGCTAATTCATAGCCGATGCCGCTCGAGGCTCCGGTAACAACGGCCAGAGGTTTAATTTTGTCAGATACTTCTTTTTCCATAGATCACATCCTTTTTGTGAAAGATAAATTTTTGCTCCAAAGAACACTGTTGCAATATCTAAGCCTCGTTAGATCTCAATTCAGAGGGAAAAAGACGATATAAAGGGGGAAGTTTTTCTTCATAAGATTTTCGGCGAGGCGATTTGGTACAGTGACAAAACACAAAAATAAATAATTAAAAATTAAAGGAAACAAATCCTAAACTGCACCCATGGCGACAAAAAGATCTTCAGATATTTTATTGGTGACAGATGACGAGTATATGAATGTGCTTTTGCCGCTGTTGGATCAGGCGCGAAAATCTGTCGACATCATGGCTTATTCATTTGCTATGGCCAGCGCGTCCGGAAAAATAGATTCTAAAGGCACCCCTTATGAAATTGCGCAAAAGCTGAAGGAGATCAAAGCTCAACGAAAAAATCTAGAGATCCGACTGTACATCGAGGGCCGCAGAGACACTTCCATCCGCAATCGTGTGACTGCCGATATTTTAAAAGAATATGGCGTTACAGTAAAATACGGAGCGACTCACGCCAAAGGTTTTTGCGTTGATAAGCGCTATGTTTTATTTGGATCGACAAATTTAACCAATCAATCTTTAAGAAAAAACCATGAAACCAATATTCTTGCGGACAACACCCAGATCGCGACAGGCTTTCTGCAATACTTCGAACATCTCTGGCGCGGCGGAAAGCACGGCGGCATTCAATTAGACCCACCGATGTATGCCGATGGAGACTTTAAAGATCTGCTTTTAGAAATGATCCAAACAGCCAAGAAGTCTTTAGAATTTTCCATTTACTTTTTTGATCACAAAGAAATCCGCGATGCCTTGGTCCAGGCCCATAAAAGGGGAGTCGGGTTGAAAGGATTTATTCACGATCACGGAAGTTTTGCTTTGGGATATGTGAAACGCACCCGCCGCACGATTCATATTTTAGAGGATGCAGGTATTAACGATCTTTATTTTGCCCCGAAACATCTTTTTACGCATTCCAAGTATCTGATCAAAGATAAAAAAGAAATCGCCTTAGGGACCGGTAATTGGCTAAAAGAAGATGTAGAAATTCATCCGCAACTGTATGTACACTTACAAGAACCAGCTTTAGCAAAAGAACTTGCTAAGCACTTACAAAGTCAGATCCAAAGTTTAGAAAGCCCCAAAAAGAATGATCTCAAATGAGTGGATATACAGTCTTCTGATAAGTTATATTATGTAACGTATAGAATGGATTTAGGTCTCTAAGGGGCTTTAATTCGTTTTAAATCCATCTCTGATAGAACTTGTCCGTAATCAGGTTCGAAGTATTTGCCGACCATTTTCTGGATTTGACCGTTTTTCCTAAGCTTTTCGATGG
This sequence comes from Bdellovibrio bacteriovorus, assembly GCF_001592735.1. Classification (NCBI taxonomy): domain Bacteria; kingdom Pseudomonadati; phylum Bdellovibrionota; class Bdellovibrionia; order Bdellovibrionales; family Pseudobdellovibrionaceae; genus Bdellovibrio; species Bdellovibrio bacteriovorus. The sequence goes on from NZ_LUKE01000003.1 coordinate 304,482, forward strand.
CTGATTCTAGTATCTCTAGATTGTCCTTAGAAAACCTCTTTTTAGAGATATAAATACCTGCCAATAACCAGGTCTTTTTATCCTGAATCTTGATAAATGCATCGGCCATGCTTGAATGTTGGCGATAGTTTTCAAATGCGGCTTCGGTATAAAAGGTCGCATCAGCACCTTTTCTTTTAAGTAAATTCATCAAATTATCATGGTCTGTTGTTTCAATATAAACCTGTTGTTTGCGAAGCGATTCAATTTCATCTTGCTTGTACGCAAAACGCATCCCAATGACGCCGGCAAATCGTATCTTGGGATCATCCACGTAATTTTGAATATTCCAGCCTTTGCGAAATATATCAGGTCGAATCACCAAAATGCGTCGAACCTTAAGAATAGGAATAAAATCACCATACAAATCGACATTTTTTCCAGAATTTCCTAAGTTCACCATGATCATATCGGTTTTAGATTCGCGTAATAATTTGAAGCCTTGAAATGGCGGAACTTGTTCGGTAACGATTCGACATCGCGTCGCTTGACCAAGGGCCTGAGCTAAATCTTGTCCCAGGCCTTGCAGTTGACCTGTGGAATCGACATAAGAAATCGGCCAGAGATCAACAATGCTGACAAAGAAAGTGTTCTTACACTCACCCGCTTGAGTTTGATTTTGGAACGTTAAAAAAAGAAGAAGGAAAATCAAGGCACGCATCATGTTTATTATCTGCGGGCCCCAAGGCCGCGCCAAGAGTGTTTCTTAGCGCGTGTTAGATCACATTGTGAATTATTCCTCAGACCAATACAAAAGATCAGCAACCACAGTGCAAGTTCTAACATCTGCAGCCAGAATTGTTGTTCCTGTATTACTTGGAGCATTCCATTGAAGTGTATAAAAGAGGATATTTTTATCACCTAAAAGGGCGTTGATTTGCGCGCGTTTCTTTTCACCATCATCTGGCAAAGCATCTTTAATCATCGCTTTAGCATCTTTTCTGGAAAGACTTGAAATACCCTCATAGCCCCAGTCCGAAGACTGCTTGGCATCTTGTCGGTATTTCTTTTCAAGAACATTTAAGCAAGCATCTGAAGTTGATGCCATGGCTGACGTACCCAAAAGCAAAGAGAATAGGATTCCGATTGTTTTCATTAAAAACCCCCAAAATGTGTAAGAAAAGGTCTTACCATAGACGCGAAACTTTGAAGCCCAAAGGCTGACTTTCGACTAAAACTTACAAAAGTAACGGCCTTAAAACGCTTATAGCTCAAGCTTACCTTCCATCATCCAAGGCAGTTTTAAGCCCATAAAGATATTCAGTGTTTGAGCACGTGCTTCAGCGACACTGGAAGCCTGTTTAAAGAGTTCGGGATCGACGATCTTGACAGACTGCCCATCCAAAGAAATTTGAAATTGCAGGTCGACCGGGATGATTTGATTTTCCGCCAAAACAGCGGCTTGGCGTTGAATTTCACCTAAAGCCTTTTTTGTCAGGATAAACCCACTGGGCGCCATCATGGGAATCTGCGTGTTTACGCCTTCAAAAAACTCCATCACGGCGTATGTTTGATCTTGAATTTTTAGGGTTCCGTAAAGTTCTACGCCCAGACCTAAAGAGTTGATTTTTTCTAGCCAAGCAAGTTCGGTTTCAGAACTGGCGCGCAGTTTTTTAATAAAAACTTTTTTGTCTCCTAATAAACCTTCAAAGTGTCCCCGTGGAAGGTCTTTAATGATTGTTATTTCTTTATTTAAAAAGCGGGGGAGTCGGGCTTCCACTCCCCGTCCGTTTTCGGAGGCAAAGACCGAATGACAAGATGGCCCCGCCCAAGTCAGGGAGGCAGACAGAAGTGATATTAAGATTAAAAGACCATGAAGTTTCACAAGGCTTTAAGATGCAAATCCAAAGCCGAAAATAGAAAGGCCGATTCAAGCCGAATCGGCCTCATAGATGGACTTATAAACTGCTTATATTAGCGATAGCATTTAATTTCGGCGTTATTAAGCAGGGCTTGACCCGCCACCGACAATGTCAAAATACCTTCTAAAGTGCCATCTTGTGTCGGTTCTTGTTCCGGCCATTTAAGTTGCGCAATACCTTGATTAGCAATGCTGATGGCAGAAATACCACTTAAAATAAAAGGACTTTTTTCAGAGCCGACGTTAAATAATTCTTCTTTAACTGCGGTTGAAGAAAACACTTTGTCCTTCCCTAGAGTCACTTCAAATAAAGAAGGTCCCTGGCCAAAATAATCATAGCCAATAAGCACATCAATCACTTTACCATCGGCAGTTTTACCCTCACATCCCATATCTCCAGGAGTGGCGTTAGCTACAGAGACCATCATCAAAGTCATCAGAACGGCAGAAACCAGTTTCATGAAATACCCTTTCGGTTTAGGTGTCTTTAGAGGGCTCTTTATATCATGCGGGACGCCCCCTTAAATGAGCTATGATGACCTAAGAAAAAGATTTCCTAACGGGTGACAAAAAAAGGGCCTCGCCACCCGCGTTATTCCCCGATTCCAAAGTGATTTTCTTGATTCTGGAGGTCCTTAGGATAGTGTTTCTCGAGCTCGTTAATTTCTCATGAGGAATTTATGAAACATCTGATTTCGACTGTCTTAAGTTTGGTCATTTTCACATCTCTTATCGCTTGTGAGTCTTCAAAACATTCAAACCCCCAAGCTCCCGCAGCGGTCACTCCAGAGGCCGGACCTTCCGTTGAAGTTCAGAACAAAGACGATTCTTGGCAAAAAGAATTTCCAGGCCATTGGTGGAAGCCAGTTCCTAAAGAAGACGCCAAGTCTTGGGAAGTTTTGCCGCAAGAAGCGGGCTATAAAGAAGTTGTTTTAAGTAAGCGCAATGAATTAGGTCTGCTTTCAAACTTTGCGGACACGCCCTTTGTGTATCGTGGCGTTTGTTATTCGACCATAGAAGGTTACTGGCAGATGATGAAGTATCCTGAAAATCCGGAGGATGCGCGCTGGGCCTGGACACCCAAATGGAAATACACGCGCGCGCAAGTTTCTAAAATGGATGGTTATAAAGCTAAAAGTGCTGGTAATTATGCTAATGGTTTGATGGATGAAAACGATGCCAACTGGGTCACTTTTGAAGGAAAAGTTTTGGTTTTTGCTGAAAAAAATCCGGGTGAACATTATCGTTTGATTTGGGAAGCGGAAATCGAAAAGATTCGCCAAAATCCCGAAGCCCTAAAAGTTCTTTTAGCCACTAAAGATCTAAAATTGATTGCGGATCACCACAATTCGGAAAAAGCTCCCAAAGAGTGGCATTACAATGTGTTGTGGATGGAGATCAGAAGTCTGATCCAATCTGGACAGCTGTCGCTGCAAACAACGGAAGATCTGAGTTTAAGAACCTGCGGCGCTAAAAAGTAAAAATTAGTTATGTTACGTGACTATTCGGGATTTTTTAAAACCCATAAAGACACTTCTTTTGTAAATCTAAACAACGGAACTTTGGGGCTTTGTCCTGATTCCGTGATTGCTCAGCAAAAAACAGAGCTCGATATCTTTGAAAAAAACACCACCTGGTCTTTGACTCATGCCTGGCCTCGGGTCTTAAAAATCCAAGAGCGTTTGGCAGAGTTTTTAAACGGCCATCCTGACGATTTCTTTTTAAGACCTAACGTAACCCTGGCCATGAATGAAATCATCATGGGGATGGCTTTGCCGGCGTCCAGTGAGATTTTAACAACCAGCCTTGAATATGGGGCGATCGTAAACATCTTAAAATACAAAGCTCAACGCGAAAACCTAAGTCTTAAGGTGATGCCGATGGACTTTGCTATGCAGAATCCGAGCGATCAGGATTGGGTGCAGGCTTTTGAAAAATCCCTGACAGCGAAAACCAAACTTGTGGTTATCAGTCATGTTTATACTAGCAATGGTCTTACGGCACCGATTGAAGAACTAGGTCGGATGTTGCGCGAAAAGAACATCTTGATGGTCGTTGATGGGGCTCACGCTCCAGGATTGATGGATTTAAGTTTTAAAGACCTTCCGCACGTGGATTTTTATGGCGGTAACTTACATAAATGGACGATGGGACCTAAGGGAACAGCTTTTGGCTGGGTTCATCCTAAATGGCATTCGATCACGTCTCCCCTTTACGGTTCCTGGACCACGGATGAGCAAACGGCCAAAGGGTATGGCTATATCAGCCCGTTCACGGCCAAAATGCTGTGGTCGCATTCACAAAGTTTTTCATCTTATTACGGCCTAGAAGCGTGTTTTGATTTTTGGAACGAGCACGGTAAACAGGTGATCTTTGAAGAAATCAAAAAGCGCATGAGTTATTTAGAATCAGGGTTGGCTAAAAAAGGCCTTCGTCCCGTTGTAAGCATTAAAAACCAAGCAGGATTTTTAGCTTATCCCCTTGCGGCCTTTAAGTCTTTAAAGTTCGAAGAAAACATCATTGTTTCTCCTCAAGGTAAGCTGCAGGTGGGACTGCCGAAGGTTCCGGGGGTTCCGCTCTTAAGACTGACACCTCATATTCACAATACGCAAAGCGAGCTGGATCTTGCCATTGCCATCTTAAACCCTGTCTAAGTTCCCGACGACTGTAGCCAAGAAATGTTGGTTTCTCAAAGCGAGACAGACTTTAGAAGCGCTTAGCAGTTTATAAGCACCACGATGCTTATTGGATAGCATAGGCATTGCTATGTACATCATTGAAGGACGAGGACCCTTTTATGATGACGCATGGCTTTTTAAGATTGTTTGTATCATTATGGATCGCTATTTCAATGGTGCTTCCGGCTCAAGCCGCCCAGATGTGCGAATATGTATTCGTAGATCCTACCGTGAAAGTGCGCGAGGTTGATTTTGGTTTACGCAGCGAAAGTCATTCGCAAACCACCCCGCTGGCCTTGGTGAAGTTTGCTGAAAATAAACAAGCCCTTTGGACTCTCTTAGAGAAAATCCAGCCCGAACGAAAAAAACAAATCGAACATCTGTTAGCTGCGGTTGAATTTTTCGACTATAAGCATACCGCCAATTCTATCTTGCCTAATTTCTTAGATGGCAAGCGCAATGCTTTAAATTTTGAACGCCTGTATGACCAATCTGAAGCCATTCGTGGCGCGCCTTTTAAAGGTTTTATCAACGCTCGCGATAATTACTTACGCGTTGAAAAGCCTGAAGTCTCCGTCGATATGTTCACCCAAATCCATAAGCGTATCATGGAAGGTGGAGTTGAAGGATTAACCCCCTCAGATCTAGGTGCTTTGCGTGGGGTGGGCGTCATCGGCAACGCTGCGGGCTCATCTAAACTTGTTCCCAAAGAAGTTCAAACCATCGAGACCAATCCCTACCTTTACTTCACTAAAACAGACGAAAGCAAAAACCCTCTTCAAGACACGGTGTGGAGCAAAATTAAAATCTGGGGTCAACATCGTGAAATGTCGATCGAACAAAAAGATCCTATCCTGCTCAGCGGAAGAATTATTTACCCCGCGGTCGGCACGGCCAAAGATAAAACAATCGATCTTATTAGAGATTCGCACCCTGATGTTTATTTGAGAATCATTAAATTCCGTCAAGAAAATCCAGGAAAAGAAGCTCCAGCATCTTTGCAGCAATCTTTCGTTCGCGCTCTTTTAGAACAGCGTTTTTCGCAATTTAAAACAGATCGCGAAGCTTTAGGCGAGATCAAAATCGGTATCAACGAAAACCAATATATCGATCTCGTTGCTGATTTCCAACGCGATGTTGTGGCAATTCATCCTTTCCGCAATGGTAACGGCCGCACCACAAGATTATTCATGAATTATCTTTTAACCAAAGAAGGCTTACCCCCAGTTCGCTTGGTGGATCCATTCTTAGACGTTCAAGTTTCACAAAAAGAATGGCGTGAATACGTTCATAAGGGTGTCGTGAATGAAGCGGACCTTCAGGCGGATATCGTAAGCCGTGTTCGCCAAGGCTTAACCGTGGAATATTCTCCGGATCTGATCTATCCAGGCCTTCCGGATAAGGTTTCCATTTCGCAAAAAACTCAAGGGTCCGATAAAGAAGTAAAAAACTATGCTCAAAGCAAAGTCGACGCTTCTCAATTTAACGCTTTTGTTAAGACCATGATGGAAGTTCATCCTGAACTTCGTCAAGAAATCAAAAATGATCAATTACGTGCCATGTCTCGCCTGGCCGATCTTTTTGTAGAATATTATCGTTCCAAAACGGTTCGCTATGTTCATGAAAAAGATGGCGAGCGTGAAATCGGACTGCGCTTTGTGGATCCCGACTTCGTGGACCTATTCGGTGTTAACCGCGCTTATTCTAAAGAACTTTGGGATATGAAAATAGACCGCTGGTATGACAAAGACATGTTGGTCTGGCGTGGTCTTTCTAATAAGCAAACAGAATACACAAACGAACAACTTTTAAACTATTTCCAAACTCCATCCACTCACTTGCTTTCAAACAGCGCAGTTAAGGCTGTGCGCGAAGGCAAATCTGTGATTGAAGCGGCAAAAGCCGATTTCAACAAATACAACCGTGAACTTTTGAACGGAGACGTGGTTCAAATGGCCGTGGATCATCACCGCACGGGACCTCTTTACGGGGACTCTTACGGTTACTCGACTTCGAAACGCGAAGTCGTAGGTAAAGCTTTCGCGATGGGCGCCATGGTTGTTGGAGAGTACGGAAAACACAATGACCCCGCCCTTCAAGCTCAGCTAAAATCACGCATCAATGTAGCGTCTTACCGCGCTTTAAAAGACGTCGATTTAGGCCGTTTAAAAGCTTTTGATCCAGATTTTTCTTACATCTATGGCCGCCAGGCGGAGGTCATGGGGATCGGTGGTACGGATGCCGATGCGATCGTTCTGATTCAAAGAATCGATGCTAAAGGTGATGTCACCCAAACACTTTTAAGAAATATCGATAAGCCCGATGAAATTCTGGTGATCGACGGCCGTTATGTTCCGGGCGAAGGTCCCTTAGCGCCAGAGCGTATTACTCAGCGCTATAAACTTTCAAACCCGGGCGCTGATAAAGCTCAACAAGTAAAACAAGCAGAAGATGTGCGCGGTGAGCGCGACGTCAGACCTCCAGAGCCGGTGCATAAGCCGGCTCCACAACCTGGATTTTTAAATAAAATAAAAGGCTGGATTTTTGGATGATGCAAATGTTTCGTAAAACTTTAGGAATGTGGATAGTCCTTCTTATCGCGGCGACTCAAGCCCAAGCTGCGGTGATGTGTGATTATGTATTTATAAACCCGACGGTCGCAGCCCGCCCTGTGGGCTTTGGATTGAGATCGGAGTCGGGACATATTACTCCGGTTGAGCTTGCTAAATTCCGCCAAACCAAAACGGAGCTGTGGCGCACTCTTGAAAAGTTGCCTGCAGAGCGCCGCAAAAACGTGGAGCATCTTTTAGCTTCTATCGAGTTTTTTGATTACACCCATCTTGCAGCGAAGCTCGTTCCTAATTTTTTATCAGGCGGTAAAGAAAGTTTTGATTTCACCAATCTTTACGACAGCACATACGCCTGGAGTGAGGTCAAAGGCGCCCCTTTTAAAGGATTTTTAAATGCGCGTGATAATTTCTTAAGAAAAGAAACACCGAAGGTTTCGGCGGATCTTTTATTAGAAATTCACAAGCGTGCGATGATTGATGGCGTTGAAGGAATCAAGGCTGAACAATTGGGCTTATGGCGCAACGGACACTGGTTAGGAAACGCTTCTGGACAAACCGCTTTAAGCAAAAAAGAAATCGCAAATATTGATTCCAACCCGTATTTGCTTTTTGAAAAAAATCCGTTTGATTATTCTGCCGGTAATGGTCCGACACTTTTGTGGGAAAATGTCACGGTCTGGGGTTCTTTGCGCGATATGAAGGCATCTGTGGATTACTCATCCCGCACCGCGGGATACATCCATTACCCGTTTGTGATTACACCAAAACAAGAGACCATTGACCTTATCAAAGATTCTCATCCACAGTTGTGGCAGAATATTCAAAACTATCGCGCAAAGTACGGAGTGAACTCTCGAGGCAAAGGTCCGGATGGGCTTGAAGCGGCCTTCACAAAAGCATTGGTTGAAGCGCGTTTTGCCCGATATGAAAAAGATCGAGCGGAACTTGGCGAAGTTAAAATCGGCATTAACGAAAATAAATACATCGACCTTATCGCCGACCTCCAGCGCGATCTTGTGGCGATTCATCCAGTCTTAAACGGCAATGGTCGCACGACAAGACTGTTGATGAACTATCTTTTAACTAAAGAAGGCTTACCACCCGTTCGTCTAGTAGATCCTTTTTTAGATGTTCAAGTGTCACAACAAGAATGGCGCGAATATGTGCATAAAGGCGTGGTTAACAGCGCCAAACTTCAAGCCGACGTTTTATATCGTGTGCAAAATGGTCTAGTTGTTGAACATTCTCCTGAACTTATTTATCCAGGTATCGCCGCCACTGTGAATATTTCCATGCGCAAGCAAGGGTCTAAAACCACAGTCCAAAATTATGCGAAGGCCACCGTCGACGGGGCGCAATTTAATGCATTTATTAAAGCCCAAATGGCCGCTCACCCAAATCTGCGCCAAGAGTTAGATAACAATCGTCTTCAAACCATGTCGCAGCTCAACGAGCTCTTTATGGAGTTTTATCGCACTAAGACCGTACGCTATATCTTGGAAAAAGATGGAAAAGCCGAAGACGCGTCATTGCGCTTTGTCGACCCTGACTTTATTCAGACTTTCGGGATAAACCGTTCCGCCTCTAAAGAGCGTTGGCAGGCCAAGATAGATCGTTGGTATGATAAAGAGATGCTTGTATGGCGTGGACTTGCAAATAAACATTCACAACCTAGCAATCAAGAGTTGTTAGAATACTTTAAGTCCCCGACCACGCATTTGGTATCTAATCGCGTTTTAAGTGCGGTTTACCGCGATCGCAAGCCGTTACTAGAGGCTATCAAGGAAGACTTTGAATTTTACAACCAAGAGCTTTTAAACGGTAAGATTATTGAAATGGCCGTTGATCATCACAGATCAGGTCCTCGTTATGGCGACTCTTACGGATACTCGACCTCAAAGCGTGAAGTCGTAGGTAAAGCTTTTGCTATGGGTGCGATGGTTGTTGGAAAATACGGTGATCACACCAACAAAGAGGCGCAAAACATGCTGCAATCCCGTATTAATGTTGCTTCTTATCGCGCGATTAAAGACGTGGACTTAGGTCGCTTAAAAGCGATTGATCCTGAGTTTAGTTATATCTATGGCCGCCAGGCTGAAGTCATGGGTATTGGTGGGACGGATGCCGACGCCGTGATGCTGATTCAAAGAATTGATGCTAAAGGAAACGTGATCGAGACATTCTTAAGAAATACTGAAAAACCCAGCGAGATTCTTTTAATCGAAGGTCGCTATGTGCCTAGCGAGGGCCCTCTCCCGCCAGGCAAAATCAAAGCTCGCTATTCTATTCTTTAATCAACAGTCCATTCCTTGAAGCCCAATTTTACTGCGGCTTCAAGGTCTTTACGGTCAATTTCATAGACATTGTTTTGGCCCGTGGGAGATCCGCACACTTGAATGCGCATCATCCCATCGTTTTTGTTTGCGGCCGAATAGACCTTGATGTTCTTGAGCTCTTTTTGCATTTCAGCGACGGGGATGGCTTTTCCCTGACCACATTGCAAAGACCCATCGGCTTTAAAAACTTTCACACGCTCTGTTTTAGCAGAAACCACACCCACCTCCGCGCCGGCAGCCGGGGCTGTTACGGCTGAGCTTGCTGTTGCGTTTGTATTCACGTCTTTTTTTTGCGAGCGGCAGTTTCCATGAGTGCACGCACCTAAAGTGAAAATAAAAGGTAAAAGCAAAAGTGCTTTTCTCATTTAAAACCTCCTAGAAAAACGACTGACGAACCCAACCGGCGTCGATCGCATAAAGATTGGCTTCGCCAGAAATAAAGTACACGCGATTGTTTTTCTCGTCCACTTGCGGAGTGGAAAGAATTCCACGACCAGGTTCAAAAGAACCCAATTCCGCACCCGAGTTTACGTCTAAGAAGCGCAAATGACCTTGAGATTCTCCAAACACCAAAGAACCTTTGTAAAGCTGTACTTGAGTCGCAATACCGTCAGCAATTTTGTAAGACCAAACTTTATCGCCGTTCGCTTTTTTCAAGGCCAAGACTTCACCATTTGAAGTGGGATAAATCAGCTTATCACCCACCAAGGTGACTCCACTGTAACCGCCACTTTCTACACGCCAAAGGACCTCGCCTTTTTCTGCAGAGATGCAGTAAAGCTTATCGTCATATCCTGCGACATAGATCATGCCATTATCTAAAACCGGGGTCGCATCAATATCACGAAAGCGTTTGCTGCGATTTAACTGTTGATCCCAGATCACAGCCCCCGAGCTGGCATTCAGAGCCACTAGTGCGCCATCTGAAAAACCAACATAAAGAACACCATTATTTAAGACAGCCTGGCTGCCTCCGCGAATCGAAAACTGCGACGTATCTTGTCGAGAGTAAAGCCACAACTGTCGACCTGAGGCCGCATCCAAGGCGTAAAAAACATTATTTCCCGCTAAGAAATAGATCACACCGTTATCTAATAATGGAGCGGCTAGGTTTTCAGATTTAGTAGGGAAAGACCATTGCACAATGCCGGAGCTGGCTTCGATGGAATAAAACATTCCATCACTCGCCCCGACAAAAAGTCGGTCCTTCACGGAAGCTGCACTCGGCTCAACACCATTAGGGATTTTCAAACGCCATTTTTCACGGCCGGATTCTTTTTGATAAGCCACAATTCCATCAAGACCATTGCCTTGAATGACCAGGTCACCCACCATCAACGGACTCATGCGATTGATTTTACGGAAGCCTAGATTGTCTTGGGCCGTCGTTTGACGGATCCAAGCTGTCTTTACTTCGTAATGACGTTTGTTTTCGTTAAGAGAACTCCAGCGCTCCAGCGTACTGTGAACCGTCGTACATCCCGTGAGCGCTAAGAACAACGAACAGACCAATGAACTCAGAAGCAATGCCTTCATGAAGTCTCCTTAAAAAACCAGGAACTACAGATTCTTTTTAGCTTTTAACAGACGTAAATACTTTTGCGCCTCACGAGAAGCGGCAAAGTTCGTCGTTGCGGGGTCTTGTTTACCGCTTAGCTCAGTATAGATTGTTTCAGCCTTCGCCAAATCATTCATAGATTCAAAACAAAGACCCATGCGCAATTTTGCTTCATCATGAGCGAATGCCAAAGATTTCACTTTGGTGATATTTTCCCATTTTTCAACAGCGCCATTGCAATCATTTTTATTGGCAAGAACATTGCCCATTTGCATCCATACTAACGACGTCAAAGCGTCGTCTTTATCTAGACCTTTTTCAACTTTTTGCAAAACCCCTAAGGCTTCGTCATTTTTTTTGTAGGTCAAATAGATGTCGCTCAAATTCAAAGCCGCCATTTGCGCGGCTTTACTGGAAGAGTCTTCGTTTAAGAAAGCTTCAAAACCCGCAATCACCGTTCCATAATCTGTTTGCATATCACCAGAGGCTTTTTTACCTGTTGGTGTTGGAGCTTTTTTATCTTTGCTTTGTGCCGCTAAAAGTTCAGCACGAGCCGCTTCATCAAAACCGCGCTTTACTTCGGTGTAGTTTTTCTCTAAAACGAAGTATTTTTCTTGCTGAGTCATTTCTTTTTTATTGCTGAAATAACCGAAAATCGAAATACCAACGCCCACCACAACAAAAAGAGCCACGGCACCAATAACCATGTTTGAATGAGTGGTCGTCCAAATAAAACCTTGGCGCAGGGTTTTCGTTACTTGATCTGGTGATTTCACGTCTTCTTTTGTTAGCTTTGTCGTCAAAGTGCTTCCTCGCTGTTGAACTTAAATCTTATTCAATACTTACAACCCAAAGATTGTTCTAAAGGCCCCGCCTTATGTCAAGAAACCAGAGCTGTTAAAAATGAAACAACTCTCGGTAATAACGCGCAAAGCTGCCGACGCCGGCAACGAATCGCGTTATTCCCACTCCGCTTCTAAGAGCCCTTTCTAGCCGCATCGATTTTTGCCACATCAATTTTTTGCATGGTCATCATAGCTGCAAAGACTCTCTGAGCTTCAGCTCCGCCAGCCGCCATGGCTTCCGTAAGTGTCTTCGGCGTGATTTGCCACGAAACACCCCACTTGTCTTTACACCATCCGCAATCACTTTCTTTACCGCCATTACCAACGATGGCGTTCCAATATCGGTCTGTTTCTTCTTGATTGTCCGTGGCAATTTGAAACGAGAAGGCTTCCGTCTGCTTAAAAGCATTGCCTCCATTAAGTCCTAGGCAAGGAATCCCACACACGGTGAACTCCACCGTAAGCACATCTCCTTTTTTTCCTGAGGGATAGTCCCCCGGGGCCCGATGCACGGCCGTGACGGCACTATTAGGAAAGACTTCACAGTAAAATCGAGCCGCCGCTTCAGCGTCTTTATCATACCAGATACAAATGGTGTTTTTAGCAATAGACATAAGGAACTCCTCTTTGGGCTATCTTAAAAAGTTAACTTAAGATTAGAGTTCACAGCAAATGAGATTGTTCTGATCTACAGCATAAAAAAACCCTGGAGTTCTCCAGGGTTTTTAAGTTGATAGGTGCTGCTTCAGCCTGCGCGCCCGAAGGCGCTTCGGCACTGCGGCCTGCCGGCCCGACTATCGATTGTGAACTTCTTTAAGCGTGGTGAACGCGCGAGAAGATTTGCCCGGATGGCGTTGTTTTAGGCGACCAATGGTGTTGATGCGCTCTTCGGCCAAACGGTCTGCCGCCGTGTGGGTGCCGATATTGTCGCGTTTGGCGATTTCGTAAACCTTAAGGATGTTATCAAAAACGCGTTTTGTTTTTTCAAAAGCACGTTCTGGAGAGTAACCTTCAAGCTCCACAAACACGTTCATCAAACCACCGGCATTGATCACGTAATCCGGAGCATACAAAATGCCCAACTCTTTTAAATGATCGCCGTGACGAGCTTCCGCAAGGACGTTATTCGCGCCACCCGCGATAACTTTAGTTTTAAATTTAGAGATCGTTTGATCATTCACCACTGCACCCAATGCACAAGGAGCGAAAATATCCGACTCTACAGTTAAAATTTCCTCTGGAGAAACCGCTTTAGCGCCGAATTGCTCAGCCACTTTTTTTGTGCGATTCATATCGATGTCCGCAACAGTCACGATCGCACCTTCTTCGTTTAAATAACGAACTAGATTCGAACCGACATTTCCTAGGCCTTGAACAGAAATACGCATGCCCTTTAAAGCCGCTGTGCCGAATTTTTCTTGAGCCGACGCCTTAATCCCCATTAAAACACCATGGGCTGTGTAGGGAGATGGATCCCCCGAGCCACCGAAGTCTTTAGGAATACCTGTCACCCATGGAGTTTCCATGTAGATGTGTTCCATATCTTGAACGTTGGTACCCACGTCTTCCGCCGTGATGTATTTACCATTTAAAGAGTTTACGAATTGACCAAAAGCTCTAAAAAGACCTTCTGATTTTTGAGTTTTCGCATCGCCGATGATGACAGCTTTACCGCCACCCAAGTTTAAACCCGCTGCGGCGGCTTTATATGTCATCCCTTTAGATAAACGCAAAACGTCGACAAGAGCTTCGTCTTCGTTTTTATAGTTCCACATACGAGTTCCGCCCAAAGCAGGTCCCAAAGATGTATTATGAATCGCGATGATAGCTTTTAGACCGACGTGTGGATCGTTACAGAAAACGACTTGTTCATGGTCTCCGTGCTGAGAAATAACCTCGAAAGTTCCCACTATTAGGCTCCTTTAAATTAGATTGCCGAGAAATAATGGGCTCCCTGGAGTAAAAATACTAGGCTTAATGCGTTGAATAAGCCGCGGGGTATAAAATGCATTCAAAAAGAGCAAAAAAAGAGGGGAGACCTAAGCACTCCCCTCTTTAAATAAAAACCAACTCAGACTACATCTTTTCCGGCGCTGGGATTCCCAAGACAGCAAGACCTTCTTTAAGTGTTTTGCCGACAGCCTCGGCCAATGCCAGGCGAGCTTCTCTTACTTCCGTGTCTTTTTCCGTTCCGATCGGGCACTCGTGATAAAAGACGTTAAAGTTTTTGGCCATATCATAAAGATATCCGCAAATCGCGGCCGGCTTAAAGTTTTCTGCCGCTTGAGCTATCGCGGTATTCAATCCACCCATAGACTGCATCATCTGACGCTCTGACGAATGAGTTAAAAGCGCCCAATTCGGAGCTTTCGATGATCTCGCAAACTTGCGACCCAAGCTGGCAATGCGCGCATGGGAGTATTGAACGAAAGGTCCAGACTCGCCATCAAGTTTGAGCCACTCGTTCATATCAAAAACGATTTTTTTGTTCGTATCCATACGAAGCATGCCGTAAAAGATCGCACCTTTCGCGACTTGGCTGGCGACCGTTTCAATATCTTCTTTAGACCATTCATCTTTGTAACGGCTTAAGTAATTGGTTTTAACGTGATCTTCCATCTTATGCACAAGATCTGAAAGGGGGACGATATTTCCTTTGCGCGAACTCATCGCACCATCAGGAAGTTCGACATAATTGTACTGCAGGTGGAAGCAATTCTTGGCTTGTTCAAAACCTAAGATTTCTAAGACGCGAAAGACTTGTTTGAAATGTAAAGCTTGGCGCATGTCGACGATGTAAACCGACTTTTCGATCTGCTTATCTTCGAATTTGTGCTTGGCTAGAAGTAAATCCTTAGTCGCGTAAAGACCGGTTCCATCGGATTTTAAAAGTAAACAGAATCCCAGATTCTCAGATTCTAAATTCTTCCCGATCGCGCCTTCGGACATCTCAAGCTTTCCTTCAGCATAAAGTTGTTTCACCCATGCTGTTGAAGGAGCATCCATTTCGGATTCAAAATACCATTCATCAAATTCAACATCGGCCCACTTATAGACCTTTTTCATCAAATCAATCGACCACTCGCGAGTCTCTTTCCAAAGATCATAATAAGGACCTTTTTCAGACTCGAGCTGCTTTAAAATCGCGGTCAACTCTTGGCGATTGATCTCTTCTTGAGGAGTTCCATTTTGATCTTCTAAAAGCAAATTGGCTTTAGAATACATTCTTCCCAACCACTCCCCTTTTCCGGTCTCAGGAACGGGTTCTTGGTTGTGCTTTTTCATATACCAAAGGCATTTCGCCACGTGCGTTCCCATATCACCCGGAAACGTCGAAGAAACAATGTCGCGTCCGGAATATCTAAGCATTCTAACGATCGCATCCCCCAGGCACAGGTTTCTCATATGGCCCACATGAAGTTCTTTGTGGGTGTTGGGTTGAGAGTATTCGATCATCGTTTTTGGAGCTTTTTCCACCAATGCTTTTTTGAAATAAGACCCATCAAGAATAGTCTTAACTACCAATTCACCATGAGCTTGCGGCGTGAAAGTGATATTTAGATAAGGACCGGCCGCTTGCGCTTTCTCTATATAAGGAGAAGATGGGAAGTTCGCAGCAATTTCGCCAGCCACTTGCGGAGGGCCTTTTTTAAGATTTTTAGCCAAGATAAAACAGCCAAAAGCCAGATCACCTAAGTGGGACTGCGGAGGATTCACTAAGGCCTTATAGATTTCATCCTCTGAAAGTGTCGCGCCGATGTTTTTAATCGCCTCGGCGATCAAATTTGTAGCTAAAACTCGAAGTGCGTCGTGTTTAATCATAGGCCTTTCCAAAACATGAACAGAATTCCCCAAGAAATCCCCAGGGAAAGAGTGAATATAATCGCATTCCGGTAAAATTTCAGGTCTTTTTTCATTCTTAAGAGTTCCTCACGCAAAGAATCGCGTTCGGATGACAAATGATCTAATTTCAGAGCTAAAACGTTCAAATTCTGCTGTCTTTCTTGGCGTTCCATATCTAATTCGCGCAGTGCTTTTTGATGCAAGGCTTGCGGGTTAGATCCAATAAAGTATTGCGGCGTTAAACCGGGGATTTTTTCTTTTAAAGCCGAATACCACTGCAAAGCGCGCCAAATATGTGGGGGAGCTTCATCTCCATTTTTAGTCCAGCGAGTCCAAGTCGATGGATCAACCAATAAAAGCTGCGCCATTTTCCTTTGAGAAAGACCTAAAGAACCCCGAATTTCTTCTAAATTTCCGATCTGATTCTGGATGACTTGAACCTGGGCTTCATAATGCATCCTTAAAGACGTCTTTGAGCGGGCCTCCATATCCCCTTCCAAAAACCCCTCGTTTGACGGCACCTTTTCAAGCCCTTCTTGGTCGGGACCTACGCTTTCAAACTCCATTCAAACCCCTCTGGACTATTGCTTTTCACAACATTTATGTTGTTATTTACAATGTTTTACGTTGTAGAATACATATATGGTTGTTCGGAAGGGTTTTTGAAGTCAAGCTAAGTCATTGAAACCCCAAAAGAATTCGCTCTAGGCACCCCTGATACCCCCTTTTTCGAATTCGACTAAAGCTTATAGTCATAAGCTTTAGTGTTAAGTATATGTAATTATTGACATTTAGTGTTTGATATTTCTGACTCTTTGCTCTTGATGCGATGCAATATGAACACCTAGACCACGACTAAACAGAATATTTTTACCTATCACCTGTTTTGATGCAACAGATTATTGTTTATGAACAAAGTCTCTTGTCATCTGGATCTGGACCCCACATCATAAATCATGGCTTCTCGCTCACCTCAGTATCAGCTCAATAAGAACAAATATTTGCTGCCACCCGAATCAGAAAGATTGCGAAAAATTCTCACAGATTTTGAGTTGAAAGATCCACGCAACTGTTTGCTTTTATCAGTCGCCTTGCGCACCGGAGCCCGGGCTCAAGAGGTTTTAAACATTCAACGCAGTGATTTGAACACCTACGATGAATCCATCTTTATTAGAGGCTTAAAGAACTCCAATGACCGGGAAATTCCCATTCATTCCCAAGTTTTTGAACGACTTCATAGATTCGCCGAAAAAGAAGGCGGAAATAAAGTCTTCGATATTTCCTACAATCGCCTTTACCAAGTCTGGGAAATGTATCGCCCGGTCCCCAAGAAATTTCACTCCCTTCGCCACACCTTTGCGATCGAGCTTTATCAAAAGACCAAAGACATTCGCTTGGTTCAAGTGGCCTTGGGGCATCGAAATATCGCCAACACCATGGTTTACGCTAACTACGTCTATTCCCAACAAGAACTGCGCAAACTCATTTTATAGGCCTTTTAAGGGCCCAATAACGTCACATCGTCAGAATCATTACAGGCGAAATTATAAGCGGGGTCGTATATTATACGGCCCTTAAGCCTTAGGAGAACGCATGAAAAACATCTTACTTGTCGCTTTGATTTTAGGAACTAGTTTTGAGGCCTCTGCTTACTTCGTTCGTAAAAAAGAAACCGTCGAAATTCAAGTCAACGCGCGCGTTCAATACTTGGGCGAGTTGCGTGGTTTTTCGCAATTTCATTTAGACCATGTTCAGTTGTTACAAGCTCCGGCTGAAATTAATAAAGAAGCTTTGCAAGCTGGCTTAAATCACTGGCTCGGCGCCAGAGCAGATTATCGTCTTGGCTACAAAGCCTGCGGTGGCCAAGCTTTTTTAATCCTTAAACTAGACAAGCGCGATCTTTCACCCGCGGGCGATGTTGAATATGAAGCCGTCGCTGACATTGAACTGATGCAATGTAAAAAGAAATGAAAAAAGCCCAGACGGAGTGGACATCTGGGCTAGGGCGTTTGGGTTTTTGTGGGTATGGTACTTAAAGCTTAATCAAAAATTATTCATCACCATTGCGAATTTCATTCGCCAAGCGATCAAATTGTTTTTCTTCTGAAGCACGGTGCATGCGACGTTCTTTTTTAAACGCAAGCATGTCCTTCTTCGTCGGAGCGTTATAAGAAGTTCCCGAATTTTCAACAACCACGATGCGTTCACGTGGGTCTTTAAGGCGAGCTTCTTGAGTCTCTTCTTTGGCATCTTTTAAATTTGTTTTTACGGAAGTATGAAGTTCAGATTGAGCCTTAACATTATCGTTGATCATGGCATCGAAATCCGAAATTTTAGCAAAACTCACTGCAGGGATCAGAGTCATTACGGCGATTACAACTTGCTTTTTCATACTTCACTCCTTGGCTATACAAGGCTATAAAGCAAGGGTGATGCCACCCCAAAGCAGGCCTATTTGAACTGAAAGCGCCTACTTACGCAAAGTCCTGACAAGTGTCTAACTAATGGTAGGCAATTCTCAAAGTGAGACTAAAGCTATTCAAGCTCAGTGCATTTTATTCTTTTAGAAAGAACGAAAGTGCGTTGTGAGTAATTCGCTGATTCCAAAACACCCTTATCTGAAAAATTCAAAGTAAGGCGAGCTGAAACGGGACCATCCGACCCCGTCACGGTGATCAGGCGCTGACCTTTTTTTACAGATTCAGAAAAGGACTTAGCATCAACCAGGAAACCGTAAGCCACACCATCACCCGCAAAAGAGATAAGATCTTGATCTAGCTCCATACGAATAGAACACTTGCCGTTAGATCCCGTTTTACCTTCTAAAATCTCAACAGCCAAAGCCGTCGAAGAGGCCGCCAAAATAAAGGTCAAAGCGGTTAGCACGAACTTTTTCATATCATCTCCAAGGGCCCGTCTTCGTCATTGATCTTGCAATTCCTACAAGAAAATCAGCTTAAAAGGCCCTAAAGGGGTTTAAAAACGATCAGATAAGCAATTAGCAAGGCCTATGCCCGTTTGTTTAAGTTTCCACCTTGATGGGATGAGGGTTTTTGGAATAGTGTCGGGCCCATAAAAATTGGGAACTAAAAAATTATGATTCAATCTCTTTTTCCGACGTCTGTTTATTTCGCTCCATTAGCCAGCAAAGATAAAAGCCTCAATAGCGATCTTAAAAAAGAGGCTCTGACATACGCGCGCATCGACGAAGAAGGCCAAGCCTGGTCCGCTAAGAATTATCCCGGTGGTTACACGTCCTACGGATCTATCGCGCAGTTAAATCAAGCGTCCACGACCTTTGAGATTTTAGAAAAAGAAATCAACAAGCACGTTCGCAAGTTTGTAAAACATCTTGAGATGGATATTGATCCCAAAGAACTTAAAATGACGTCATGCTGGGTGAACGTGATGCCGACCAACGTGATCCACACGATGCATTTACATCCCTTGTCGGTGATCAGCGGGACCTATTATGTGCAAACACCGAAAAACTCTTCGGCGATTAAGTTTGAAGATCCGCGTTTAGACAGCTTTATGGCCTCGCCACCGCGCAAACATAACGCCAAGGTGGCAAATCAAAGGCATCACTCCTTGCAGCCTCAGGAAGGTCACGTGGTGCTTTTTGAATCTTGGCTTCGCCATGAGGTCCCGGCCAACCAAGCCGACAAAGAGCGTATTAGCATCAGCTTTAATTACGGATGGGTTTAAAAGCCCTTAAAGAAGGCTACCAAGCGTAGCCTATTTTTCCACCTACACTGAATTGACCCGATTCATCAGACCTGTCCCAGTTTATTTTGGTCATAGATGCTTCGGCTCCGAAATCGACTCCCCGTTTGCAAGAGGTCAACCCTAAAGAGATCGACTGATGAACACCCTTATCTTCATAAGGCCCAAAGGTCGTACCAGCATCGCGCACATTGGTTTTCACTTCATGGACATTGTACACATACGAAAGATAAGGAACGATCTCTGCCAAGCGATAACCCACGCTTAATGCGGCCTGCTTCGTCGTGATTTCGGATTTGGCTGAATCATAACCCGCGTTTCCAGAAACATTGGTGGATTGTTCATTCGTGCCATAGCCTAATTGCCCTGCCGCCACCCATTGATCCGGTGTCAGGCCATGGTTTAAGAACTGCCAACGCAAACCCCAAGTTCCAACACTGTAAAAAGCTTCTAAACTGGGAATGATTCCTAAACTGCCATTCATACCCAGATTATTTACAAACGTCAGATCACTGGTATCTATGTTTTCATTAATTAGCACTTTATCGCGACGCGGAGGGTTTGAGGTGAAGTCATTAATGACGGTGACATTTGTCACGCCCGTCGCTGCCACCGAAACATGTCCGCCCCAAGTATTTTCGGCCGTGACCGGCACCGCAAAATGGTTGTTAGCAAATTTAAGGTTGTGAGAGCAAGAACAAAGAATAAGGCTGACGACGGTAAAAATAATTTTATTTGTGTTCATATTAAAAGCCTCTCAAGGCGCGGCAAAATAAGCAATGCCTTGAAACAATATTTCTTTGGGCCTATCGTAAATAAAAGGATTTCCGCTTGAAGACAAACACCGCCATTCACATTCGAGATGTTTCAAAAGCTTTTGCTTCTGAAAAACTGTTTCAAAGCTTGGATCTTGAAATTGACACGGGTGAATTCGTGACTCTTCTTGGGTCATCAGGTTGCGGAAAAACCACCGTATTGCGCATGCTCGCGGGTCTTGATTCGCCAACCAGCGGGCAGATCCATATCCCAGACCCTTTGAAACAATCCACGAGCTATGTGTTTCAAGATGCCAACTTGTTACCTTGGAAAACTGTCACAGAAAATGTGGCACTTCCGTTTCAAGTGGGATCATTAAAAGATAAATATTCTGTTACACAAATTCAGGAGATCTCACGAAATGCTTTAGCCAAAGTTCATTTAGAAAAGGCTGCGCACTTATTTCCCCATGAACTTTCTGGCGGCATGAAGATGCGCGTGTCACTGGCACGTGCTATAGCGACTTCGCCAAAGCTTCTTTTGATGGATGAGCCTTTTGCGGCTTTAGATGAAGTCACGCGTTTTGAAATGCAAAATCAACTTTTAGAGTTGTGGCAGACCGAAAAAATGACCATCGTTTTTGTCACTCACTCGTTGTTTGAAGCCGCTTATCTTTCCCAACGCGTGGTCTTGATGAAAAAATCAGGATCCATTAACCAAATAAAGCTCGATCTACCGGAAAAACGCGATGAAAAACTGCGCACCTCAGAAAAGATGATTCATATCGTGCAAGACCTTTCCGAAAGGTTTCGCGCATGAAAAAACATCTTCCGGCGTTTGTCTTTTTTATTGTGATCACCGCAAGTTTAGAGATTTTAGTCCAAACCGGAATTTTTAATTCAAGCCTGATCCCCGCACCTAGCCAGATAGTCGAGGTTTTAAAAGAAATGCACACGGACTTTCAATCTGCGTTTCTTGAAAGCTTTCTTAATGTTCTGATTGGATTCATTCTTAGCGTTATTGCCGGCATCTTTATTGCGTGCGTGTTTTCATTGTCTGATATCTTACGGCGAGCCATTTTACCTTTTGCGATTTTCTTTCAAACGGTTCCTATTATTGCGATTGCTCCGCTCTTGGTGATTTATTTTGGTTTCGGCGCGTCCACCGTGATTGCTTCAAGCTTTATTGTTTCTATTTTTCCCATGATCGCAAATACACTTTTAGGTCTAGAAAGCACGCAGCCTTCGCAAAGAGATCTGTTTTCTATCTATAAAGCCACACCCTGGGAAAGCCTGTGGCATCTAAAACTGCCTTCGGCATTTAATTCAATTTACGCCGGACTTAAAGTTTCAGCAGGCCTAGCCATCATTGGTGCTGTTGCCGGAGAGTTTGTGGCTGGGGGCGGATTAGGGGCGTTGATTGATTCAGCACGCACCCAACAGCGCGTGGACATTGTCTTTGCGGCTTTATTGCTATTATCTTTAATGGGACTTATTTTAATGGGCTCATTGGCTTTAATAAGAGCGTCATTGCTCAAGTTGCGTCCATGGACTTTTACAGAGGAAATATAAGATGAAATTTTTAAACGTCATTTTCGCGGTTCTTCTTTCGTGTGGATTATTAAATTTCGCTAAAGCAGCTGTGCCCACTTTCACACCTGTCACTCTTGCTCTTAATTGGAAAGCCGAGCCCGAGTTCGGTGGCTTTTACGCAGGTCAGATTTTAAACCATTACAGAGATCAAGGGTTGGATGTAAAAATTCAAGAAGGCGGCAGCGGAACTCCGACCATACAAATGCTTGCGAGCGGAAAACTTGATTTTGCCATCGTCAGTGCTGATGAAATCATCATTTCTCAAGATAGAAACAAAAATAACAAGGTCATTGCCTTATTTGCGACCTACCAAAAATCTCCATACATCATTATGACTCACGCGGAACGTAATTTTAAAAGCCTTAAAGATGTGTGGACGTCCGAAGGTATTCTTTCAATGCAGTCGGGCCTTCCCTATTACAAATTTTTACTGAACAAATGGGGCAAACCCAAAGCGAAGATCGTTCCTTACCTGGGCGGCGTCGGCAACTTCGTGAACGATAAGACATTTTCTCAGCAAGGATTCATAAGTACCGAGCCGGTATCAGCTGAAAGAGCAGGCGCAAAGACCAAAAACTTTATTATCGCCGACGAAGGTTTTAATCCGTACCTGGTGATCCTTGCCACAACTGAAAAAACACTTAAAGAAAAGCCCGAGTTAGTTAAAAAATTAATTCAAGGCACTCGCAATGGGTGGCAAGCCTACTTAAACAGTCCTGAGGCGACAAACAAACATATGGCGCAAATCAACAAAGCTTTGGATTTTGAAACCTTTCAAAAAGGCGCGAGTCTGCAAAAAGATTTGATCATAACGACAAAGAATGAAGCTTTGGGATCGATGACCAAAGAACGTTGGGAAGCTTTATCTCAGCAGATTTTTGAACTGAAGCTCATTAAAAACAAACCTAACTCAGCGGAGAGCTACTTCCGCTAAGTTAGTAACAAAATATTAAAGAACAGATAATTTCTCTTTAACCGCGGCCACCAGAAGTCTTTGCTTATTAATTTTCTTTAAAAGCTTATCAACCTGATCGCGGGTGACAACGTAGCCTTTGCGTTCATGCTTAGCAAACGAACCGACGGTTACCGCCACAAGAAACGCCGCCAGACTCACGTTAACAGCGATTTCGCCAGCGCGATAACTATGCCCCTGAATTAAACGTGATAGTAAGTAACTGAGCACACTAGTACCTAGGGCGATCGTCGTTCCCGCCGCCAAAGGAATATAGACTTTTTCCTCTTCTTTTAAGTTCTCCTGTGCATAAGCCAGGCGGATCGCATCCTCTTCAAGCATCTTTTCTAAAGTGGATAAGAGCGCATTCTTTTCGTCTAGGGTTAATGTACTTAATGATTCAGCTGTTTGCTCATCAGAAAGCCCGCTAAAGATTCGCGAAAGATCTCTCGGGCCTTCTGATTTTGCAAATGCGGGGGCCGCGGCTTGCATGGTCATGCAAAGGATCAATGCGGATAAAACGCTTTTTCTCATTTTCATGGTTTATTCCTTTTTAGTTAATCATTTCCTTAAATTCGATATTTTGTTCTTTAAGTGTTTTAATTTCATTTAACGAAAGATCCTTTTCGCTTTCAGTCAACGTGGGATCTCGCAGTCGCTCTTCATGCTGTATGATGAGTTCGTTGTTGGCCTCAGTTAGGATATCCACCAGTGCCAGATTCGTTGCATCCAGTTGACTGCTTAAGCCCTCGACCTTTGCTTTATTTAATTCTTCCGGCATCTGAAAAAACAGATACTCTATAAATATGATGACCAGAGCGGCGTTAAAAACCTTTACGCCCACAGTGTAAGCAAGATTCGAATCCACTTTTTTTAGCACATCCTTGGGAAGACTTTGGGGGTCTAAAGTCAGGCGCTGAATTTCTTCAGCGGTAAATTTCCTTTTAAGGCCCGGTAAATAGGTGGGCAGAAATACAGGACGCCCCAAAGTAGCAAGACTTGCGATATTCATCGCCATGTGTGCGCCACCCCACATAGACACAGATCGCAAATTTGAAGGCTCAGAAAATGTTTGAAGATATTTTTCAACACGCGAAGGATCTCTTAATAGTCCATTTGACTCTAACAAAGATTTTAGATCTTTTAAAAAGGCGCGCGAAGAAACTTCCCCTAATACTTGCGCTCTGCGGGCGGCATGAATGTTTAATGTTAAAAGATTTTTTATTTGCAGCGAATGGGCCTCTGATAAAGACACAATCTGGCGACTGAGTTTTGCAATTTGAACTTCAGACAAGTTTTCATAGCGAGCCAGTTTTACCAGTCGCTTTTCAAAACTGCGTGCTTGGCTTTTATTAAACCAATTCACATGCTGCTGGACCGATGGATCTCGCAAGGCTTCTCGAACGGTCGAAGTTGCAAAGATAGACTGACAGCGCGGCGCTAGGCCGTGAGCCATATCCATCCCAAAAAAGCTTAAGGCCATTCCTAAAGCCAAAAACTTTGATTTTCTTAAACCGTTAAACATGAGTCTTCTCCACCTTAATAATTTTAGGCAAAGATCGAACCCTCCCTCCCCCCTTTAAAACGGTTTTGAGAGCTTCAAATACCCTCTGAAGCCAATAAGGCTGCACAGGCGACCAATTCATGAACACCTGTTTCCACCCCTTGACCTGGTGCCCCAAATCGGATAGACATGACGGTCTTTTCCCAAGGGTAAAACTATGAAAATCAATTTAAATGAAATCCCCGAACAAGGGCGCGAATACAAGTTTGACCGCTCTGAAAAAGAGCTAACTCCTTGTTTAGACGATCTTATTAAAGGCGCGGCTTACACCACAGAATTTACTATTCGCCCACTCAATAGCCGTGATTTTGAGATGAAGGGTTGGATTAAAACCCAAACTCCTGAGATTTGCTCTCGCTGTGGGGCGGACTTTCAGTTCCAAGTGAACGCCAAATTCCATGAATTCTTACTTCCAAAAATGGATCAACCTCGCAATAGCCGCTATAGCCACGTCAATCACGTGAGCGATCTTCCTGTGGATGGTCCAGAAATGACCGAATACGAGGGAACCGAGTTTGATCTTGGGGAATACTTACATGAAGTGATCGCTCTTGCTGCGCCTTTTAATGTGGCACATCCACAAGATGGCAGCGTTGAGTGCCGAATTTATGAAAATCCCGAAGGCGGACAGGGCTTTAGCGTGAATAAAGATATTCCGCTGGAAAAGCCAGAGAGTCCTTTTGCGGCTCTTAAGAATTTAAAAATCAATTAAAGTGTTGATTTTTATCAGACTTTAGTTAATTTTACGTGCTTTGATTAAAATTGAACTCTGCAGAAGACGAAAGTCACTAAAAAACGTCCCTGCAAATTGCTATAAAGAGGTTTGAAATGCCAACTCCTAAGAAGAAAACATCTCGTTCTAAACGTGATATGCGCCGTTCACACGACGGCTTGACTGCCCCAGCTGTTGCTGTAGAAAAAAAGACTGGCGAATTAGTTCGTCCACACCGCGCATCTAAAGGTGCAGACGGCGCTCTTTACTACAAAGGCAAACAAATCAGCGCAGCGAAATAAGCTGCTGCTTGAATACATCTAACAGACAGGTTGAGGCTATGGCAGGGATGTTTCGCTCTCGAGTTGCAGGGATTGGCTCGTATCTTCCAGAAAAAGTTCTTTCGAACTTTGACTTGGAAAAGATGGTCGAGACTTCCGATTCATGGATCGTAGAACGAACAGGTATTGAGCGTCGCCATATCGCCGCTCCCGACCAAGCCACCTCAGACCTCTGTTTACAAGCATCTTTAAGAGCCATTGAAGATGCTAAAATCACCGTTAACGACATTGATATGATTATCGTGGGAACCGTCACAGGGGATCACCCAATGCCTTCCACCGCTTGTTACTTACAAAGTAAATTGGGCGCTCGGAAGGTTTTTGCTTTTGACGTCAATGCCGCTTGTTCGGGCTTTTTGTACGGTCTTTCTATCGCCGATCAATTCATTCGCACTGGCATGTATAAAAATATCCTTGTATGTGGGGCTGAAGTTTTAAGCCGTTACATGAACTACAAAGATCGCGAAACATGCATCCTTTTTGGCGATGGCGCCGGAGCATGGATTGTTACTCGCGCCAATCCGGGCGACACTCAAATTATTGAAAGCTCACACCTTCATGCCGATGGCGATCTGACGGAGCTTTTGACTTTACCAGCGGGTGGAAGCCGTATTCCGCAATCTCATGAAGCCGTTGAAAAAGGTTTGAATTACATGACCATGAAGGGCCGTGAGATTTTCAAAAATGCTGTCCGCACAATGGCTCAATGCTGTGAAGAGGCCTTAGCGGCAAATAATTTATCTATGGACCAAGTGGACTGGGTTGTTCCACACCAAGCCAATAAACGAATCATTGAAGCCGTCGCGGGACAATTCGATTTCCCCATGGAACGCGTGATTGTTTATGTGCAAGAGACTGGCAACACCTCTGCAGCTTCGATTCCACTTGCCTTCGATTGGGCTGTTAAAACTGGAAAAATCAAACGTGGTCAGACTATTTTGCTGACGGCCTTTGGTGCTGGTTTAACTTCCGGCAGCCTTTTAATGAGGTATTAAAATATGTTTACACTCGCATTCCCTGGACAAGGCAGCCAACAACCTGGCATGGGCCGGTTTTTATTCGATAATTTTGGTATCGCCAAAGAAACTTTCGAAGAAGGATCTGAGGCCTTAAAACAAGATATGAAAAAGCTGTGCTTTGAAGGCAGCGAAGCTGATCTTGCCTTGACGGAAAATACTCAACCTGCACTGTTGCTTGTTTCTACAGCGACGCAAAGAGTTCTGAATAAAGAATTCAATATCAAGGTTCAATCAGCAGCCGGTCACTCGATTGGTGAATATGCAGCATTAGTCGCCGCAGGCGTAACTCGCTTTGATGAATCCATGCGCGCCGTACGCACGCGTGGCCAAGCCATGCAATCAGCTGTTCCTGTCGGTAAAGGCGGAATGGTGGCGATGTTAGGACTTGAACCGGATCAAGTAGAAACGCTTTGCCAATGGGTTGTTAAAAATTCTGGCGCGGGTCCGTTGTCTGCAGCTAACTTCAATTCTCCGGGTCAAATTGTGATCTCTGGATCACAAAATGCGATCAACTGGATGAAAGATAACTTTAAACCTGAAGCTGTCTGGGGAGCGGATGCTCCGAAACGCGCAAAAATGATTCCTCTGTCGGTTTCCGCTCCATTTCACTGTGAAATGATGAAGCCTGCAGAAGACAAAATGCGCGAAGTCTTGACCGCGATGGAGTTTAAAACGGCTGCCTTCCCTATTGTTCAAAACTTCCACGCCAAACTTGAAACCGACGGTTCTGTTTTGCGTGAAAACTTGATTCGTCAGGTTTCTGCTCCGGTGCGTTGGACGCAAAGTATGGAAGTTTTAAAGAGCCAAGGTCATTCGCAAATTATTGAGTGTGGCGCCGGGAAAGTCGTTCAGGGCTTGCTTAAAAAGATCGACGGTGAATTTTTCAAAGTCTTCACAACAACTAGCATGGAAGATATTAAAACCATTGAAGATTTTTTGAAGGCTTCGAGTCATTGAAAATTTCTTGAGCTTTAATTCAAGTTCAGCCACAGTGTGCTGAAAAGGAAACAGTAAGGAACCCTAATGGCAAATAAGTCTCTTCAAGGCAAAAAGATCGTAGTCACTGGCGGAAGCCGTGGCATTGGTGCTTCTATTGTGAAGTTGCTGGCCGATGAAGGTGCTCAAGTGGCGTTTACTTACTCGTCTCGCGAAGAATCCGCTCAACAGGTCGCTCACCAACTCAGTGGCGAAGGTCATTTTTATATTAAGATGGATATTGCCAACGAAGCTTCCGTAAACGAAGCCGTGGATCATATCTTAGAAAAATGGCCTGACATTGACGGTGTTGTGAATAATGCCGGGATCACTAAGGATCAACTTTTAATTCGCATGAAAGCCGAAGATTTTGATTCTGTGATCAACACCAACTTGCGCGGGACCTTCTTGGTTACCAAAGCTTTCACCAAACCTATGATGAAAGCGCGCAAAGGTTCGATTGTTAATATTACTTCTATTATCGGTGAAACTGGAAATGCGGGACAAGCAAACTACGCGGCTTCGAAAGCTGGGACTATTGCGTTTGCAAAGTCAGTGGCTTTAGAACTGGCTTCTCGCAACGTGCGCGTGAATAACGTGGCACCTGGCTTTATCGGCACAGAGATGACCGAGGTGCTTTCAGAAGACGTGAAGGCTAAAATGATGGAGCGCATTCCATTAGCTAAAATCGGCGAAGGACAGGATGTTGCGCAGGCCGTAAGATTTTTATTGAGTGATGAATCTAAATATATCACTGGTCACACGCTAGATGTGAACGGTGGTATGCATATGAATTAGTTTTTAAAATTGCAGGAGATTTGAATTATGATGAATGAATTAGGAGGCCACATGGCAATTCACCCAAAAGTTAAAGATATTATCGTTGAACAACTTGGCGTAGATCCAGATAAAGTTAAAGCGGAAGCTTCTTTCATCGACGATCTAGGCGCAGACAGCCTTGATATCGTTGAGCTAGTCATGGCTATGGAAGAAGAGTTCGATCTTGAAATCCCAGACGAAGACGCTGAAAAGCTTAAAACTGTTCAAGACGTTGCTTCTTACCTAGAAAAAAAAGGTAAAGCGTAGGCTTTATGACCTCCCGCTTTGAACGTCCGTCTAAACCTCAAAGAAGAGTTGTTGTCACTGGCGTGGGCGCCGTCACTCCCCTTGGTAATTCTATCGAGGAGAGCTGGCAAAATGCCCTAGCTGGAAAATCCGGGATCGCGAAGATCACGAAATTTGACACGACAGGATTTGATGTGACTTTTGCTGGTGAAGTGAAAGGCTTTCAAGCCGATCAATACATCGAGAAAAAAGAGCAAAAGAAGATGGACGAGTTCATTCACTATTCCATCGCAGCTTCAAAAATGGCTATTGATATGGCCAAATTGGAGCTGACCGATGAAGTGAAAAACCAAACGGGAGTTATTATCGGCGTTGGTATCGGCGGTCTTTCAAATATCGAAGAGACCTCGATCAAAATGAAAGAGCGTGGACCTGGTCGTATCAGCCCGTTCTTCATCCCTTCTGTCATCACCAACTTGGCAGCAGGACAAGTCACTATTTCTTTAGGACTTAAAGGCCCCAATTATTCTGTTACATCGGCTTGCGCTTCGGGTGTTCACTCGATCGGTGATGCTGTTCGCTATATTCGCGATGGCGACACGGATGTGATGTTAGCTGGAGGTGCTGAAAGCACGATCTGCGGACTTGCCGTGGGTGGTTTTGCAGCGATGCGCGCCCTTTCAACTCGCAACGAGGCTCCCGAAAAAGCCAGCCGTCCTTGGGATAAAGACCGTGATGGTTTTGTCTTAGGTGAAGGGGCTGCGGTTCTTGTCTTAGAATCTTTAGAACATGCTGAAAAGCGTGGCGCTAAAATCTTATGCGAAGTCACAGGTTATGGTGTTTCTTCCGATGCCTATCACATGACATCTCCTGCGCCCGAAGGTGCCGGCGGATATCAAGCGATGGCCATGGCGTTGAAAGACTCTGGTCTTCAAGCTTCAGAAATTAATTATATCAATGCTCACGGAACAAGCACGCCGGTGGGTGACGGACTTGAATCAATGGCCATCAAACGCCTTATGGGTGATGCCGCGAAAAAAGTCTGGGTTTCTAGTACGAAATCAATGACAGGTCACGCTTTGGGTGCGGCCGGAGCAATCGAATCGGCATTTTGCGTGATGGCAATTCGCGATCAAAAAGTTCCGCCAACAATCAACTTAGAAAATCCAAGTGAAGATTGTGACTTGGACTATGTTCCTCACAAAATGCGTGAAGGAAAAATCGATAACGTTTTAAACAACAGTTTCGGTTTCGGCGGCACAAACGCCAGTATGATCTTTTCAAAATATATTAAGGGATAAAAAGAATGAGAATCTATGTCGGTTGCGATCACGCTGGGTTGGAATTAAAACTTAAAGTGATGGCAGCTCTGCCAGACATCGACTGGCAAGACATGGGCACTCACTCCCCTGACTCGACCGATTATCCTGATTACGCCAATAAAGTCTGTGAAAAGATCACGGAAGAAGAACTTTCCAATAAAAAACACAACATCATTGACCCTTTAGACGGAAAAGCTCTAGGTCTTCTTATCTGTGGCTCGGGCCAAGGTATGGCCATCAGAGCAAATCGCTTTTCGAATGTTCGTGCAGCACTTTGCTGGAATGAAGACATCGCCAGACTGTCTCGCCAACACAACAACGCCAACATCCTGTGCCTGGGACAAAGATTTGTTCCGCCTGATGCGGCTTTAAAAATACTTAAAGTATTTCTTGAAACAAAATTCGAAGGCGGCCGCCATCAGAATAGAGTGAATAAACTTTCAAACGACACTGGTTGTTGAGACTTCGCTTTTTAAACATTTAAAGGAATACTTCTAAGAACCCGCACCAAGCATCCACGCTTAGGAGTATTTATGCATTCTACGTCTTTACCGTTATCCGAAGTCGATTCTGAAATTTTCACCGCGATTCAAAAAGAGTCCCAGAGACAACAATACGGTCTAGAAATGATCGCTTCTGAAAACTACACATCACGTGCGGTGATGGAAGCTCAAGGTTCCATTTTAACAAACAAATACGCCGAAGGTTACCCGAACAAACGTTATTACGGCGGCTGCGTGAACGTAGACACGGTTGAAACCTTGGCCATTGAACGCGCTAAAAAACTATTCAATGTTCATTACGCCAACGTTCAGCCCCATTCTGGTTCGCAAGCAAATATGGCCGTCTACCTCGCAGCTTGCAAAGCGGGCGACACTATCTTGGGTATGGACCTTTCTCACGGGGGACATTTAACTCACGGCTCGCCAGTGAATTTTAGCGGCATGCTATTTAAAGCGGCTTCTTATAAACTGGATACAGAAACAGGTCGCATTAATTACGACACCATCCGCGCCACGGCCAAAGAAACCAAGCCTTCGCTAATTATTGCTGGCTACAGCGCTTACCCGCGCACTTTGGATTTTGCCAAGTTTAAAGAAATCGCGGATGAAGTCGGCGCGCAACTGCTTGTCGACATGGCTCACTTTGCGGGCCTTGTTGCGACGGGACATCATCCGTCACCGGCGGGCTTAGCCGATTACATCACCACAACCACTCACAAAACATTACGTGGTCCTCGTGGCGGGATGATTCTGACAAATTCAGAGGAAAAAGCCAAAGTCATGAACTCGCGCATTTTCCCGGGCATTCAAGGGGGACCTCTTGAACACGTGATCGCGGGCAAGGCCGTGGCTTTCGGCGAGGCTTTAAAACCGGAATTTAAAAAATACAGCGAAAACGTGATTAAGAATGCCAAGGTTTTAGCAGAAGAGATGCTGTCTTTGGGATTTAAACTTGTCACGGGTGGTACCGACAACCATTTGATTTTGGTTGATTTAAGTGATCGCGAAATCACTGGCAAACTTGCTGAGACTTCCCTTGATGAAGCCGGCATCACCGTGAATAAAAACACCGTTCCCAATGAAAAGCGTTCGCCATTTGTGACAAGCGGTGTACGTATTGGGACACCTGCATTGACAACTCGCGGGATGGGTCCGACAGAAATGAAGCAAATTGCCAAATGGATTTCACAAGTTCTAACGAACCCTGAAGATGCTGCTTTAAAAGGCAAAATCCACGAGGACGTAAAACAATTATGTAAAGGCTTTCCTCTGTATTAAGCAGACGAATTCTGGCCAAAAGTAAGACCAGAATTCGTCTCTAATATGTCGTATTTTTAAGCCCTCGATTTGAATTTAACACTTTGGATTCGAGGGCTTATTAAGTATAATCAAAGCATGACAGCAGGATGGACAACGTTTGCACGCATTGCCGGAAGTATTTTTTTAGTAGGGATTTTAGGTTCCTGTGCGACCTATCATACTCCCCTTTCGCGTGAATACACCTCGACGGGAGCCACCGCAAAACGTTCTGTCGCTTATGACAGCAACCCCGCCGTGATCCAAGAAGAAATGATGACCTTTGATTGGCCGGTAGACCGGGCGCGCATGACGCGTGGGTTTTTACCTAAAAAACGCCGTCCTCATTTGGGCATCGACTTAGCGGCTCCGAAAGGAACGCCGATTTTAGCTTCGCAAGCCGGTACCGTCATCTATGCGGGTCGCGAGTTTCGTGGTTACGGCAAAATGGTTTTGATTGAATCCGGAAATGGCTTTGCCACTTTATATGCCCACTTTGATAAAATCCTTGTTGCTGAAGGACAGAAAGTTCGCCAAGGCGAAGTGATCGGCGCCATGGGCCGCACCGGCCGCGCGACGGGCGTCCATTTGCACTTTGAAGTTCGTAAAAACCGTGGGCCCATTGACCCACTTCCGTTGCTTCCACAGATCTCAACGGCGGGACGTTAAAACTAGCCTCGTCGTCGGTTTTAAAACTCATGACAGCCTCAATGTCCTCACTTAGCCTTTTTAAGTAGTACGAAAAAGTACACCGCTTTAAGGAGGCTTTTATGCTTTTATCATTTCGTCAGACTTTGATTGGTTGCGCTGTCGCCCTTTCGACAGCTTTCACCGCGGCTCAGGCGGACGTCACAGGCCTGTGGCAAGGTTACGGGTCTTGGACTTATGACGGCTCTTCTATACCTTGCTTATTGACGATCCGCTTTGAAGAAAACCAAACTCACGTGCGCCGCCATAAAGGCCAATTGCAATGCGATGTTTTAACCATGCACTCTGACCCCTTGATGTGGCAAAAAAATGGCTCTGAGCTTCTTTTAGAAGGCGAAATGGCAGGCTCTTGGAGTGAGAACGGAATTAAAACTGAAGAGCTGGCC
Organism: Bdellovibrio bacteriovorus; assembly: GCF_001592735.1. Taxonomy (NCBI): domain Bacteria; kingdom Pseudomonadati; phylum Bdellovibrionota; class Bdellovibrionia; order Bdellovibrionales; family Pseudobdellovibrionaceae; genus Bdellovibrio; species Bdellovibrio bacteriovorus. The sequence goes on from NZ_LUKE01000003.1 coordinate 337,129, forward strand.
GGAGATAATATTAAAGTTAGCACCGATCTTAACGCCGCGACCGGCGAATACCACGAAGTTTGGTCTAGAGTTTCTGATGGCGCGATCTTTTATGATATCCGCGCGAACTTGAAAAGATCTAAGTAAGATCGCTCTGAATTTAAAAATAAAAAAGCCCACGTTTTTGCGTGGGCTTTTTCGTTTCTTAATTTCGTAAGAAATTAGAATACGTTGATAGTCGCGTTAACACCTACGTTGGTAGTGTCCGCTTTCATGTACTCAGGAGCGAATTGGAAGTTCGGGTACAAGTAGAAATCACGAGCAACCGCGATACCAAGACCTACTGATTGAGTCCACATATTGTGATAGAAAGAGTCAGCAGCATCGTCACGATAGTGATCGAAAGTCGCTGGACGGAATACCGTTCTGAAAGAATAAGTATCGTTGAATGCATACTCTACGAATGGGTATACACCCAAAGTGTAGTCTGTACGGCCACCTTCTACATTAGAAAGTGTGTCATCAGAGTTAGGGCCGTCACCGAAGAAACCGTAGTCAAGAGTGACTGCGATACCTGGTTGCCAGTTTGTATTTGGGATTTCACCCAAGATAGTCCAACCGAAGCTTGTAGAAGCAACATAGTTTGCTTCAGTGTACGCGGGACGAGTTTCCCAGCTGCCAGAAGCACTTACGTTTTGTTGCAAGCCCATTGCGCGGAAAGAACGTGACCAAGAAGCGTATGGATTCGATACGTAGGCTTTTCTTGCGCTGTTTTGGTTTGTAGTTTCTTCGATAGAGTTATGAAGCGGAGTCAAGATAGACACGCCCGTACCCAAACGAACTGAATCACGCTTAGACAAACGATAAGCAACTGCAACGTCTGCTGCGAATACTGTGCTTGAATCTTTGCTTGCTACGCCGGCGTAGTTAGGACGTACTTTACCCATTGGATCTTCAAGGCTGCCACCGTTATAAACTAGGTCAGCAGAGACAGACCAAAGAGATTTAGAACCAGATTCCGCACGCATTTTTGCGTTCGTGATCTCTTCGTCAAGGTCGCCCCCAACTTTTTCTTCAGACTTTTGCACGTCTGATACTTTTACTGTGCTTGTGTTTGCGTTTTGGTTTTCTTCTTGCGCGTGTGCCGCTGTAGTAACCAAAGACCCCGCCAAAATCAGTGATAATAGAACTTGTTGTTTCACTGTTTTCCCTTTCGTTTTTTGTTTAAAAAATCCCCAAAATTAAATTCAAAATTTCATAATCACGGCTCGCTTTTTTGAGACCATGAGTCATTTACATTCAGTAGTCCCAATTTGGGCCTGCCTGGACGTAATGAGCAAGTAAGGTGCCACGACTTTGGTTGCGTATCAACACCAATTCCTGACGAAATCTTGTTTTAATCTAGCTTATATTCGATTTGGGAATAATTTTTAGTAAATTTGCGCCGCGCGATAGCAGAGCATAGGAAGGGAGCCTAGGAACCGGTGTACTTTTTACACCGGCTCCTCGTTGAAAACTACTTGATATAGGTGCCTGAAGTGGCGTTGCCGTTCAGGTATCCGACCATGACTGTTCCATCATACATGTCAGCACTTGTCCATGCGTTCGCACGAACCAACGGCAAAGCTCTTTCTGCTTTTAGTTTTGCGTAACGATCTAGACTTGTCGTGGACACCTCAAAATATTTGCGAACGCCTTCTTGGATCACCAACTTATTGTCTTTATATGCATTCACTAAAACGTAATAAGCCGTGCAGTTCGCATTGGCGCATACGGCCGCCGCATCAATTCTGACGTTATTACCCACATTCATCGTGCCCGTTCTTAGTTCCAAAGCCGCGTGGCGTGTGGTGAGGGAAAATTGATAATTATTAATAGCAACCACGGAAGTCATGACTTTTTCAGAACCGTTAAGGGCTCTATCAATCTTGACGATATCGATATCAATACCTTCACCAAGAGCAACTTGGTCAGCGGCCGCCGTTTCTTCAACGTTCGTCGCTTCCGCACCCATCTTGTTGGTTTTGTACTTTGCAGCGAAATCAGAATCTTTCTTCGCGCAAGCTGATAAAGCCAAAGCAGCGATAAGAACTGCGGTAAATGGTTTAAATGATTTCATAACAAAGCCTCCATAAATAAAAGATCTACACGAGGCTATAATGCAAGGTCTTGGCCAGACAGCAGATGGGCCTAAATCATGGAATCATTTAGCGATTCTCATTCTGAGACAAGGGACGCTAAATCCACCACGCCACGGCGGTGACATTTTTAGAACCAGATAGCGAAAACATTGAACAGTCTTGAAAAATAAAAAACCCCGCTTTTAAGGCGGGGTCTTATAAAAAAGTTCTTAATCAAAACTATTTTTTAGCGACTAGATTCAATTCAAGTTCAAACTTGTCATTGATGATTTTATCGCCCGCAAGTTCTTTAAAGAAGTTGCCAGAGCCGTATTTCAGACCCCATTTTGTGCGATCAACTTCAACTTTGCCGGTGCCGGTGATTGTGTTTTTGTCTACTTTCACCGTCGCTGGAAATTCAACCGGGTGAGTGCCACCGATCATCGTTAAATCACCTTTTACGATCACTTCGTCTTTGGCTTTGCCTGGTTTTACACTTGTGATTTTGAAGGTCGATGTTGGGTATTTTGATACGTTAAAAAAATCTTCGCTAGAAAGATGACCAACCAATTTCTTTTGGTAATCAGCACTGTCTTTCAAATCCTCATTTGTGATCGTTGTCATATCAACTACAACAGTTCCCGCGGTGATTTGATTTTTCTTATCCGTGGTGACTTCGCCTTCTTTAACGGCAATGTGACCATTATGAGCACTTCCCATTTTCTTAGTGCCCTTCCAAGCAATTTTACTTGCTTGAGCATCGATTTTATAAACATCAGCCATTGCTGCCGAAGCTGCTACCGTTAATAGCGCGCTTAATACGTACTTCATCATTTTGATTTCTCCTTCAAAGATGTCTCATCTTCGCGTTTTTTTGCAAACGATCAACCATAAAAACTATTTCTTAACACGCTTCATAGCGCAAGCTTCGACATGCAGAATTAAACTTTGATCTGTGTGCAGGATCTTACTATGCTTATAAAGCCTAAAGGAGATTCTATGTCCCTTGGTCTTGTCTTATCTGGAGGAGGAGCTCGCGCGGCTTATCAAGCTGGCGTTTTAGCTGCCATTGGCGAACTTTGCCAAGAAATGCAAATCGACAATCCGATCAGCTACTATACAGGTTTGAGTGCCGGCGCTATCAATGCCGCTTTTATTTGTTCGTCCCCTGAAGGAAGTTTTATTCAGGCAACTAAGAATTTAGAACATCTTTGGTCCAACGTCCAAACCGAGCAAGTTTATATCAGTGATGTGGTTTCACTTTCTATGGGAGGCCTGCAGTGGATGTTTGATCTTTCCTTGGGGGGACTCGTTAAAAAATCACCCCATCGCTCGCTGTTAGACACGGCTCCTTTAAAAAGTTTTTTAGAGAAACATTGTGATTTTAGTAATATCGACAAGAATATCTCTGCCGGAATGTTTCAAGCCTTGGGGGTGACAGCGATGGATTATCATAGCAGCGCCACCGTGACATTCCTGCAGTCTCATAACGGCATAAGCCCTTGGCGCCGAGTTCGTCGCCGAGCCGAGAGTGCAAAGATCACGGCCGATCACGTTTTAGCATCCGCGGCGATTCCCATTTTGTTTCCTCCGGTGGCGCTTGATACGCGATATTTTGGGGATGGCTGTGTCCGCAATCAATCGCCTTGCGGTCCGGCTATCTATTTGGGTTCAGATCGATTGATAGCTATCGGCGTGCGAAAAAAACAAGACATGTGCTATGCCGCTCCCGAGGTGAGACCTAGCGATCCTCCTTCGGTGGGTCGCATCGCGAATGTTCTTCTTAACGCCGTGATGATGGACGGGATGGAGATTGATATCGAACGCCTGCAAAGAATTAACGAAAATCTGGCTAAGCTTGGCGATATCAAAGCGCCACATTTAACGGTGCGCCCGATTGATGCCCTTTGGATTTCGCCATCACGAGAACTTTCAGAGCTGGCTTCAAAAAAATCCACGGAACTACCCCCGATGATTCGCTATTTGTTAAAAGGTCTCGGCAGTCTTCAGGATGTTTCGGAAATTTCAAGCTTTCTGCTTTTTGATTCTTCCTACAGCAAGGCTTTGATTGAACTGGGATATGAAGACGGACGAAATGCCAAAGAGGCTTTGCGAAAACTTTTAGAAGATGAAGTTCGCCAAAAACTCTTGCAAAAACAGCCCTCAACCCAAAACTAAATTTCGACTTGAATTCCCACTTCGATCACTTGATTGGGTGGGATGCGGAAAAAGGCCGTGGGTCGCTCTGCATTTTTAGACATCACCGCAAACAGTCGTTCACGCCAGTGGAACATACGCGGTTCGTTGGCGCGTTCAGGGGCCGGGCCATTTTTGCTAGCGATGATGGTTTCACGTCCCAAAACGAAAGTCGTCTCGCTGACGCTGAAATTGATATCACGCTGACGACAAGCCTCTAAGATATGTTTCATCTTAGGGATTTCCATAAACCCATAGTAAGCCAGAATACGGTACATATTCGGGATCACTTCTTGAATTGATATGCGATCCTTCTTAGATACAAAAGGAACTTCACGCGTTTGAATTGTTAAAATGGCCACGCGCTGATGCAAAACTTTATTGTGCTTTAAATTATGCAACAGCGGTGCTGGCACACCCCAAGGATCCCCCGTCATGTATATCGCAGTCCCTGGTACGCGAAACGGAGGCTCGCGCAAAAGCTTTAAGCAGAAATCTTCAATCGGCATTGAGCGCTCTTTAAGACGACGGAACAAAATCTGACGACCTTTTTGCCATGTCGTCATTAACAGATAAATCACCGCCCCAATCGCTAACGGCACCCAACCACCGTGTGTGATCTTACGAACGTTCGCCGAAAAAAACGCCATATCAATAACAAAAAAAGTTCCGAAAATCGAGGACGCCTTTAACAAACTCCAATTCCATTTTTGGCGGGCGACTTCATAAGCAAGAATGGTGGTGATGACCATGGTCGCGGTCACGGCAATCCCGTAAGCGGCGGCCAAGTTGGTAGAGCTTTTAAACGTTAGCACCAGCCAGACAACTCCAATGAAAAGAGCCCAATTCACGGCAGGCACATAGATCTGACCAATTTCTCGACTGGAAGTGTGAACAATGGCAATGCGCGGACAAAAACCCAACTGTATTGCCTGCCGAGTGATGGAAAAAACTCCAGAGATTAAGGCTTGAGAGGCAATCACGGTCGCCATCGTCGAGAGACAGACCATCGGCAACAGGGCCCATTTAGGAGCTAAAAGATAAAATGGATTAGAAACAGCCTCAGGGTGATTTAAAAGCAAAGCCCCTTGTCCAAAATAATTTAATACTAAAGCCGGAAGAGCGATAAAAAACCACGCCAAGCGAATCGGTCGTTTACCGAAATGTCCCATATCTGCATAAAGAGCTTCCCCGCCCGTAACTACCAGCACCACCGAACCCAATACAAGAAAGCCATGCCATCCATTGTTAAGGAAAAACTCGACCGCATGACTGGGAAATAAAGCTTCAAAGACATGCAGATTTTCAATCATGCCATGGACCCCAAGAGCCCCCAGCACCGTGAACCAAATCAATATGATGGGTCCAAAGACGATCCCTATTTTCCCCGTCCCATATTTTTGCATCAAGAAAATCGCGTTAATAACAAAAATGGTCAGCGGAATAATGAAAGGCTCAAACTTAGGTGCTACTAAAGTGAGACCTTCCATGGCGGATAAGACCGAAATGGCGGGCGTGATAACACCATCGCCGTAAAGGACCGCGGCCCCAAAAAGTCCTAAGATCGTCATCGCCCAACGGCGATTGGTGCCATCTTTACTGCCCTGACTGCGCACGGCGAGCGCCATCAAAGAAAGAATACCACCTTCGCCTTTATTATCCGCGCGCATGACAAAGGCCATGTACTTTACACAGATAACAATAATCATCGTCCAGAAAATAAGAGAAAGAATTCCTAAGATATTTGATTCGTTGGGAACAAGACCGTACTCACCAAAACACTCTCTCAAAGCATAAAGAGGACTGGTACCGATGTCCCCGAAAACCACTCCCAAGGCCCCCAAAGAGAGCATTAATAGGGTGTTACCTTGTTGGTTGTGTCCTGACTTGTCGATAAAAAACCGTCCTGCCTATCAAGCTGGAATTCTTTAAACTGGTGCTATCATTTGAACAAGACTTGAGTTTAGTGAAAAACCCAGGCCTTGTCAGCAAGGCCTCAAGAGTGTTGACGCGTGGGGTAAATTACAGGAAGTTCAGTTGCTTTCTTTTTGGGCTGTTTGAGATCCTAGAGGCATGAAACCGAATTCGATTTTTAAATCAAAGTGGTTCTTAGCCGTCGTCATCCTAGCCGGTCTTTTTTACTTCGAAACAAAGGTCAGCGCACAGCTCAAGCTGCGCCCTATTTCGGCGCCAGCTGAAGCTTCTTTGCGATAAAGGAGTTGGCATCAAGTCCCGCCCCGGACAAAGCTTGCGTAAACTTTTGAAAGCCCTGAGCTTGCTTAATAAGCAGGCTCTTCGCTGTCGCATCGATGACTTGGCCATCGGCGTCTACGCTTTTGTGAACATTCATTAAGAACACTCGCTCTGGAAAAATAAAGGCGTTGCGATACCCGAAGACCCCTTGCAGGTGTTCCACCGGACGCAAACCACCCCACATAATCCCCAAGCCCACAAAACACACCGGACGGTATTCGAAGGAATCTGGAAACTTCATGTGATCGATGAAGTATTTTAAAATACCAGGCATAGATCCGTTGTATTCCGGACTCACCACGATCAGTCCGTCGCTGCTTAATACTTTTTGCAAGTAAGGAGTGATTCCTTCGCTTGGAGTTCCATAAAGCAAATCACCATGAAGATGTTTTTTTAGTTCTTGTAAATCCATAATCTCTACATCTTCACCCAGATCTTTGTAGATGCTTTGAATGAACTTCGAAATTTTTAATGTATTGGAACCCGGTCGATCCGTTCCCGAGATGATGTATTTCATTTTTCTTAATTCTCCTAGACAGTGGGTATACAGTTCGCTGTAATAAAGCTCAAGCTAGAATTATCGGACACCCCGGAGGCATGATGTCGCAGTCCAAGATCTGGTTCATTTTAAGCGAAGGTCAAACCACCGGCCCCTTTGAACCTGACGAGGTGGAACAACATTTACCTTCAGCCAAAGAACCGCAAGTCTGGGGGCGCGGGCATTCCGAATGGATGCAACCAGCAAAATGGCGTCAGACTTTACGCGAAGCTGGTCATGTAACGGGTTCTTCCGGCCCTACTCCCGAAAAACCTCAAGGTCTATGGCGCGTCCGCGTTCATGGCGAAGAAAAAACACCCCTGCGCTATGCCGAGCTTGTCACTTATCTTAAAAATTTTTCAGATTTAAGTGCGATCGATGTCTTCCCCGAGGCTGGCGATACCTGGAAAGAAGTGTTCGCTATTCCTCGATTGGTGGAAGAATTAGGAATCAGCCGGCGCTCTCACCCTCGAGTTCCGATCGTGGGTACTTTGACTTTTGAAATCCCTCAAGGTGAGCAATCTTGCCGAGTGATCTCTATCAGCGAAGGCGGGATTGGAATCAACGATGCGCAAGGAATGCATATTGGCAGCCAATTTCGCGGGACCCTGACAAGTCCAAATCTTTATGTGACCATTGATTGCATGTTTGAAGCCGTTTACATTGGCGCTGATGGTTACGCGGGTCTAAGATTTTTAGATATCACCGACGAACTCAAAAGCTCGGTCATTGAATACGTAAATAAATTTGCCGTGCATCAATGAGGTACGGCTTTTATCTTCTTTTGTTTTTATTTTCCTTTCAAGCTGAAGCCAAACGCTCCACCGAATGGGCCCTACACATCGATACAAAATTGGAAGCACGCTATTTTCCACAAGATTATGGCGAAGACACGAATAACGAAAATTTCCGTCTGGAATTACAGCCCAATTATAAGTGGACTTATTTAGATTCGATAAGATTCTACTTGAAGCCTGATTATGTTACGGACCCTGGCAATAAATCAGAAAGCGAAAGAAATTATTTTGATTTTACCGAAGCCTATTTGCGCTACAAAGGTGACACGATCTCTTTACAAGCCGGCTACGCTCTTTATTCTTGGGGCGTGACCGATGGATACAACCCTATTGATATCGTTAATTCCAAACAATACTTTGACCCTTTACAATCGCGAAAGATGGGAGCTTTGTCTTTAAGCTATTCGCAAAGTTTTGAAACTTGGGATTATGATCTGATTTATATTCCGCAAAACAAAGGTGCCATATTGCCCGGTGAAAACAGTCGCTGGTTGCCTCGAGAAATTTTTATTCCGGAAACTCCGGATAACGACATTGTTTTACTTTTGCCGGAAACTCTTCGCTATCGTTTTGGTGCACGCGAAAATTTGAACGACGCTTTAGACAACAATATTGCCGCCCGCATTCAATGGCGGGGTTTTGTTGATCTGGGCCTTTACTATTACGACGGGGTGGCTTCATTTCCTTTAGTGAAACCACAAGTTACCGGCAGCGTGGTGCAAGTCTCGCCAAAAACCGTGGTTTCAGTCGATCCAGACGTGTTCTTAAAAACCCAGAACTATCGCCTGCGCCAAGGCGCTATTTCAATGGTAAGAAACCAATGGGATTTGCTGTTTAAACTGGCGGCCACTTACCAACAAAGCATTGGTGATGATTCTTACTTGCCCGGCTGGATGCAAGAAACGGTGCTGGCGATGGAAAAGAATTTTCAATTTGGTTCAGACGGAATGCTCATTGCGGTTTTACAGAAGTCCTTTATTTCTTCTGAAAAAAGTAATGATTCAAATCTTTCTACCACCGAGATCTTTCGCGATTCATGGATGTTAGGCGGTCGTCTGTCTTGGTCTGAGGTGTGGTCGGCTTCTTTGTTAGGCTTATTAGAAACTCGCCATAATAGCAATTACAGCGAATTTGGAATTGGTCGCCGCCTTGGTGACGCTTGGAATTTGAATATTTCAGCAAGATTGATTTCAGGAGACGCCCAAAATCCCTTAGGCGTTTATGAAAAAAATGACTCTTATTCTTTATCGCTGTCGCGATCTTTTTAATTGCTAAGATCTAAAACCAAATCTTGAGATCCCGTCACGCGCGCGGACTTCACTTTTAAGGCCAAACCATCCGCCACCGGAATACTTGGCAACACAGTTGTAATCTTTTGTCCCGTGATCGCTTCAATAATGCGACTCTGAATCGTACTTGATGAAAAACTTTTTGAAACACGATTTTTAGCCAAATAATTCTGATTCCACTGCGCATTCAAACTTAAGGCCGGAGTCCCTAAATCAGCCGTCACAACACCGTTTTGCACTTGCAGTTTGATATTTGCCTTCATCGGCACAGTGAAATCCATAAATGGAGCCAGCTTGCCATTTTGTGGGGACTGCATTTGCGTGTAGATGTTTCCTTGCATTTGATAACTTAAACCCTGACCTTGGATGTTTAAATTTTTATTTGAGTACACATCAAAACGAAAGACCGAAGTCTTAGGATACTTCATCAATTCGGGCCACACGAAAAACTGCAAAAAACGCGAACGCATCAACGACACAAAGCCTGAAATTTTATCGGAGTTAAACTGATGCATCCATGTGTTCGGCGCGTAAGCCCGTTTCATCACTTCTTTTAAAAAGTCTTTGGGCAATCTTAATGACGCCAAACCACCATTAGAGCTGGATTCACCAGATAGCGTAAGCACCTTCACGTCACTGTTTGGCGCACGATTAAAGTCGACCAAAAAATGACCGCTGACTTTAGCCCCACTAGAACCTAGATCTTTTAATTGATCCACGGTCATTGTCACCTTAATATCGGGGCGAGATATCACGAGCTGCTTACTGCCAGAAAAATCAAATTGCACTTTATCAAGTTCAGCTTGCACTGAGGCACGTAAAAATTCTTTATGAGGAGCTACAAAACTTTCAGAGTCTTGCGCCATCTTTTGAATTTCCTCTTTTAAGATCGCATCAAAACCTTGAGCCCCCGCGCATTGCATCGAGGCCACCACCCAAGCATCGGGTGCCCAGCCTAGACGGACCGACTGAATTTCACCACCAGCGGTCGACGAACCCACATTTGGAGTTAAAATAACGGCGAAGTCCCCCGCACCCGCTTTCATTTGCAGTTGCACTTGTTTACACTGAGCTTGCAGGCGAAAGCGGCCCACGATGCCGCCGACTTCACGCTCTACAATATGGTCCACGCTCACTTCACCAATCGTAAGAAGTGCTTGAAGATTCATTGAGGAAAGCTCTAAAGCGGTTTTTGAATCTTGCAACGCAGGCTTTTTTAATTGCGTTTTGATTTGCAGAAAAATGTCATTAATTTGGACAGGGATTTCTCCTTGTGCGACGACGACTTGATTAGGAAATTGCCAGTTTTTCGAGAATTCTTTATTCACAAAACTCGTCCACTTTTGGTTGATCAAGTTTTGCTGAAACTGTTTAGGTAGGACCAGTTCATATTCAGTTTTTATTTGCGATTTCGCAAAACCGTGTGAAGATAAAAGAGTCACTAGCGCACTCAACACGAGTTTCGTAAAATTACTTCTTTGATTTGTCATCGTTTGTCCCATCATGTTTTTAGATTACGGCTAGTTGATACTTTTCTAAAGTACTAAACGTTAAGAGCACCGAAAGAAGACAACTGCATGAATATTTCAAATTTCGTCAAAAGAATATCCATCTCTAGCCTATTATTTGTTTTTGCTCTGACTCTAGCGAGCCTTTTTGTACTGCCTAAGTTGCAAACTCAATACAGCCTTAAGCAATTCCTTCCTCAAGATAACCCGCTGCTGAAAAAAGACGATAACACGCGACAAATCTTTCAATTGGCTGATTCACAGCCGTTTATTATTACAGCAAAACTGTCTAATGAAGGCGAGACCTGGTTTGAAAAAAAGAAGATCGAAAAACTAGAAAGACTCACAGATCTTTTAAAAAACTTTCCCGGCGTGAAAGGCACGCTGAGCTTGGCTAACATCCAAGGTGCGATAGATAAAAACGAAGGACTTAGCGTTGGTCCAGTTCTTAAAAACCTTCCGCCAAGTGCGTGGGCTCAAGAAACCTTGAGCAACCCCCTTATTTCCCCGACCTTGATTTCAAAAGATGCGCAAACCGCGTCGGTGATCGTAAATATTCAATCATTAGAGTCTCATGAACTTTCTCAATTGCGCGAAAATTTGGAAGTCACGGCCAAAGCGTCTTTGCCTTTCTCTCAAGTTGAAATCGGTGGAACTCCGGCCGTCCAAACGGACGTCGGTGTTTTATTAAAGACCGAGATTCGCAATTTTGTGGTTTTAGGCTTTGTGGCTTGTTTTCTCGTTTTAGCTTTGATCTTTTCTAATTGGTCTCCGCTTATTATGGCGTTCATCATTATTCTTTGCGCCAATATTCTTGTCCTCGCAGCAATGGCTTTAGCCGGATATCCGTTTTCCGTTTTATCCAGCACGATTCCCATTTTAACGACCGTGGATGTGGTCTCCCTTTTAATTCACACTTTGTTACGCGTGACCGAGGAACGAAAAAATCAACCTCACTTAAGTCATGCCGAAGTGGTGAACTATACTTTTAAAGCTTTACTGGGACCGAATCTTTTTGCCTCCACCACCACGATGATTGGCTTTTTAGCTTTACTCACCGTGAAAGTTCCGTTGATCCGCGATTACGGAGTGACTGCAGCGGCCGCGATCATTTTAGGCTGGGTCGTAACAACCTTGATGATTTTCCCCTTGCTACATTTTATGCCGGAGCCACGCGCGCGTGAGTGGGCATGGAAAAAAGCACGCTGGGCGCTATACCTATTTCGCAGATCTGGAGTATGGGCCTTTCTTATTATTTTGATTTGTTCTGGCTTAGCCCTTAAAGGACAAAGTCTTTCTTGGTCCGCTCGACTTTTTGATGACTTGCCCACAAATCACCAAGTGCGTCTTTCAACCGAGCGTATTGATAAGGAGCTAGGCGGGATGATTCCTCTAGATATCCAAATCAAAGGCAAGAATGAAGCTTGGAATGATCCAAAACTCTTGGCCCAGCTTGATCAGCTTTCAACGGATCTGCGTGGCTATCAAGGCGTGGGCAGCGTCGTCGCATTGCCCGACTTAGTCGCCGCGGCTAATATCCATCACTCGCGCTTACCCGCAAGTCGATCCTCGACAGCCGAGATTTTCTTTTTGTATTCACTTTCTGACAACAGTCCTTTAAAGAATTTCTTAAATGCGGACTCTTCCAACACTCGGGTCTCCGTAAGAACACAAGACTTACCCGGCAATGAGTTAGAGGCTTTGGTTAAGAAAATAACCGCCCAGGCTTCCGCGCGCTTCCCTGATATGCAAGTGGAAGTCACCGGGATGGGATCAACGATTCACCATCTTAACAACGAACTTTCTCACGAATTGATTTTTGGATTCTGGCAGTCTATGGCCGCAATCTGTTTGGTTTTAATGGTCGTGTTTCGTTCTTTACGTTGGGCTTTGGTGGCTTGTATTCCCAATTTAGTCCCACCCGCGGCATTATTAGGTTTTTTAGCCGTTTCAGAAACACCGATCAAACCCAGTGTGGCGATTATTTTTTCCATCGCGTTAGGATTGGCGTTTAACAATACGGTTTATCTTTTAGAACGGCTGCGTTCGATTCAAAAAAGATCGGGGGCCCGGGACCTTGAAATTGAAAAAACCATGTGGCGAGAGGGCAACCCTTGTTTGATTTCCAGCATGACGTTGCTAGCGGGATTTTCTGTATTTATGGCCTCTTACTTCGCTATGAATCGCATTTTTGGTTTCTACATGTTACTTTCGATGCTGGCGGGCCTGGTAGGTGACCTTGTTCTTTTACCAACCTTGCTAAAAAGTTGTCCTTGGCTGTTAACGTCTGTGACTTGGAAAAAGGAGAGAATTATGGCAACGACATCGGCTCTATTATTGGCTATCTTCGTTTCGTTTTCACCGACCCCAGCCTATGCGGCGTTGCCCACCCCACAACAGGTTGGTCAGGAAATGTCGTCTCGCTTAAGCGCTAAGGATGAACAGTTCTCGGTGAAAATGAAAATTATTGAGGCCGATGGTTCTAGTAAAGAACGACAGATGCGTATTTCTCGCTTAAGTCCTTCAAAAAAAGAACACTATATGATGGTGCGCATGATGAAACCCCAAGATCTTAACGGCACGGGTTTGTTAGCAACCCTCAAAGGCGATCAAGAGGAAAAATGGATTTATCTCCCCTCGTCTAAACAAACTCGCCGCTTAACGGGCGAAAGTGGTCAGGGTGGCATCTTGGGGTCTGAACTTTCGACGGAAGACTTTGATTTTAATCGCAGTGAAGGCGCGCAAACGGCGGTGAAAAAAGAAATTGAAATCAAGGGTAAAAAGTATTTCGTTCTGGAAAGTGATGTCTCTGGGACTTCGGCAAACTATTCTAAGGTCGTCAGCTATGTTTCTGCTTCTGATTATTTACCAATGAAGGCTGAATGCTATGACAAACAAGGTAAACTTTTAAAAGTGATTGATATCACCGGACATAAGAAAGTGGCGGCAAATAAATGGCGCGCCAGCAAGATCACGATCAAGAACGTGCAGAACAAGCGTGCTACAGAAATCACTATGTCTGATGTAAAAATCGATCAAGGCTTGAGCGCAAACAAATTTACCCCTAAAGCGCTGGCCGAAGAGTAGGTATTTCGCGCGGGCGCTACAGCCGACAAAGCCAGACGGTGGCGCCGCCGGCGGATTTATCTTCTACATCTAGCGCCACCACCCTAAATCCCGCATCGGTTAAAATCTGTCTATACTCATGCTGAGATAAAGACGCATGATAAAGATTTTCGCCATAGTTTTCTCCCCAGGCTTCGCCGTGGGCCGGGCCTGAAGTAAATAATAAACTTCCTTGAGGATTTAAAACTTGCGCCAGCTTGGGCAGAAGTTTTCGCTGGTCATCATAAGGCAAATGAAACGAGCTGTGCCACATGATAATTCCGTCAAATTTTTCAGAAAGATTCAAATCGCGCATATCTTGCACTTCCGGATTTATTGAAGGCACATACTTTTTAGCCAACTCGATCATCTTTTGGCTGCCATCAATTCCTTTGACACTAAAACCTTGGCTTAAAATATAGGACGCGATCGGTCTCCCCGAACCACACCCTAAATCCAAAATTTTTCCTTCTTTTTTAACTTGAGCCAGGAATCGATCTAAATGCTTTTTTTCCATGCGCAGATCTTGGGCGCGCTCGGAATCAAACCATTCACCTATTTTATTATATAAGCCGTAAACTTGCTCCTTGGTGCTCACAAATCAGTCCTCAATTTTTAGTGGCAAAAAGGCGATCTAAAGAACCGTCTTTTTTCATTTCATTTAAAGTTTTATCAAAAAGATCTCTTAAAGCCGCTCCTTGTGCTGAATTTTCAAAGGCAAAATGAATAGACTTTGAAGATAGCTTACTCGCTTTATCAAATTCGATATTAGTAAAACCGCTTTCTTGAAGCGCTTTTATTCCGGAACGCTCCTCAACAACAAAAGCATCAATTAAACCATCCCCCAATTTTTTCATATTAATAAAATCATCATCTGCATATTCCACGCGGATTTTTTTATTATTTAAAATTTCGGGATCATAAAAATATCTAAACGTCAGACCGACCTTTTTACCTTCAAGATCCTTAATACTGGTCAAACGCTTGTCTTTTCTAAAAAACACATAGTCGTTTTTAGTATAAAAGGGCGTCGTCGCGATCATGTTCTTTGAAAGCGACATAATATGTGCCGGAAAATATCCATGCACCTTACTGCTTGAAAAAGACATCAAAGCTTGCCCCGCAGATTGCACCGAAACTCCGATGTCTTTTTTATTCCGCTTACCAATTTCACGCACCAGTTCAACAAAAAGACCTTTATCCTTACTCTCAACCATTAAAGGAATCGTCCAAGTAACCAGTTCAATTTTCGCGGGATACACAGAATTAGCAACAGCGGTACGAGCTTGAGCTTCGTATAAGACAAGAAAAAATCCCAGAGAGTATGCAATCAGAAAGTTCCAGCGCATTAATCTAGTAAATGTTTAATACGCTCATTTTTCAAGATCTTTTTTCAACACCCTTAAGACCTAAGGTGGAGTTGCGCTTACCTTGAAATCCTCGCTGCACCAAGGCTTCAAAACCTGTCGCTCGCAATGCCGATTTTAAACTCACGCGACAAGCATAAGTTGAGAAAATTGAAATCGGCGCGGCGGCGACACTTAAAAATCGAGTGAGAAATTCTTCTTCCCACAAGAGTGGATTGGTTTTGGAACTAAAAGCATCATACATGATCCCATGATACTGAGTGCTTAAGACAAAATTGGAGGTAAGCTCACTATTAATGACTGATTCCGTCGCAAAGAGCGGACGTAATTTCATTTTCAATTCGTCAACACTCAAATCAGTCCCACTGATCACCGACTTGGCCATCCATTCATAAGTCTGCCAAACATCCGCATCTAAATTTTCGGAATGATTATAAAGCCAATTCCAAAAATAGCTTCGCAACTCTGGCACCGCTTCATAACTGGTGATCAAACCGATTTCTTTTTTTGCCAAAAGAGCTTCACGTGCAATCGCAAGCTCAATATACCCCATCCCTAAACCCAGAACAAAAAAGTGAGGTGAATCTTGCACCGCCAAGACATGCGCGGCCCCTTTTCCGTAAATAAGCAGGGTCTCGGCCCACGCGCCCCCGGAATGATGCATGGACTCTCCTCGGTATTTCGTGGGATCTACCGACTCTAAGAGGCGTAAAGTGGGACTTCCATCCGCTGTGGTTTCGATTTCAAATCCAATTTCAGCCCAAGACTTCATTTGATTGACTTCCTGCGATGTAAAACGATAAAAAGCGCCATGGAAAAAGGCTGGCTAGGACTTCCCTACCATACAATCAGTGAACACTACAATAAACTCTTCGGCGAGAAGGTTTACAAGATCCCCGTTTCGGTTGTCGATGACTGTCCGAATCGCCGTGGATTAAAAGGCATGCAGACGTGTGTGTTCTGTGATGTGTGGGGTTCGGCCGCGAACGCTGAAAGCCTGTCCATGGAGTTGCGTGCGCAGATTGAAAAGTATCATCAACAAGTCAGCGATCGCTATAAAGCCAAAGCTTTCCTTATTTACTTCCAAGCCTACACCAATACCTTCACCAAGGTTTCAGCCCTTCGCCACAATTTTGATGTGGCCCTGTCTTATCCATGGGTGAAAGGCTTTACGTTAGGCACGAGGCCCGACTGCCTCTCGAAGGCCGTCTTAGACATGTGGCAAGAATATCACGAAAAATCTTTCGTGGCCGTGGAGCTCGGCGTGCAAAGCTTCTTTAATGATGAATTAGAATTTATGCGTCGAGGACACACGGCCGAAGCATCGATTGAAGCCATCCACAAAATCGCTGAGACTACCGATGTGGATTTAGGGATTCATCTGATCTTTGGAAATCCCGGCGAAACCGATGAGCGCATTATTCGCACGGCCGAGATTGTAAACACTTTGCCGATCACGAACGTGAAGTTGCACAACATGCATGTCCTAAAAAACACTCCGCTAGAAGGCATGTATCTTCGTGGGGAATTCACGCCAATGGATCGGGATACTTATTGCCGTCGTGTTGAATTGTTTTTGCAGCACTTATCTCCCAAATTTGCTCTGCATCGCTTAGCCGCATATTCTTCTCGGTGGGATGAACTGGTTGCGCCAGAATGGACGAAGGATAAAATGGGCACGCACCAGTACATCATTGACTATTTGCGGGCTCAAAAATCCTATCAATCCCAACTTTTTCGTGCCGATTCACCCTCGGACCTGGAAGCGCAAAGCTTTTTGCAGAAAAAATCTCGTCCACTTGCCGTCCCACATGCTTAGTTTTTGCACAATTTAAGAACGTGTAAGATCACTACAGAGAAAATACCTTTCAAAACAGCTTAAAACAGACTTTTTGAACTAGACTTTGGTTTTGAGAGGTAAAATAACAAGACATTGCCCTTTTTGTTCGCAACGAATTGAAGTCAAGTAGAAGAGATTTCTGCTTAAATGATGGGCAACGTCACAAAAAACTTAGCGTTATTTTAAAAAATATTCTTGCAACTAATTTGAAAGAACTTCAAAGTTGGAACTGAGACCGATACCCGCCTTATGGACAAGGCACCCGGAAACAACCCCTAGATCTAGTGGACCTCGAAAGAGAGTTTGTCAGATGAAAGGGCAACGACAGGGAGGGATCATGGGGTTTTTTAACCTCTCGACCTTTAGCTAGGACAGCTGTTTAGTCTCCAATTCAAGCACATTTTTATATTTAACCACGTCTGGATTTTTGCGAGGGGCAAGAAACCAGCGGGGATTTTTTTGCCTCAGCGGAACGAGGCAGAGGGGATACATCATGTTGGAAACAACAGCTCACATTATGCGAGTGAAGAAGAGAGATGGAACACTTGAACCGGTCGACGTGACAAAGATCGTTGAACGTGTTACCAGAAACTGCCAAGGATTAACTCAAGTAGATCCATTGCGTGTTGCTACTAAAGCTATCAGCGGTCTTTACGATGGCGCGACGACAAATGAATTGGATAATCTTTGTATCCAAACGGCTTCCCTATTGATTGGCGAAGAGCCAGAATATTCTCGTTTGGCAGCCCGTCTTCTGGCTATCTATATAGATGAAGAAGTTCGTTCACAAAAAATCCAATCTTTCGCGGATTCTGTCAGCTTTGGCTACACTCACGGCCTTCTTTCAGAAAAAACCTTCAAGTTCGTCGAAGCTCATAAAGCCGCTTTGTGCGCTGCTATTGAGCCTTACCGCACCGATCGTTTTGAGTACTTCGGACTTAGAACTGTTTACGACCGTTATCTTTTGAAAAACCCATCTTCACGCCAGGTATTTGAAACTCCTCAATACTTCTTTATGCGTGTGGCTTGTGGTTTGGCCGAAAACGTGGATGAGGCTATCGAATTCTATCGTTTGATTTCTTCTCACGACTACATCGCCTCAACTCCGACATTATTCAACTCAGGCACTCTTCGTCCGCAAATGTCATCTTGCTATCTTTTAGATTCTCCCGGCGATGATCTAAAAGCGATCTATGACAAATATTCAGACATCGCTTTATTGTCTAAATTTGCGGGTGGTATCGGTGTGGCCTACTCTCGCGTTCGTTCCCGCGGCTCATTGATCAAAGGAACAAACGGTCACTCTAACGGTATCATTCCTTGGCTAAAAACTATGGATTCGTCTGTAGCGGCAGTGAATCAAGGTGGTAAACGTAAAGGCGCAGCCTGCGTATATCTAGAAACATGGCATGCGGACATCGAGGAGTTCCTTGAACTTCGCGACAACACGGGTGATGAAGCAAAACGCACTCACAACTTAAATCTTGCAAACTGGGTTCCTGATTTGTTCATGAAGCGCGTCGAAGCTGACGCGATGTGGTCTTTATTTGACCCACGTGTTGTGCCTCATTTCGTAGACACTTTTGGACCTGAGTTTGAAGCCGCTTTCATCGAAGCCGAGAACAAAAAACTTTATGTTAAACAAATCAAAGCTCGTGATTTGTACTCGCGCATGATGAAAACTTTGGCACAAACCGGTAACGGCTGGATGACATTTAAAGATGCATCGAACATGAAATCCAACCAAACAGGCGAAGCTGGAAACGTGATCCATCTTTCAAACCTTTGTACTGAAATCCTTGAAGTCACTTCAAATTCAGAAACGGCTGTTTGTAACTTGGGTTCTGTGAACTTAGGTCGTCATATTGAAAATGGACAATTCAATTTTGAAAAATTGGCTCGTTCGGTTCGTACTGCGGTGAAATATTTGGATCGTGTTGTTGATATCAACTTCTACCCTATCCAAACAGCTCAAGATTCTAATCACAAATGGCGTCCCGTGGGTTTGGGTGTGATGGGTCTTCAGGATGCTTTCTTCCAATTGAAACTTCCTTTTGATTCAGCAGCGGCTCGTGATTTGTCAGCAAAAATCCAGGAAGAGATCTACTACAATGCGCTAGTGACTTCTTGCGAATTAGCTGAAAAATACGGACCTCATGGCGCTTATGAGCAAACTCGTGCCGCAAAAGGTTTATTGCAATACGATCTTTGGGGCGTAACTCCGTCTCAACCAGAACGTTTTGAAAAACTAAAAGAACGTATTAAAAAACATGGGTTGAGAAACTCTTTGATGATCGCGATCGCCCCAACAGCAACAATTGCTTCTATCGTGGGTTGCTATGAAGCGACAGAACCTCAAGTAAGTAACTTGTTTAAACGCGAAACTCTTTCTGGAGAGTTCATGCAAATCAATAAGTACTTGGTTTCTGACTTGAAGTCTTTGGGTCTATGGAACGAAGAAGTTCGCAATGAAATCAAACTTCAAGATGGGTCCATCCAAGACGTTGATGTCATTCCTCAGCAATTGAAAGAATTGTACCGCACTGTTTGGGAAATCCCGATGAAGTCTTTGATCGACATGGCCGCCGATCGTGGTGCTTTCATTGACCAATCAGCTTCTTTGAACTTGTTCATGGAAAGCCCGACTATCGGTAAAGTATCTTCTATGTACATGTATGCATGGAAACGTGGTGTAAAAACGACTTACTACCTTCGTTCTCGTCCCGCGACGAAAATCCAAAAAACGACGACAACTCGTAGCACTCAAGGCACGGGCCTGTTAGCCGCTGAAGGAAATACCATGGATGCAGCACCAGCCGTAACTGCGGAAGCCGCTCCTAAGAAAACTTACACTGATGCAGAAGTCATTGCTTGCTCGCTTGAAAATCCAGAAGCTTGCGAAGCGTGCCAATAGTAGATAGAGAAAAGAGTATTTTATGATTTTAGATCCAGGTTTTGACCTTACTTTACGCCCGATGAAATACCCTGTGTTGTACGAAATGTACAAAAACGGGATCAAAAACACATGGACTGTGGATGAAGTTGACTTCTCTACAGACCTTGTGGACCTGCACACAAAGTTGACTGCGGCCGAGAGACATTTGATTTCTCGCCTGGTTGCTTTCTTTGCCACAGGGGACTCTATCGTGGGGAACAATCTCGTATTGAACTTGTACAAGCACGTGAACTCTCCCGAGGGTCGCATGTACTTGTCTCGTCAGCTTTATGAAGAAGCTTTGCACGTTCAATTCTATCTGACGCTTTTGGATACTTACATTCCAAATCCAGATGAACGCGCGGAAGCTTTCGCCGCGATTGAAAACATTCCTTCAATCAAAAAGAAAGCCGATTTCTGCTTTAAATGGATTGATTCCATCAACAACCTAGACACTCTTCAAACCAAAGAAGATCGTCGTCGTTTCTTGATGAACTTGATCTGTTTTGCTACTTGCGTGGAAGGTTTATTTTTCTATGCCGCTTTTGCTTACGTGTATTTCTTGCGTTCAAAAGGTTTGTTGGCAGGTCTTGCCTCTGGCACAAACTGGGTGTTCCGTGATGAATCCATGCACATGGCTTTTGCGATCGAAGTTATCAAAACGGCTCGCAAAGAAGAACCAGATCTTTTCAATTCTCAAATGGAAGACATGGTTACGCAAATGCTTGAAGACGCGATCGAGTGTGAGATGGAATTTGCAAATGACGTGCTTCAATTGGGTGTTGCGGGTCTTTCAGCTAAAGATATGCGTCAGTACTTAGAGTACTGCGCTGATCAGCGTCTTGAGACTTTAAACATTGCTCCTCGTTACAACGTGAAAAATCCATTCTCGTTCATGGAGCTTCAAGACATGCAAGAGCTTGCAAACTTCTTTGAACGCCGCGTATCTGCCTACCAAGTCGGTGTCTCAGGTGCTGTGGCCTTTGACGAAACGTTCTAGTTGATAGATCACGACTTTGAAGAACACGGTTCTATGGGTTTTGTTTTTTCTAGTCTGCATGGGGGTAGGATTTCTTCACGGAGTCCTACCCGAAGGCCTATCTCGGACTTATATTCAAACCCCGACCCAAATCCAAGTTCTCACCACAGACGAAATTCTTTTTCCTGCCGACGTAAGGATGAAAATTGAGTCCGAACTGCATGTTCGTTTTTCGGTCGTGGTCACCCGCGATTGGGATTCTATTTTAGCTCACGTGGTTTCAAGTCCCGGGGTTGATCTTTTATTTTTACCTTCATTCTGGGCTCGCACTTTAGGAAGCCAGCATCTTTTAGCCGACGTTTCTTCCCTAAAATCTCGCGTGGCTTCTGATTTTATCGGAGATTCAGCCAAAGGAGATTTTCAGTTCTTGCCTTTTTATTGGATGAAAACATCCATCGTGGGGCCACTGAACGAACCTTTTGATCAGTTTTTACAGAATAAAAAAGAAAATGTGCTTTTCCTTTTAGCGGATGAAGATTTAATCCTGCGCCATTTTCAGATTTGGAAAGAACAGGGAATTTTTGAAAGCATCTCACAAAAGAAAATCCTGACCTTGCAGTTAGATCAAATCCTCACCGAAGATGCACGCTTAGGCGCGGTTGAAGGACCTCTTTTACAAGAGCCCGCAAAGTCAGGCCCGCATCGCGCTCTGCTTAATGCTCTTCTTATTTGGGGTGCGGCCATCCCCGCCTCTAGTTCTCAAAAAGCTTTAGCGTTGGATGTTTTAGATCTTTTAACCAGCGTTGAATATCAACAGCGCGATCTTTTAAAGACGCCCTTTAACAGCGCTTTAAGCGCCGTGAACGCCAATCAGATCCCCCTGCAAAGACGAGCAGAGGCTGTCCGCAATCTGCAACTTAAAGATACGATTATTTTGGAAAGAAAAAATAAAGACGCAAAGACTCAGCTGCGCAATGATTTTAACTTTATCTTGTAAAGTTTAGGACTGCGGCCCCTTGGTTTTCGTTCAAGACCAGAGCACTAAGACCATCATAAGCTTCTAAAGAAACACGCACGGAATGCCCGCCAGCCCCCATCCCGCTTACATTTAAACTAAAATTAAAACGACCATTGCGACATTGCGCTTCGTTAGCAACAACCGATGCCGCCGTCACGTCAGTAATAACTAATTGGAAACCATTTTCCCGGGCAATAATACGATGTTTTCCGTAAGTAGATGTATAACACTCTCCACTGACTTCAAGCTTGGTTCCGGTCACCGCCGGACCAATGCTTGCGGTATCCAGCTTCAAATAAAGCTCTTCCGCCTTCGGCGTTTTATCCACCGTCAACGATGAGTTATCATCTTTTTTATCACTTAAAAGGGAATTGTCAGACATCGGGGAACAGGCCGCCATTGCGAGACCCAAAAAAGACGTCATCACCACGAATTTAAGATTTGAAGCTTTCATAGTTCCCCCATCTATTATCATAAATGAACGGGCTAAGGCCTGAAACGATATTCTTGTCCCTGTCTAGTTTTGAGACGCCGAAAACCTTTGAACCACCCTTTGCTCCAGAATGAGAGGATCTATAAAAAGGAAATACGTGGAAAGCATGGCCGTCGCAAATGGACCTAGACCCATGAAGATTCCAATCCCGGCATGAAAAAAGACCCCCATTAAAAGCCACGCATAACGGGTCTTTTTAAACGCCACCATCACCGGAAAATAGATTTCAAAAAGGATGGTTAAAAAAGCAAGAATCGGAATGATCCAAGGAACATGGCGCATGAACGAAAAATCCAACGTCGTCATTTGGGGATTTCCCAAAACGCTCCATAAGGCGGTTCCATCCCACCAACTGGCCCCTTTGAGCTTTTCCCATCCCGTGTAAGCGTATATCACGCAAATCTGCACTTGCATCATCCGAATCATCATGGCACTTAACGAATCCGACATTCGCACAACCGGCTTTTTGCGAATCAGATTTACCACACTTAGGCGCGCACAACTTTGCGTGAACATCATGTAAAACATAAACAGAGTTAAAATAATATCCGCACCGAAATTCACGGTGAAGTTTCTTTGCAAAAAACCCATCGCCAAAACCCAGGTGATGATCATTAAAATACGACCACCGATCCCTAAGGTAAGTAAAAATAAAAATACCACAAATGCCAAATGCAGGGGGAAAACCCAAGCATCCGACCAAAATGTCCAAGAAAAAGCCGGACGATAATAATCCGGAATCGCTTGCCACGCCTGATCGCGCGTCACCCAGTTTTCATCAGAATAATATTTCAAGGCCAGCATGCGATAGGCATAAAGATAAAACATGGTTCCGCACAAAATAATGCGCATAAACCCCAGACCTAAAAGATTTTGCGGCGAAAACCAGAATGCATCCCAACGCGCCCACAGCTTTTTAATCATAAAAGCTCCTCATCGCGTGAACCGCAAGAGATGTCTTCTTTAGCGTACTCAATACGCTCTGAAAGATCCGCTAAAGACATTTCCGGCAGCTTTACGACTTTGTCCAAGGGGGGCACTGTTTCGATAATAATGCGCGCATTCACTTGAGAAGCCCCCGGATATTGACGGCACAGCCATGGACCAAAAACCACGCGCAGACGCTTTGGACTTAATGCCATATAGCGAGTCGCATACAGATCACGCTTACGAACCGGATCATGAACAGGAAGATTTTTTTCTGGTGGGAAATAACCCTCCACGGGATCACGCGGTTCCCCTTCACCTTGGGCCGGATGGGGAAAATAAACCGTGTATTCAATATAAAGAGTATGCGCAGGATCGGGCGAGAAGAAATCCCACCCGGCACTTAAGCCCACGGCCCCTGCATAAGGAGTGATATATCGCGACATCGATCGCCCAAGATAAGAACCTATATTGGGCATGATCAACATTACAACTATATTATAAACAATCCACAGACTTAAAAGAACTTTAAGTAGTAGTTTCGCCTTCTTCATCGATTTCGTCCGCCTCGCCGAAGAAAGGCAACTCGTCGTCGTCTGAAGATTCGTCGTCCGCTAACAAGGGCGAACTGTCGTCAGAAGCATCTTCAAGGTCTTCGTCATTATCGAAGGCCTCAAGAGCATCTGCTAATTCCTCAGAAACTTCACCGTCGTCATCGTTTCCAGCGACTTCCATGGTTTCTTCTTCATCATCCGACATAGCGGCTTCAGCTGCCGCGAGCTCTTGCTCTAAAGACTCTTCTTCAGAGGTTGCTGCTTCAGCTCCGTCAACTTGCGCTGCTTCAACTCCGGCGACCGCGTCGCCTGCGTTCTGCGGCCGCTGGCCCATAAATGCCGCTTTTTTCTCAGCGGCGATAGCTACAAGTGTTGTTCCCGCAGCTAAAGCTTCGTCGTATTTTTTCAACCAATTGGCATCACGTGTAGAAACCGGTTCCCCGAATGCCAAGGCATCACGGATGTTTTGCGCTTTTTCTTGATCACGTTTTTCAGCTTGGCGACGTTTTTCTTCTTCAAAGAAGTTTGAAGTGGTGGTGATTTCTTCCAATTGCTCTTGGATTTTCATCAGCTCTTCTTCACCTTGAGAGTAAGAAGTCACGACTTCTTGAGACAATGAATCTGTCAAAGAAGCTAATTTCGGTTTTTCTTCGGCTTGCTCTTCATCGATACCTTCAGGCAACAATTCGTCGATTTGTGACAATGTTGGAAGTTCTTTGATAGAACGAAGACCAAAGATTTCTAAGAACTTTTTAGTTGTTCCGTATTGCATTGGACGACCTGGAAGGTCTGATTTGCCCTCAAAGCAAACCAAGTTTTTTTCCATCAAAGCACGAAGCAAATGTCCTGATTCGACGCCACGGATCTCATCAACTTCAAATTTTACCGTTGGCTGTTTGTAAGCCACGATAGAAAGAACTTCTAACGCTGGACCTGAAAGCTTGAACTGACGCGCTTTCAAAGTGCGTTTTAGGAAGTCCATATTGTCAATTTTAGTACGTAACTGGAATCCACCTGGAACTTCTTCCAAGGTAACCCCACGACGACCCCCCGCATATTCAACCGCCAACTGATCCAAAGTACGACGAAGGTGGTTGGTCTTAATATTTGTGCCTTTAAAAAGTAACTTTAAAGACGCCATGCTTACAGGACGGTCGCTGGCAAAAAGAACGCTTTCAACGATACTTTCTAAGCGTTCGTCTTCAACGAATTCGATTTCTTCAATTTCTGCAGAATCAAAACCATCAAGCTCAGTACCTTCAAGGGACACTTCGTCTTCTTCAGACATTTCCATTTCTTCGGTTTCTGATTCATCACCTTCTGGCAAGAAACCTTCAGACTCTTCCTCTTCCTGCAAGAAAATAGAAGTTTCAGATTCAATACCGTCTTCAAAAGAAACTTCTTCGTTTTCGATTTCTGTTTCCATGATTGATTCAGCAATAACCTCATCCGCACTTTCGGCTTCTGAGGTTTCAACGGCAACATCGGTATTTTCAGTCACTTCCGCCACTGACTCAAGAACTTCTGTTTCTTCAACTTGTGATGATTTTTTACCTTTTTTTCTTGCCATAGTCCCCTCTACACTTCGCTCACATCATCTTTAAAGAGTTCATTTTCCATCGCTAAGATCTCGTCATCCGACGCGATCTCGAGATCAAGGCCAGCAAGTTCTTCATTGAACTCAAGACCTTCGGCGACTTCGGCTCCCAATTCCATTTGTAGAGGCTGTTCTTCCGTCACTGCATCAGCTTGCGCATCTTGCGCCTCACTGCCATCTGCTATTATATCTTCATCTAAATCGACTTTTTGAGTCGCTTGCATCATTTGCGCAGCCACTTCATCGGCGCGCATAGAATCATACTCTTCCACACGTGCTAGGACGTCGGTTTCGATCGGTTTTTTGGTATCAACCCAAATATCCGCATAAACTTCAGTTTGGTAAAGGCTCACAAAGCCCATTTTACCAAGTTCTAACAACGACAAAAAGGTGATCAAGGCCTGGCGAGCACGCTCTTCAGTGGCACTGACAAGATCCATCATGGTGACTCTTTGACCCACAACCAGACGGTCTTTGAACTCTAAGATGCGGCTAGCAATCGACTGAGCTTTTGCGGCCACTTCGTGGACTTTCTTTTTCATGCTACGCAAAGCTTTGCGATAGCTTGAAATCAAAGAAAACAAAGCGTTGTCTTCTAAGATAATTTCTTCTTCTTTTTCGTGAAGAGATTCGCGCGTCCCGCGCAACCAAACATCACGACCCACCAAAGGACGGTCGTAAAGAAGTTTCGCGGCTTCTTGGTATTTTTGATATTCTAATAGTTTTTGAACAAGTTCCTTACGTGGATCTTCCGCTTCAACCACTTCGCCGTTTTCATCGTATTGCGGTAACAGCATGCGGGATTTAATTTGAATCAACGTTGAAGCCATGGCGATAAATTCGCCCGCCACTTCAAGATCCAGCTCTTTCATAAGCTTGATGTATTCAAGGTATTGCTTCGTGATCTCATGGATTTTGATATCCATGATGTCCATCTCTTCCTTGCGGATAAGATATAATAGAAGACCTAAAGGACCTTCAAATTTCGGCAACTGGACCGTAATACTCATTATGAAACTTCCCCCTCAAAACGTACTGCTTCAGCTTCGCGACCCGAGGTCGCTGCGCTCTGCGGCCTCTCGGCCCTAAACCCCAAAGCCTTGCAAAGCCAAGGCAATCAGATGATTGCTTCCCCAAAAAACTGGAATTGCAAGAACACTTAAAGCCCCAGTAAAAACCAATGCCATCAAAACCATACTGCTAATATGTTCGTTTTGCTCTAGCTTATAATTCCATTGCGCCGGTAAAAAGCGCGCCAAAACCTTCCCACCATCCAACGGATGCATAGGCAGGATATTGAAAACGGCTAAGAACATATTTGTCACAATAAAAGTCTGCAAAATTTTAATTAAACCTTCAGCATAAGTGCTTGTGCTATAAAACTTAGCGACAACCGCGATACCGATAGCGCCGACGATGGCCAAAAGAATATTCGAAAGAGGACCGGCAATCGCAATCCAGAACATATCGACACGAGGATTCTTTAAATTGCGAGAATTCACCGGCACAGGCTTCGCCCAGCCGAAAAAAATTGGACTGGAAAACACAATGGCCGCGATGGGTAAAATCAAAGTCCCTAAAATATCCATATGAACAACGGGGTTCATGGTCAGGCGGCCCATTTGCTCTGCCGTGTTATCTCCACGAAGCTTTGCAACAAAGCCATGCGCGAACTCGTGAAAACAAAGTGCAAAAAGGAACGGAATAAAATAAATGCCTATCTTGGCGCCAATCTCTACGATATCCATACAACCTCAACGCTAAATCACGCCTAGACCCTTGTCTAGTGTGTCGAATCATTTGCTTAACTAAAGTGCACTCAGCATAACACAGGTTGTTAAGAGAAAAGCTCCTGTCTTTCCCAACTCTTGAATAAATCCGCCAGAGAAGCTAATTTCTAGCCCACGTAATTTTATAGTATTAATAAAAATGGAGAGCCCATGTCTGACGTTAATCACGCACGTCCTGCCCTAACCACCCTATCCGAAGATGAAGTCGCCTTCCGCGATGCGGTTCGCTCTTTTGCTGAATCTGAAATCAAACCTCATGTGACACACATGGACGAAAAAGCGGAGATGAATAAAGACATCCTTAAAAAGCTTTTCGAAATGGGTTTGATGGGTATTGAAACGCCGGAAAAATACGGCGGCGCGGGCTCAACGTTCACCATGGCTTGCTTAGCGGTTGAAGAAATCGGTCGCGTGGATGGATCCGTTTCCGTTCTTGTAGACGTTCAAAACACTTTGACGACAAATGCATTCCTAAAATGGGGAACTGAAGCCCAAAAAGAAAAATACCTAGGCGCAATGGCGACAAAATGGGTGGGCGCTTACGCTCTTTCTGAATCCTCATCTGGATCTGATGCTTTTGCTTTGAAATTAAAAGCGGAAGATAAAGGTGATAAATGGGTTTTAAACGGTTCAAAACTTTGGATTACAAACGGTAACGAGGCCGACGTTTTCATCTGTTTTGCAAACATCGATCAAGCTAAAGGATACAAAGGTATCACGGCATTTATCGTTGAAAAATCATTCAAAGGTTTCAAAGTTGGCAAAAAAGAAGACAAGCTAGGTATCCGCGCGTCTTCGACTTGCGAATTGTTATTTGAAAACTGCGAAGTGCCAAAAGAAAATGTTTTGGGCGAGGTCGGCAAAGGCTACAAGATCGCGATTGAAACATTAAACGAAGGTCGTATCGGTATCGGCGCGCAAATGATCGGTATTGCTCAGGGCGCTTACGAAGCGGCCTTAAATTACGTTAAAGGTCGTGAACAATTCGGAAAACCCATTGCTCACTTCCAAGGCGTGCAATTTCAATTGGCAGAAATGCGTACAGAACTAGAAGCTGCTCGTTTGATGGTTTACAATGCCGCTCGTCTTAAAGACGCCGGTCTTGATTTCATCGAATCCGCTGCAATGGCTAAGCTTTATTCTTCTCGTGCGGCAGAAAAAATCACTTCTAAAGCGATTGATCTTTTCGGCGGTAATGGATTTACGAAAGAATACCCTGTGGAAAAATTCTGGCGCGATGCTAAAATCGGTCAGATCTATGAAGGAACGACCAATATGCAATTGCAAACAATTGCAAAAATGGAGCTAGATAAGTAGTTAGCTCCTTTACGTTTGAATTTTACGGGCATAAGATCAATTTATGAAACTGATCTTATGCCTTTTTCTTTTATTAAGCTCTTCGATTTCTTTAGCCCAAGAAAAAGTATTTCGCCTGCATCTATCCAACGAACCCGGTGGTTTAGATCCTCACAAACAGCGCACGTCGACTTCAAGTTATTTATTGGGAAACCTTTATCGCAATATCTACACCTTTGATGATCAAAAGGGCCTGGTGCCTGACTTAGGTTCGTGCAAAAAAGAAAAAAAGAAGTTCCTGATTTGCACTTTAAAAAAAGACCTTCAATGGAGTGATGGAACACCTCTCACTGCCGCCGATTTTTTACGTTCTTACTTACGCATCCTAGACCCGAAAACGGGATCGCCACGGGCAGATCTTTTATTTCCCATTAAGAACGCACAACAAATTTACGAAGGCACAGCTCAAAAAGAATCTTTCGGTGTCACCGTTACAACCCCCACGACATTTAAAATCGAATTCACCGACGAGGCAGGAAAATTTGAACACGACCTGGCAAACTTTCTCACCGCCCCCGTAAGCCCGGATTTAAAAAGCTATTCGGGTCCTTACAAATTAAAAGAATGGCAAAAAGCGCAGAAAATCGTCTTAGAGAAAAATCCCCATTACCACGCCGGCCACAAAGATCGTCCTCATCTAGAATTTCTATTTATCGAAGAAGATACTGTGGCTTTGCAGCTTTATGAAAAGAATCAATTGCAGTTTTTACGTCGCCTGCCGACGCTATTTATTCCACAATTTAAATCCAGAAAAGATTTTCACTGGGTTCCAGTGATAAGATTTGATTACATCGGCTTTGGTCCGGAACTTAAAGATCAAGAAGAGCTACGCAAAGCTTTTACTTACTCTTTGAACTACGTGGAATTACAAAAGATTTTTTCTTCTGAAGGACGCCCCGGTTGTATTGGGCTTCCGAACTCCTGGTTTCCGACGAAAGCACCCTGCTTTGATTTTGATCTTAAGAAAGTTCCTAAAACTCAAAGCACCAAAACTTACACCATGATGTTTTCAGGGCTAGGTGGCGAAGACCATAAAAGAGCCACCGAATGGCTGCAAGATCAGTGGAAGAAAAATGCAGGTTTAAAAACTCATCTCGAGCTTAAAGAAAATAAAATCTATCTGCAGACTTTACGCTCCTCACCTCCCCCGCTTTTCCGTAAAGGCGGCGCCCCGGATCGGCCGACTTGTTATTCGGCCTTACAAACTTTTTCTGAAAAAAGTGGCGAAAATTTTATTGGTTTAAAATCCCCGGTCTACGAAAAGGTTTTAAGTCAATTAGCTAAAGCCAAAAATGAAACCGAAAAGAAACGGCTTTGTCTAGAGGGCATCAACCACCTCATGAACAATCACCTATTGATTCCACTAGGAGCCATTCAATTTTCCATCCTAGTTAAGACCGACTGGGCAGGATGGAAATTGAATCAATTAAATCAGCTGGACTTGTCCGAGCTGCACTTTCAGCCATAAAATAAAACCCTATGACATTTGAAACGCAGTCCGTTGATATCCTTAAAGATCAAATCATTTTTACTGAAGGCGACGACGGCGACTGCGCCTATATTATCGAAAAAGGCCGCGTCCTTATTTTTGTCACTAAAGACAAAGAAGAAATTCCTTTAAACATCTTAGGAGAAGGTGAAATCTTTGGCGAGATGGCGCTGATTGATACCCATGCCCGCTCTGCTTCCGTTCGTGCCCTAGAGGATGTGCGTCTTGCCATCGTGACGAAACAACAAGTTTTAGAACGCGTTTCCACGGCCGATAAAGTCGTACAGCTTTTGATGCGTGTTTTGTTAAAACGTTTACGTCGCAAAAACATCTTAGTCACGGGTGGTAAGCCCCTCCCTGAAGATGCCGAGTTTTATGACCTTGAAGGCGGCGAAGAGGGAACCCAGAGTGCCTTGGATCAAATCAAACTTGAAAATCAAATCTTCCAAGCCTTTCAAAATCGTGAATTTGAATTGTTTTATC
Organism: Bdellovibrio bacteriovorus; assembly: GCF_001592735.1. Classification (NCBI taxonomy): domain Bacteria; kingdom Pseudomonadati; phylum Bdellovibrionota; class Bdellovibrionia; order Bdellovibrionales; family Pseudobdellovibrionaceae; genus Bdellovibrio; species Bdellovibrio bacteriovorus. The sequence goes on from NZ_LUKE01000003.1 coordinate 367,742, forward strand.
AGCCCATCGTAAATCTTAAAACCAAACAAATCACGGGCTGCGAAGCCCTTTTGCGTTGGAACAGTCCTTTGCATGGCTTGGTGTCCCCGAATTTATTTATTGATGTTATTGAAAACTCTTCGATGGTGATTCCGATTGGTCATTGGATTATCAATCAGGCCCTCAAGGACTTGCGCACCATTCAAGATCAGCTGCGCTTAAATAAAAAAGATCGCATGGCCGACGAGTTTATGATGAGCATTAATATCTCAGGCCGTCAGTTCACCCATTCAGATTTTATTAGCAACCTTGAAGACTTGCGCGAAAAGCATGATGTGCAGACTCATAATATTAAACTTGAAATGACCGAAAGAATTATGATGGATGGGGCTATCGCCTTAGACGTTTTAAATCAATGTCGAACCCAAGGTTATGCGATTTCTATTGATGATTTCGGCACGGGCTTTTCTGGTTTGCAATACCTCACCCAAATGCCGATCAGTTTCTTAAAGATCGATCGTTCATTTGTTATGAAAATCATGTCGGATCCAAAATCCAAAGCGGTGGTGAGCTCGATCATCCATTTGGCCCACGCCATGGATATCGAAGTCATCGCCGAAGGCATTGAACAAAACGAAGAGTGCCTGGTTTTAGAAACTCTGGGGGCTCGTTACGGCCAAGGGTATTTGTTTTCAAAACCCGTGGACATGGGCCGCTTCCTTAAACTCATTTAATCGCTTATAAACCGTCTCATTTCAAGAAAACCCCCACAAAAGTCGAGAAAGGCTCTAAGGGCTTAAGTCCGTATTTTTACCTCCGATAAGTCTTATGTCTTAGGACATTCAACCAGCTTTGACGGAGGTCAACAACATGGCTGACAAAAAATTCGAAAAACAAATCCCTAACAACGTAGTTTCTTTGGAATCTGCAAAGTGCTGCGGTGAGGGCTGCAAAAAGAAATCTGAAAAAGCCGGTTTCTGTGCAGAGCACTTCGACTGGTTTAAAGCTGGTTTGATCACTAAAGAAGGCATGAAAGCTTCTGATTTTGATAAAAAGTATTATCACTATACAGCTGCTAAAAAAGCGGCGTAAGCCGGCAGTGTGTAGCGGGCTCGGCCCGCGAAACTGGAGCAGCAAGAAGCCAGGCACGCACCTGGCTTCTTTTTTTTAGGGAATCACTCCCCAACAGGCAATAAACAGAGCCATCCCCACAATAAAGTATTTGGCCCCTATAGAAAACGCTTCGCGCATGGACATGACTTCCTATCGGGCAAGTCTTTTGCTAGATTGAGTCCAGCCAGACTTAAAGCGGAGGTTTCCTATGAAAAAAGCAGCTCTTATCACCGGTGCCAGCAGTGGGATTGGCGCGGCCACCGCGATTGAATTTGCTAAGAATGGCTATTTTGTCTATTTGATGGGCCGAGATAAAGACCGTTTGGCCGAAGTCGCCCTCCAGTGTCGCAGTGGTGCGACCCTTCTTTCTTGTGAGCTGACCGACACAAAAGCTTTAGACAAACGCTTAAACGATATGATGAATATCAATATTCATCGCGTGGAAGTGGTTGTGAATAATGCCGGCATTTATAAGCCCGGCTCCGTGGAAGGCGACACCGACGAAATTTGGTCCCAGCATTTTCAAACAAATCTTTTAGCGCCCGTTCATATTGTGCGCACACTGTTTCCGTATTTTAAAAAACACGGTGGCGGCAGCATCGTGAACGTGTCTTCCACTTTGGGTGTGAGCCCGGTTGCGAACACCGGTGCTTATTCTGCGCTAAAAGCAGCAATGATTAATTGGACTCAGACCCTGGCTCTTGAAGGCGGACCGCACAAGATTCGCGCAAACTGTGTTTGCCCAGGTATTGTCGACACCCCCATCCACTCATTCCATGGTTTGCCAGAGACTGAAAAAACCAAAACGCTTTCTCAGATGGCAAGCCTGCAACCGCTAGGACGTATTGGTACGCCTCAAGATGTTGCAAACAGCATTTACTTCTTAGGCTCAGACCTCTCAGCTTGGACGACGGGTGCGAGCTTGTCTATCGATGGCGGGATCAATCTCGCATGATGCTGACACTTTCGGTGCCTTTTAGCAGTGCTCACCTTTATCACCAACCGCAATGGAGTGATGAAAAAAACCGCCAGGTTTTCGGGCGTTGTTTTACCAAGCACGGCCATGGGCATAACTATGTTTTAGAAACCAAGTTTTATGTTACATCGGCGAGCTGTTTAGATGATGAAACCCGCTATCGTAAAATCTTAAACCAACTGGTTGCGGTGTTGGACCATGAACACCTTAACTTTGTGATCCCCGAGTTCAAAGAAAAGATCCCAACGACAGAAAATATTGCGCTTTATTTTCTGGAAAAGCTAAAATCAGAAGTGCCCTTAGAAGTTCTTCACTCTGTAAAACTTTACGAGACCGAGACTTTATGGACGGAGATCCTATTATGAGTGATGAAGAAAAAGTACGACTTTCCAAACTGATGGCCGAACGCGGACTTTGTTCACGCCGTGAAGCAGATGATTACATCGCACGCGGATTGGTTTTGGTCGATGGTGTTAAAATCGATCAATTAGGAACCAAGGTCGATCGCAATGTGCGTATCACGCTGGAAGCCCAGGCCTTAAAGCAACAAAAACGTCTGGTCACCATCATGCTTAATAAGCCGGTGGGTTGGGTCTCTGCTCAACCCGAACCTCCTTATCAGCCTGCGGTGAAACTGATCATTCCGCAAAATCAGTGGGGCGAGTCTTCTCAACGTTTAAAACAAGAACATTTTGAGGGTTTGGCTGTTACGGGTCGCTTGGATATCGACTCTCAAGGTTTATTGCTTTTCACTCAAGATGGCCGTATCGCTAAAAAAATCATCGGGGAAGATTCATCCATTGAAAAAGAATATCTGGTGCGCGTGGAAGGAAAACTTCCGGCGGATAAGTTAAAACTTTTAAATCACGGTTTAGAGTTAGACGGCAAAGCCTTAAAGCCCGCGAAAGTGGAATGGCTGAATGAAGATCAATTGCGTTTTGTTCTTAAAGAAGGAAAAAAACGTCAGATCCGTCGCATGTGTGAACTTGTGGGCTTGCGCGTGACCGGGCTAAAACGTGTGCGCGTAGGAAATTTGAAATTAGGAAAGCTTCCCGAGGGCCAATGGCGTTTCGTGGAAGAGGATGAGAGCATTTAATGTTTCGGTTTTCTATTGGCATCGTTCTTTTTTTTGTTTCTTTAACCGCTTTAGCTCAACAGCAAAAACCGCAAGAGCCACCGGCACCCAAAACCTACGGGGAATCTTTCACCGTTTTTGTCGATAATGATTCCCGCAATGTCGGCGGTCCCAATGCCGACCAAGGGTATACCAATGGTTTGCGTTTTGCTTATGTCTGGGGCGAAGATCAACAACCCGAGTGGATGCCGGATATTCCGGGATTTAAAGACGCTCGCTCTAATTATGGAATCTCCTTAGCGCAGCAGATCTACACCCCTGACGATACTCAGCGCACGGATTTGATTCCCGATGACCGTCCTTATGCAGGTTATCTTTATGTGGGACTGACAGCGGTTTCTAGAACTAAGACACAATACCACTCTTGGGAATTAGACATCGGCGTGGTGGGTCCGTCGGCCATGGGTGAAAAAGTTCAAAATAATTTCCATGATTGGATTCAAAATCCGCGTGCTCAAGGGTGGGAACACCAGCTTAAAGACGAACCTACTTTGGAGCTCTCTTACATTCAAAAATTACGTTTTTACGAACAAGAAAGTATGTGGTCCGGTCGCTATTTCGATGTCATCCCTGAAGGGGGCGCTGAAATTGGGAACGTAAAAATTGATGCGCACATGGGGGCGATGGTTCGTTTTGGTTTGCGTCTGCCCGATGACTTTGGTCCTTCCAATTTAAGTTCTGTCGGTGGCGACGCCTTGGATTTAAAATTCGGCAACGTAGATCTGCCATGGCGAGCTTACGGCTTCATGGGCGTGCGCGGGCGCGCGGTGATTCGCAATATTTTCTTAGACGGAAATACTTTTAAAGACAGCCATCGCGTTAAGAAATATCCGTTTATCGGTGAAACTGAAATCGGTTATGCCATTCAAGTTTCGCACTGGGTTTATTCGTGGAGATTTATCACGCTCACACCCGAGTTTGAAGAAAACAGCGAGTTTGATAGTTATGCTTCGCTCGCACTTTCTTATGTTCGGAATTTTTAAAGAGAGCTAGTCGCCCGTCTTTGCGAAGGTAAAACTTGAGCCTTCTCTAAGAGCTTATAAAACTGTCTGCCGAAAGTAATCGAAACAAAGAACAACACCCAAAAGCTGGCATTCCCGAAAATAAGCCTAATAATCAAGGAACTTTCAAGGTCCGTGGAAAATCCTAGCCACAGATAAAAAGCCCCTTTAATCACGAAATACAACGTCCAAAGAAATGTCATAACTTTAAAGAAAAAGGTTTTGTCTTCGGATTGAAAATCAGACGAGATGCGGTTTTGTTGTTCCGCGAATTCCTGAATCAACGGCTTTCCTGAAAACAGACTGTATCCAAAGAAAAAGGCCGTGATCAAACTAGACACACCCGCTTCCATTTTAAAGAAGAAGGCATTTCCCAACCACAGATCTAAAACACCAAACCCGCAGGTCATTAAAACGGAAAACTTAAAAAACCGAGTGATAGGTTTCTTACGAACCAAATGGACGGCAATTTCTAAACTTGAATAAACAAGCGAAGTAATAAGAGCGGTTTTAAAATCATAGAATCGATTTACGCCATAAAACACAATCAAAGGACCGAAGTTTAAAAATAGAAATTTTAATATTTCTTTAAACTTCTGCATGTTCTTTACGCCATTCGCTCTGAGGTCGGCTTTAAGAAATCTAAGCGCAAGTTCTCGTAATACTCGATCTCTTGTTCGGTAAAGCCCGCCTTCAGACGCAAAACTTTATTTAAAGGCTCAATACGTTTTGGCAAACGCACACGCAGATCATCCATGCGCTTTGCAAAGTCGGTATTGGGATCGATTTTTTCCATCTCACAAATACGGCGATACCATTGTGATCCAAAGTCCACGTGCCCGATTTCTTCAAAATTAATTTGTTTTACAATCGTCTGGATATTGCCTTTGGCAGAAGTACCTTCCAAACGGCGAATAAGCGTGTCACCGGCATCAAGACCACTGCCTTCTAAGTACCGATGCACGATCAAGATACGATCAAGCAAACTGTCCTCAGCACTCACCGCGCGCCACAAGGCCATATGAATCGGCCAGTCACCCCATTTAAAGCCCAAGGCATCAATCCCCTCGACACACATGCGTAAGTGATCGGCCTCTTGAATGGTGACGGAAGCTAATTGTTCGCGGAACTCTAACGGAGCATGAGGAAACTCTGCCAATGTGCGTAATCCAAGCTCCATAGCTTGAAGTTCGATATTGGCAAGGTCATGAAGCATGCGCGCCTGGCCCTCGGGGGTCGAAAAACCCTTTTTCGGGGGGTGAAATTTGGGATGCAGAACTTCAGCATCGCGGGCAGGCTCTTCGGGAACGGTAAAACGACTGCTTAATTTTAAGGCGTCCCCACAGGATTGTTCGATATTTTTGATCTTTTCCCAGATATCGGGGGTGGAAAAACTAAGCATGCCCCCTTTTACATCCCGCACCTGAGGTTGCCAATAGATTCCCTTTTTGGTGGAATAGATTTTATGGGAAAATCTTGGAAAAACGCAGGCAAAGTAGAGAAGGCTCAACAAAAGGGCCAAATATTCACCAAATTAGCGCGCGAGATCGCGGTTGCAGCAAAAGCTGGCGGCCCTGACCCCGCGGCGAATGCCCGTCTGCGTTTAGCCATTGATGCGGCTAAAAAAGTATCCTGCCCGAATGACACGATTGAACGCGCCATTAAAAAAGGTGCGGGTCTTTTGGACGACGGCAAAGTCATCGAAGAGATCACGTATGAAGGCTACGGTCCTCACGGCGTGGGCGTGATCGTAGAATGCCAAACAGATAATAAACACAGAACGGCTCCGGATATGCGCCATGCTTTTAAATCTCATGAAGGCAATATGGGCGAGGTGGGATCCGTGGCGTGGATGTTTGAACACGTGGGCCTTATCGAAGGAACTAAAGAAGGCAGCTTTGATCCCGATGAAGAAGCGATCGAAGGTGGTGCTAATGAAGTTTCTAAGAACGAGGATGGTTCTTATGAGTTCTATACGAATTCTTCAGATCTTGATGCCGTTCGCGAGGCGTTGACAAAACGTGGTTGGAAAATCACGAAAGGTGAACTGTCTTTCAAAGCAAAAAACATCACCGAACTTACGCCCGAACAACTTAAAGACGTCGAAGAGTTTTTAAATTATCTGGATGATATGGACGACACTCATCGCGTTCATGCGACAATCTAAAAGCCAAAAGGCGATCGGAAGATCGCCTTTTTTATGTCCCCTTTTTAATCTACCACCGCAGCGGTTCTGCGGCGCGAGAGAGTTTTGATACTCTGCCCACACAGTTAATTAACATTATGTTACATTAATAATCATTGCATTTGTATATACTTGTATATACAATATAAACATGTTGCTCTATGAAATTGTCGACTCATTTGAATCTCAAAAACTAGATTATGCCCTGGTCGGAGGCTATGCTTTGGCACTCCATGGACTTGTTAGAGCCACCATGGATGTCGACTTTGTTTTAACACTTCGACAATCCGATTTTGAACTTGCTGAAAAAGCTTTAGGCAATATCGGCTTAAAGTCGCGCCTCCCCATCAGGGCCGAAGACATCATCAAAATGCGTAAAGAGTATATCGAGCAAAGAAACCTTATTGCCTGGTCATTTGTGGATTATTCAAATCCCTCTAGGCAAGTCGATATTCTTATCACTAAAGATTTAAAAAAAATGAAGACTCAAAAGATTTCCGTCGCTGGCAGAAAAATTACCGTAGCGACCTTGCAGGAAATTCTTAAGATGAAAGAGGAAGCCGGACGCCCTCAAGATTTGATTGATATAACAAATATTAAGGAGAAGCTCAGTGGCAAAAAATAAATCTCCTAAAATATCTCCAGAAGAAGCGGTGCAATTTCTTGATGACATGAGAAAGCTTTCCCATGAAGTGGACGAAAAAACTGTCGCCATCTCTATCCGAATTCCAGAGAATGTCTTAAGAGCTGTAAAAACCAAAGCCAAATCTGAAAATAGAAAATACCAGTCCGTGATGATTGAATACATCCGCAAAGGGCTTAAGGTGCCATAAAAACCACCACCGCAGTGGTTCCGCGGCGCATCACCAACCCTCAACCAATCTTCCCTAAGGCCCCCAACACCAGCTTCTGAAAGAAGATCTCTTTTACACTCTTAGGACTTTTCAAATCCAGACGATCCAACTCTCGATCAAAAGACTTCGCTGAAGGCAGTAACCCGCCCAACAAAATCCCGATCCTTTTTCCAAGTGTGGCGTGTTTTAATTTTAACAATGCTTTGCCCACGGCAATTTCTTCTTCAGTGTAATCACTGCCAAATGGGAAAGCCGCAAACACCCCTTCTTTTTGGAAACCTTGAATAAAAGATTTCACTTTTGCCGGAGTATTATTCTTGGCCCTTTCAGGCAATTCATACGACACCGAAAGCTTTTTATTTTTCTTCGCCCACTCGATCAACTCCCCTTGAAACTCACTATCCGAAATTTCAATCAGGCGCTGGATCACCGTTTCATCCGACTCACCCCTTAAAAAGGCAATGCCATACTCGGTAATCACGATATCACGCAAATGACGTGGAATTGTTAGTTGCCCATGCATCGGGATGATGTTTGAAAAGCGTTTGCCATTTTTTTCACGCACACTTCGTAACATCAAAATGGATTGCGCGTTTTCAAGTTCATGCGCCATCGCCACAAAGTTGTACTGCCCGCCTACACCACTGACGACGTTGCCGTCTTCCAACGTGTCTGAGGCCGCGCCACCTAAAAGGGTCACACTCATACAAGTGTTAAAAAACCTAGCGTCTTTGCGTTGACGACGTAAAGCCATTTCGTGGGGATCGTAAAGGTCATTGATCTTAGAAACTCGAGTCATCGAAAGGCCTTCATGATCAGGACCTTTCAGCCCCCGCAACCAGGCATAGAAATCTTTTGAACCCAAATAAAAAGCGCCATGCAAATAACGGCGGGCCTTTTCATCGTGATCAAAGATTTCCCGGATCAAAATGCCCGCTTTACGTAAATGCATAAAGCCATCCATTAACATTTCACTGGTGCCGTAAAGACCGGTCTTAAAAGGCTCACGATAAAAGTCCGTCGCATTCACTGAAGACAAACCCAGCTGCTGACCGATGCGCTTATAAAGATCATTGCGCTCATGGCGCATGATCGTTGAATGCACCAATGCATCTGAAAGCGATCCAATACCTATTTGCAAAGTCCCGCCGTCTTTGACCAGGTGACTGGCATAAAAGCCGATCATATGTTCAATTTCATCCGCCGAAGTTTTGGGTAAGGCAAAAAGCTGGTGATTGATTTCATCACTTTCTAAAATCGCATCGAAGAAATCTTCAGCAACTTCGGCGTCCCCGCCCACATAAGGAAGATCGGGATGAACAACGCCAATCTTTAAAATAGATTTGCCGTGTTTTTTGTATAGATCTATCACATCTAAAGTCAGGTCCGGGTTGCAACTTAAAGAATATCCAGGCCCTTTAGCGGATTTAGAAATCAACTGCACCACCACGTTGATATCATGCTGCAAGATCGCTGGGGCCACATGGGTGTAATTCAGGCTGATATAATTTTGCTGGGCTTGATAGGATTTTAAAAAAGCGCCGGCTTGAAAATAGAACTCATGCAAAGAGATATTTTTCGGCAGTTGGTTTTTTTGAACAGCGCGAACATATTTTAAATGAGGATAATCATCCCCAAAATGTCTTTTATAAAACGGTCCCAAAAACCGCGCTTCAATATCAGAGGCCGGATCCGCAAAATCGAGCGACAGCGCCGTAAATATTTTTAAACGAGTTTGTGGGGAACGGGCCGCACGATCAAAGACTTGGTTAATAAGCTGATTGGGCTTCCCCAACCCCAAAGGGGTCGCCATATGAATGGCGTTTCCTAAGGAGTTAAATATCAGATCTTCAGCTTCGGCGAGAGATTGCAAACGCTTCATCTTGCTAGTTTAATTTCCGCACTATTTTTGTCAAATGCAGGTGCATTATCAGGTCATTCGACATCTTTCAGATTATTGGGAGGATTTATTATATATTAATTTTAGCAAATGGAGGTCCCACATGAAGACTTTGCTAGCCACTTTAATGCTTATTTCCGTTTCTGCCTATGCCGCCCCTCAGGCCACGGGTCCGCAGCGCACCGAGGTCTTATCTGAATCCGGCACCAAAGCGGTAGGAAAGGATAAAGTGAATGAGCCTTCGGCCATCCCCTGCCCACCTCAAGAAACTCGCACTGATAAATTAGATAAATTGGCGAAACTCGAAGGTGCCGGAGAATCTCACAGCACCAATTGCCCCACCCAAGGGGTCATCAAAGAGGCTCCAGATGCGGTGCCCTCTAAAAAAGTAGAATAAACCTAGCGCGTTGTTTGATTTAAAGCGTCCGCGATATAGCTGATGTTGGTGACATCTTCACCACCGCAGCCATCGTTGTCGCACACATTACTGCGGTAACACATTCTAGCTTGATCATATTTGAAATCTTGTGAGCCGCGCACCAAAATACCAACAACTTCGTGGGTGCGCGCATTTAACACAGCCGAACCTGAGTTCCCGCCATAAGAATCAAGATTGGCACTAAAATAACGTCCTTCTTGTTCCCGCACGGTTGCTCCACCCGCCACTTTCGTTGGCAATCCCGACGGGTGCCCCACAACATAGACTTCATCCCCTTCTTGAGCTGGGGCCCGTTGTAAAGTCAAAGGGCGGTGGTTTGGAACCTTGCGATTTAAACGCAACAAAGCAAAATCTTCGTCGTTTGTGTATTCGCGCGCGACGATACCTTTGCAAGTGTAAATTTCTTCCGCCGCAAAAGACTCTGGCGCCGTTTTGCTGTCGGTCATTTGATAACCAAAAACATAGTAATAGTTTTTACAAGTCGAATGATTCACACAGTGGCCTGCAGTGGCAATTAAGTCTTCACCCACCAAAGAACCTGAACAGACGGCCGCATCCGGTTGGTTGTAATAAGGCTCCTCAGAACACATATCTTGACTGCGACCAAAGCGCGTCGACGTGAAAATGTATCGCCCCTGACCGTCAGGTTTTAAGAATTTTTTGTGAATAATCGCAACGGTAGAGTTCGCCACTTCGCGAACAACCGGATCTTGAATTTCGTAAACATCGGCACGGTTGTCATCGCCATAAATAACCTTCGGAGTGACATTGACGAAACCGACACAAAGAGAGGCTAAAGTTGGAACGAGCAAGGATGTAAGAATGGATTTTTTTGTCACGCGTTCTCCTTACAGATAATTCTGCGGAGAACGGATTAAAAAAACAAACTATTTTTTTGTCTTTAACAGGTAATCAAAAGCCGTCGCATACATTTTGATTTGCTTTAGCATTGAGTGCAAACCGTTCGCGCGACTGGGGGAAAGGTTGCCTTCAAAACCCAAAGCTCGCAAAAATTCCGGCGGTGTTGCTAAAACTTCGGCGGGTGGAGTTCCGGAATACACTTTCAAAAGCAAAGCGACCAAGCCCTTCACGATCAAGGCATCACTGTCCCCGTGAATAACCATATTTCCTTGATTATCCAACTGAGCACTAAGCCAGACTTGGGACTGGCAACCTTTGACAATGTTTTGCTCCGTTCTTAGTTCTTCTGGAAATGGTGGCAATGCCTTGCCAAGCTCAATAATCTTTTTATAGCGATCTTCCCACTGATTGAGGCTAGAAAAATCTTGGATAACTTGGCTTTGGCGATCTTGAATCAATGACATTGTTTCTAAGTCCTTAACGTCTCTATGACAGTTTTAAGCGCGGTAAAATCGCAAAAAGGTCTTCTTCCAAAGACTGACCTTGCTCTCCGATCAGCTCGTGGAAGGATTTTTTATCAAGGTTTGCCACAACCTCATAGGCTTTTTTGTAAAAACCCTCTTGGTCATCATAATACCCATTCCAAAGCTCACGCGACGTTTTTTCGGGGATCACGTTGGACTTAAGCTCGGCCGAAGTTCCCTCATGGCGATTGTGATAATCTAAAAGCGTCATCACCTGGCGTGGTGAAAAATCAAGCATCGCTAGTGCCTCTTCTAAAAGGGCTAGTTCCACATACCAAAGATAACTGCCTAACTTTTCCCAAAAGCTAAGGCCCGTTTTTCCGTAAGAGCTTTTACAGAAAAACGTCGTACACACGACACCCCGATTGCGCCACACATTGCAGTTCTGAGTTTGCTTATTGTAATACGGGCACAACCAATCTTCGCGTTGACCAAAGTCCCCTTCGTCGCGGTGATTAAACTCGACCTGGTATTTTACTGGCGCCACCATACCAATCGGTAAAGCATACTCACGACGTTCAATTTTTCCGCGTAAAAGACGATGGGCTTCGGTAGAGGTCTCCTCTTTTAGCAGGGCTCCGACGAGATAATTTGGCAAAAACGGATGAAAGGTGCAGCATTTTAAATCCGCCCGGTAATGAATCTTGGCTTTGTTCTGAGGTCTAGACATCGCACAAGCATCACAGGTGGCCTTCTTCTCTTGAGGTTCAAACTGCAAGATCTCCCGCGGCAGGATGCTTTCATAGATGCGCGGCAGTTGGTATTTTAACATCATGGATTGAGCCCACAACGTTTAAAAATGCGTGTTTTTAAGACCAGCAATTCGGCAAATTCAGCCAAGCGTCCATCCCAGCGCCATTGAAAAGAACTGCAATCCACAAAATACGGAAAGGCATATTCGCCGTTTCGTTCTTTAAGATCGGGGTTGCTAAGATCAGCCCCTTTTGTGGCGAGCAACTTTTCCACCGAAGTCTTATGTAACAGACCTTGGGATTCAAGCTCTAAGGAGATTTCAATCGGAGTGACAAAACCGGTTTGCGATGAAATCAAGGTTGCCGGCTTTACTGGTGTGTACACCGATTTTGAATACACAATACGAATGAACTGAAAAAACTGAATGCCCGAAGCGCGATATTCTTCCCCGATTTGTGCGTACACGGCAGGATCCGCCTCGCCATTATCCCCAATCAAGACGACTTTTTTAGGTTTGAATTCCTCAATCACTTCACGAAGAGCGTCAACTTTATGCGTACTGCGAGAAAGACTGCTGCGACCGATATAGCGCCCTTCTGGGAAAAGTCCTTTTTTAAGTAAACTTAAATGGCGCTTTTTCATGATCCATGTGGGAGCTCTGGATAAATACACGACCTGCATGTCGGGATTGTCCTGCACGATCAGGTTGTACAAATCACTCATGCCCATAAAGCGACTGGAATCATCAAAGGCATAATAGATCATGTCTTTATAACTTTGAACGTGGGCCAGCTTGATGGTGTCATCGACATCGCTGACCAAAAGCGTTTGCGCGGAAGCAAAGCTGCAAGAGACAGTAACTAAGAAAGCGACTAGGAATGAAAAAAGGCCGTGTTTCATGGGCCCGCTTATAGCACGAAAAACGACCTTCTTAGAATGAATTTAAGCCTTTAAATCGCTTAAACTCCCGAAGTTGAAAAAACGATCAGGAAGCGATCGGGAGTGGCCTCAATTGCAAACAGATTCTCCTCATCTCTAAAAGAAAAGACCCCATTTTCGGAGTGAAATTCGGCAAAAATCGCTTGAGCTGCGGCCCCGTGAACCTCAAAAGAGGCTTTATTCGGCGAAATCTGTGAAAACTGGGTTTTATGAATGTTGATCGCACATTGGTAAGCATCTTGCCCGCGGCTGTTGCAGACGAAATTGAGAACTCTTTTTTCAGTGCTAAGTGCTTTCCCCGGCCCCATGTTGGATGGTTTTTCAGGAACATTCATCAACTCATAAAGGCGTTTTGGCGTCCCATCGACCACCCCGTCACTGGTATGAGACGCAAGGCTGATCAACATAAACGGCCCCACCATGCGACCTGAGGTTTTAGCCATAAGGGTTTGAGAAGTAAGAAGAATTAAAAGCACACTTAAGAGTTTCATACGCACAGTCCTTTGCATTTATTAAGCATAGCCCTGTGTCTAAAGTTTATTCAACCGCATTCCCAAACCTGTCATGTTAGGCCTATTACAGTCTTTTGACAAAATGACCCGTATTGAGACCGTTTTTGCCTGTATTTACAGTTACTTATGGTCACGAATCAGAGTGAAACATCGTAAAAAATGGCCCCCGCTTTGCTCTTAAGGAAGATGAGACTCTGAGAGTCAAAAAACTTTTTAAAGGGGACTATTATGAAAACACTCTTAACGATCGCAATCCTAGCTTTCTCTTGCTCTTCATTTGCTTGGAGTTCTAAGGGCGAAACTTCAAAAGAGTACACTTTCAAATACAAACTTAAAGGCGAAACCTTTGAATACAGCACTTCTAAAGGCAGCTATGAAGACGCTTTCGAAGTAGCCGCACAAAAATGCTTTAATCACTTTAAAGGCGCTGGCAAAGTCTCTGAAGACCGCGGCCTCGACATCATCGACGTTTGCGCAAACCCAAGATCTTAATCGCTTTGAGCTTAACGCTTGTTTTGACGGCCCGCTCCAGATTATAGTAGGTCTTTACTAGGAGCAAAAAAAGAAATGGGAATTCTTAAATCCATTGGTGAATTTTTAGTTGGCAAAGACCCTGACATTTTTGATGAAAAGGGCAACGTCTCGCACAAACTTCCAAAGAAAAAATGGGAAGCTTGGCACAATCGCACAAAAGTAGATCCCACTTACAATTGGCGCAACCACACCGGCATCACCGGGGCTGCGAACCAAAAGAAAAAGCCTAATTAAAAAAAGGTCCCAAGCGGGACCTTTTTTTATTTCTGTTTCATCGATTTTAAAATCAGTATGGTCAGCGTTTCTGATCATTATTCGGTCAGGAATCTAGGTTTGCAACGCCAGACTTCGTCACCTCCATGAAGCAAAGTTACTTTCTAGGTCATGAAAACTAACCTTCCCTAGTTAAATTTAAAGAGAGGCATGGCATCCTGCTTGCACAGTGACACCTCGAATTAATCTGTTTTGTCGATTGAGGGCCACGGTGCCCCTACATGCGCCGATTGGAAGGGTCATTATGAAAACAAACTTTCTTATCTACGTGATGATAGCGTTTGCCCAAACTTCGGCCCAAGCTCAGCTCATGGATCTTCCCAATCCTTTTGATGATGCCGCTAGCACACCTACCTATGAAGTTGAAGCACCTCTATCTATTGGTTCGGAGGTGGTCTTTATTCGAAATAGAAAATACGATATCGGTCTCGTCGTTGATTTCGCAGGAGATCGAGTTTGGCTAAGATCTTTAAACTCCAACACGATCCATGAAGAATCCCTAGATCGTGTTTCTGTCAAGACCGCTCAGTGTTCATCTCTTGGTTACTGTCCTAGCGACAGAGTGTTAAGCCGCTACAAAGGCATAGAATCCTCCGGTGGCGCACAGCTAGGAGAAAGGTATTCAACGGGGATTGTTCTTGGACTTTATAAGCCCAATCTGGTTGCGATAAAAGATAACGAAGATGGTCGAATTGATATTAAAGAACAGAACTCAGTTTACGGCAAAGATGTTCGTTGTGACGCATATTCCTCGATTTGTGTTGGCGATAAGATCAACTCGAGCTACGTAAGCGGTCGCCCATACGATTATCCGGGCACCGTCTCCGGGGTCTACTCCAATGGCGCAATCTTTATCAAAAACAACGGCCGTGAAATACAGGTATTCCTTGATCGCAACTCGTTCAAATTCAAGCAGAGCTCATCGCAATAGCTTTGCGCCAGTCTGATTCTGAGCACTACGTGTATCGGTGTTTATTCCTTATTTAGAAATCCAGCGACATTTTAAACCACCGGGTAATTAGCCCCTCACACCTCGCCAACCTCGTGCAATTTGTCTCACGCCCATCGTAATAACCAACCTAGCAAACTTGAGCGACTAAAACCCGTGGCCTCGACTTTGCTTACCTTCCTTGGTTACCCCGCAACCAAAGGGAAATGAATGCGCAATTTAAATGGGTCCACTTCACCACTCCGCTCTGACTCTCCGCTTGTTCAAAAATGTCTACAGGAAGTTTTTGAACTTAAATCCCTGCGCGAGGGGCAGGCCGAAGTGATCGATTCGGTTTTTCAAGGAAAACATACGCTCGCGGTCATGCCGACGGGGGCTGGTAAATCTTTGTGCTTTCAATTGCCCGCGATGGTACTTCCGGGCGTGACCATTGTGATTTCACCTTTGATCGCGCTGATGAAAGATCAAAAAGCCAAACTGTCGGCGTTAGAAATCAGCACTTTAGAACTGAATAGCTTTGTCAGAGCTAAAGACCGCGATAAAGAGCGCCAAGAATTTAAAAATGGGAATACCGAGTTTATCTATGTAACGCCCGAAAAATTCGTTTCCGAAGATTTTTTATTATCAATGAAGAATATTGAGATTGATTTACTGGTGATCGATGAAGCTCACTGCATCAGCCAGTGGGGTCATGATTTTAGGCCTGCCTACTTAAAGATTCATGAAAGCTGGAAACAGTTAAAGAAGCCTCAGATTTTAGCCCTCACCGCCACAGCCACCCAGGAAGTGATTGAAGACATCAAAGAGCAACTGTGCCTGCCGGAGCTGAATATTTTTGCCCAAAACATTTTTCGCGAGAACCTTTTTTATGAAGCTATTGTCTTAGAAAAAGAAGAAGACAAAATACCGGCATTAGAAAATATTTTAAAACTTAAAACCGGTTCAGGCATTATATATTGCGCCACGATCAAGCAAGCCGAAGCCGTTTATGAAAAACTTCACGCGGAAAATTTCCCGGTCTATATTTATCACGGAAAAATGAAGCTAGATGATCGCGTCGATCAAAGAACCGCGTTTATGGCCTCAAAAGACGGCATCATGGTGGCCACCAATGCATTTGGAATGGGTATTGATAAACCCGACACTCGCTTGGTGGTGCATTTTAACTTCCCCGGATCCTTGGAATCTTATTACCAGGAGTCCGGTCGCGCGGGGAGAGATCGCGAACCCGCCCAGTGCATTTTGCTGTATCTTAAAAAAGACAAAGCCACGCAAAGCTTTTTTAATGCTCGTAAGTATCCCACCTTAGAGCAGCTTCAATCACTTTACAGCGCGCTGAAGGCCATTAAAAACTCTGAAGAATTAAAGTCTTTGCTTCAAAGCCTTTCGATCCCGAAAACAAAACTGGCGGTTCTTATGGACCTGTTGAAAAAAGAGGGCGTCTTAGGCGGAAAGGGCCCTAAATTATCATTGATGAAAAAAGACCTGACAACAGAGGATCTTAAGTCCCTTTTTAACTCTTACGAAGCCAAGAGAATGAAAGACGCCGACAAATTAAAGAAAATGATCCTTTACGCCCAAACGGCGTTATGTCGCTGGAATTATATCCTGAACTATTTCGGTGAAACAGAGCTGACGACTGTTTGCGGAAATTGCGATAATTGCGTGAAAGGATCTTCTGAACTTAAAGAAGTTTACTCATGAACCGTACTCATTTTTGCGAATATTTTTTTTTAAAATTCTTGAGAACCAGAATTTACTTTAGAAACAAACTGATTTTCCGAAGTAGAATACTATGGGAAAATTCTGGATCGTTCTTATCATCTTGGCAGTCTTCAAATCCGCTCTGGCAGGCCCCGCTACGCTCACCTATCAAGGCCGAATCATAGATACATCCGGCAGACCTCTGGAAAACTCAAATATTTCTTTTGAATTTGCCATCACAAATCCTTCGGGAACCTGCATATTATTTAAAGAACAGCTCAATGGTGTGGATTTAAGAAATTCCAACGGCGTCTTTGATACTCCCATCGGGGCCGGCACCAAAAGTTTTCCGCCAGACCCTAGCGTGAACCTGGTTGATGTTTTCAGTAACTCTGCAAGCCTTCAATGTGAAGGCGGCTCAACTTATAACCCGGTCGCCACCGATGGTCGCTTACTTCGTGTCCAGTTTTACGATGGAAAAGGCTGGAAACTTATTTCACCAGATAACATCATTCGCAGTGTCCCTTACGCAAATCAAGCTTCAAATAGTATGAAGCTGGGTAATAAGCTTGCTGAGGATTTTGTTTTAAAGACAAACATCCCCACGTGCGCTACGGGTTATTTATTAACCTCCACCACCGCCGGAGTTCTGACCTGCGCGGCGGATACCGGAGGCTCCAGTGGAAGTGTGAACTCTATTTCTGGTACGGGTCCCATCACTGTTGCCGAAACCGCGCCAAACTCGGGCATCTATCAAGTATCAGCGGCAATTGGAACAACGGCTTCCACTCTTGTCGCCGGGAACGATTCTCGCATCTTGAATTCCCTGCAGATCGGCGCCACCGCCGGTGGCGGTCTTGCTGGCACCTACCCCAATCCTTCAATTGCCGACAACGCCATCACGTCCTCAAAATTAGCGGCGAACTCAGTCACTTCCGACAAGATACTTAATGGCTCCATCTCGCTCGCCGATTTAGCGCCCGGCACAGATGAGGGCCAAGTCTTTCGCTATAACGGAACGACCTGGAGTTATGCAAAATTAAACTTTGCAGATTTAACAAATGCCACTGGAAACTCCCCATGGCCTTCTTCTTCCTGCGCTGCCAATCAGTTTATCACCTGGGTGTCGGTGAGTGATGGCTTTTCATGTACCTCTTTAAACTCATCGATGATTACTTCGGCTTTAGGATTTACTCCCTTAACAAACGCGCGAACTCTTACGGTGGGCGCGGGATTAAAGGCCGATGGCACATTGGGAGCAACAGTTGATCTTTCGGCAAATCGCACTTTAGCGATTGATGTCGGAACCGGAGCCAATCAGATTCCTCAGTTAGATGCTTTGGGGAAAATTCCAAATTCGGTTTTACCTAGTGATGCCACACTGTGGAGCTCCGATTCCGGAAATGTGTATCGATCTACGGGTAAAGTCGGAATCGGAACAACGACCCCCGCAAAAAATTTAGATATCCAAGGAAGCGGTGGAACCGGAGTGATTATTGGGGACTCTACTGGCGCGGCCGGCCTCTCCGTAAGTGGAGTGACATGGACCGGGGTCGGACTTGAACGCCAAGGCAAACGCCGCTGGCAAATATATTCGAACATAAATGATGCAAATGATGGTACCAATGTCGGGACAGATTTTATCATCGGACGATTTAGCGATTCAGGCGCCTGGATTTCAACCCCATTGATGATTCAACGCTCTTCCGGCAATGTGGGGATTGGCACTATCACCCCCTCGACCAAAGTTGAAGTCATCGCCGCCGACAACGCAACCGCTGTGCGCGCGCGAACCAGCGCCAATTTAAACAGTGAATCTGTTTTTTATAGCGTTCAAGATCGCGGAAGATTTGGCTATGATGGCGTTAGAAATTCCGTCGTCATCGATGATAAAAACTCCGCCGGCTCAACAACAACAAAACACATCACCATGGATACAGCTGGCAGTGAACGCCTGAGAATCACCAGCGCGGGAGAGGTCGGCATTGGTACCACAACTCCGTGGGGAAATTTTGAGGTGGTAGCGCCCGATGCCGTGGTGAGAGCTACCGGAAGCGGGGGAAAACCCAGCGCCATTGCGTCTGCCAGAGACTTTGGCGGTACTTCCATTGCTGCGGGTGACTTGTTAGGGGGTCTTTATTTTCAAGACAAAAATACGTCAGATACAGGTTTTTTAAATAATATCGCGACCATCTTAGGCTCTATTGATGCCACCGGTGGAACAACTCGTCACAAAGGACGAATTACTTTCAACACCAGTGACGGCACTAACGTCACGGAAAGACTGCGAATTGATTCTGGCGGCAATGTGGGGATCGGTACGACCTCCCCTACTTACAAACTTGATGTTAATGGTTCGGCGAACTTTGCAAGTTTGTATATTAATGGTGTTTTATTTAATGGAGCTTCCAACAGTAATGGAGTGAGCGCGGGCGGTGGGCAGGTTACATCTGTCACGCAAACCTCAACAGATGCAGCATCCGGTGCTCGATCTGCCATCGTCGTTCAAAATAATGGAACCGGTGGCGCCAATGAGTATAACTTCATCGCAAAAAATGCGGCGGGAACTACGACTTCTTATATACGTCAAGACGGGACCGCTTGGTTTGGTGGACCCATCACGACCACCGGGTCTTTAAACAGTGCGACTTTGTATACGCCATTTATTTATGGCGGAAATACCTCGTCCCAAAATCTTACTTTAGAATCTACTTCGCACGCCACCAAAGGATCTATAGTCCTGCAACCCAATGGCGGCAAGGTCGGTATTGGTACGACCACCACTCCGGACTACAACCTCACCGTCACCACCACGCAGTCGGCACCGCTTAATGGTTTGGCTTTAGGGTTTGCCGTGGATAGAAAACCTGCATCGGGTACTGCCGCTAACGGAATAAGTTCGGGGCTCGTCTTCAGAGCCGCAAATGACGCTGGAGCACTTAAAGGTTCGTCGGATATTCACGGTATTCTGACAAATGTCACCGACGGCAGTGAAACTGGGGATCTTGTCATACGCACAAGAAAAAGCGGGACCCTTAATGAGGTCTTAAGAATCACATCAGATGGAAATTTGGGCGTACATACCTCCACTCCCAAAGCAAAGCTTGATGTTTCCGGCGCAATGGCTATTCGAGGTCGTCTTACGTCAGGCACAACTGCGGTCAGCGATGAGGTTTTACCCACGCAAGGCGCGTACATCGGCTGGAATGAAAATAACGGAAGTGGACGAACAAATTTCATGAACCACCCAGGTGTTGGAGGCGGAGGATTTGAATGGAATATGTTTGATGGCACTGGCGCCTACACCGGCACGCCCATGATGATTAGCAACCTGGGTTTTGTCGGGATCGGCACCAGTACGCCGACAGAACAACTCACTGTATCCGCCACCACACCCCGTTTCCGATTAGAAGACAACAATAGCACCTACGATTCGAACTCATTTACGGGGACGATCAAGTGGACCGACTCTTCGAACAATATTGCTTACAGCTTGGGCGATAACGATACGGCTTCGAAAACGTTCTCAATCAGTAACAATTCTGGAACCTCCGCGATCACTCAAATAGCGATGAATAACTCACCGGTCCTGACCGTGCTTGATTCCGGAAATGTCGGGATCGGCACCACCAACCCGGGATATAGTTTGGATATCGTTAAGCCTGATACGGGAACGACCGTTAGAGTTATTAATTCTGATTCAACTACGGCGCACTATCCGGGATTTTCAGCTTACAACTATCAAGGGAGCTCAGGTGGCGGCTTTCCGTTTTTGGAATTCCAAAACTTAGGTGGAACAAGTGCGTCGCCCGCAGCTGTCGCCTCAGGCTCCACCGCCGGAGGCATAGGATTTAAAGCTCACAACGGCACCGCCGTTGTTGACACCGGCAGGATTTATTCGATTGTGGAGTCGGGATTTGGCAGTTCAAATAGAAGTAGCAGTTTGACGTTCTTAACTGCAGGAACGAGCTCCCTCACCGAAAAAATGCGAATCACGTCCGGTGGCAATGTCGGCATCGGCACAACCAGCCCCACCTCAAGACTTGAAGTTAAATCTAACTCGGACGCTAGTATTGCGGCGGCTGTCTTTAATGAAAACGCGACCGCCAATGCTGTGGCCGCAAGCTCTGTTTATTCAGATGGCGCAGGCTTTAGCATGGAAGCCTACAGCACCGCATCCACCGCAACCTATTCCGGAGGCAGCTCCTTAGCTGATGCCATCGTTTTAAGAACTCACACCTCACGACCTCCCGCAAGAATGATCGCCGGCACCAGCACAAACATTCCATTTCACCTCATGACTGCGAACACCAATCGGCTTACGATTGATGGAACCGGCAATGTAGGCATCGGCACCGCTTCTCCCGGATATGCTCTGCAAGTGAGCTCTGCAACCAATGGCGTGGGATCCATTGTTGATGTCGCCAAATTCACCCAGGCTGGTGGGGCTCCTTATGATGGTGCGCGAATTTTGTTGGGTGCTGGCGGCGTCAATGTTCAGTCGGCTATTTCGGGCGATGTCGTTTCGGTAGGAAACACCCGCCTTCAGTTTTGGACTTCCGGCTCTGGAACTTTAGCGGAACGAATGCGCATTGATACTTTAGGAAGAGTCGGCATCGGCACAACCAGCCCCACCTATACGCTAGATGTGGCGGGTGATGTGAATGCCTCTGGATGTTTGCGGTCTAGTGCGGGAACAGCCAGCGGAACTTGCGCCTCTGATGAGAGACTAAAAACAGATATTCAAAAATTTGATTTAGGTCTGGACGCGCTATTAGGTATCACCCCTCACCGCTTTAAATATAACGGCCTAGGAGGAATCACGCCGAGTGGAAAACCCGAGCTTGGCGTGCTGGCCCAGGAAGTTGAAAAAACGGCGCCCGAACTTATTGTCAGCAAGGAAGTGAAATTATATCCTGAAGACAGTCACAAGACTCAGATTAAACAGGTGAACTACACGGCGTTTACTTATGTGCTCATAAATTCAGTGAAGGAGCTTTACCACCGCTGGATGCAAGACAGCCAAGATATTCATCGCGAAATGGCTTCTTTAAAATCAGATAATGCCGAGCTTAAAAAAGAAAATAGCGAAATTAAGGCCTATCTTTGCGCCAAGGATCCAGGGGCGTCCTTCTGCCGCGGTTCCGTCGTGACGGGAAAAAACTGAACGGCTAGCTGATAAACATCATCTGGCGAAGTGGTCGCACCTTCTTCGATACACTCCTTAAGAAAATCATTAATTTTGATCTTCAGTCTTAAGGCGTTTTCTTTGGAACACGTAAAGGCCCCCGATACAATGTGGCGGCGCTCTAACGATCGTTCATCAACGGCATGATCCATCAGGTTTCGGGCATAATTCACCACGGACCGATGGTACTTGCGTACGGATTGTTTGGATGATTTTGATTGGAACTCAAAATACTTTTCAGAGGCCTTCAAAATTCCGCCAACCTCGATGACAAAACCTTTTTTATGCAAAATATCCAAGACGGATTGAATAAAAAAGCGGGGTAATTTTAAGCGCGAAGAAATAAAATCCAGAGACCCGTCATACCCATTAAGACGAGTCACTAAAAGGATCGCCATAGGTTCCCATCGCGAAATCACATCAAAGTCTTTTAACGATACTAAATTCCAACCGTGAACTCGCACCACCGAAGACTTAGCGCCGGGATTGTAGCCATGAATTTTAAAGGTATTTACGTAAATCTCAGAGCGACTTTCGTCGTCAATATCAAGAATCTCACAAAGATCTTCGACCATATCAAATGGAACAGGCCTAGTCCCTTTGAGGATATAAGACAAATACACATGACTGACGTTGAGCTTACGCGCCATCCACCGGACCGAAAGACGCGGAAAATCTTTCTTCTTTTTCTCGAGGGCTCTTTGAAAAATACCTGGGGGAAGTTCGATCGACATAAGCAAACCATACCAAAGATAGGCAGACGTGACCACGACAGCCACAGCTTACGAAAAAAAGTAAATGCGCCCCAGCACCCAATTCAGATTCTGGCTATCCAGAATGTTCTCAAAAAGATACCAAAACCCAATTATAAATATCTAATTCTATTGGTAGCTCTCCTTTTGAGCCTTAGGATGTGAGGCATGGCAACGGTCAAAGATGACTTTATTTTGGCAACCCGATTAAAAAAACTGTGTATTGAAAAAGGCATCTCTATCAAAGAGCTCAGTTTAGAGACCGAGGTCCCTTTAAAGACCATTTATGGCTGGATCGCGGGAAGTCATCCTCGCAATCTAAGAGACGTAAAAAAGGTGGCAGAAGCCCTTGGGGTCACCATTGAAAGCCTCTGTTTTGCTTCTCCGTCCAAGACAAAATCCCCTACGGCAAAAAAAGATTCCTTTCGCGATGAAGAGTGACGTTATTAAGTAAAAAATATCTTCCCGGATCGCTCTCTGGAATTCCCCTCGCCTTTTTGCTACAACGGACCGCTACGAGGCGAGAATGTTTAAAGTCTTACTTATTTTATCCGTATTTAGTTTCGTCCCTGGATTTGCGCTAGCCACAAAGCTAGCTGATACTTATCGCTTTGAGACCCAAAAAATTCTGCGTGACCTTGATAAGCTAGGAATAGATAAAATAGCGTGTATTTCAAAAGCGGAGAAGAAAAATTGCTTTCATCCTCTGGAACTTTTGAAGATCGCGGATCAGGTAAAGTGGGTGGAACTTGAATCTTTCCATAAAGCGGCTGGAACACCTCGCGGAGGCGCCTTTTACTCCCCTATCGAAAACACAATTTATTTGAATAAATCTGTGCCCCACATTCGACAATTCATTGGTTACGTCGGTCTGCATGAAATTTTAGGCTTGGTCGGGGCGACAGAAACAGATTTTGGAATCAGCCTAGCGGCCTACCGAGCGATTCGTCTTTTTGACCCCTCGTCCAAAAACCTTCAGCCCACTTGGCGATGGGACATTATAAAAACCGACCTGATGACGACTCCTGAAATTTCAACACTTTCTTATTCCGACCCCGAATATAATAAACTTCGCAGAAGCACTGAAGGGGGTGGCGTTTTCGTAGGTGGTGGTGGTGGCGACACCCGAAGCTTTCAGCTGCGTGTTGAAGTTTTTGAACATATGAGTAAATATGTACCCATTATGATTTTCGTCGATATGCACTTTGCCAATGTGAGTATTGAAGTCATAAACTCCAACAAAAAAGAGATTTACTATCACACGGTTGGTTCTTTACTCAATCGCATCTTTGTCCCTGAGTCATTATTAAATCTTCGATCCCTTCGAGATCCCCGCGTGAGTTTTGCGGTGGAGGACATCGCCTGGTTCCTAGCGAGCACATATCCCCAGTTTACAAACATTCCCTATAAAACAACAATGGACGGCCGTGTGGAACCCGTAAGCCTTCGCGGACTTCATCCTAAGGCGATAAAACAGATCTGGTGTGAAAAGAACAATTTCAGTTCTCCGATCCGGGCCTGCGATCTAGGTTACTGAAAATTTATCTTTAAGACTCTTTAAAACATCCTGCGCTGTTTTTTCGGCCTGCGGTTTCACGATAAAAATATCATCCACTTGCCGACCCCACGTATGCACGCGGGCCGCCCGGATGCTCACACCCAAATCACTTAGGGATTTCGCGGCTGACGCTAAAAGTCCCGACTGATCCACCGCCTTAAAGCTGTAAACCCATTCGTTTTCATCGGCACTCATCAGTTGGATGTCGTCAAACTTCACATCCGGGACGGATTTGGTTGGGAACGAACTGGCTGCAAGAATTTTTTCTAATTGCGCGGCATTTCGAGTCGTTGAAACTTGGAACCAGTCGTAAACGCCGACTTTCGGCAACGTGTGAATGGAGGCATGCTTAATACCTAAGCCCAATGAAAACAATTGCCCCACGTAATCACTTAAAAGTCCCTGACGGTCTTTTTTATGATGAAAGCGAATCCACACATCCCCTTTTTTAGGTGCATACACCCAAGGTTTTAACGAGTCTTCACTGGTTTCGGTTTTTTTTAAATCACTGACTAAATCTTCAATGCCGATGTTTTCTAATAACACCGGGCCCAGTTCTTCCATGACTTCGGCAGACATTTTTAGTTTTTTCTTTGCGAGCGTCTTTTCAAAATCAAAAAAGTTTTGGGCTTTTTTAGATTCTAAGCTGACTACCAGGTCTTTTAATAACTTGGCCTTCCATTCGTTCCACGCCTCAGGGTTGGTCGCGCGAATATCAATGGCCGTAAATAATGCCAGACGATAAAGCCTAGCGCCTTCAGCGCCCTTATTGCGCAAATCCTGCCACACCTTCGGGTCTTTGGCATTCTTTCGAAAAGCCGCTTGCGATAGCTCTAAATGGTTTTGCACCATCCACTGCACCTCAGTGATGAAAGCTTTGCTAAAACCATAACTTTGAAAATCTCTGGCGACGATTTCAACACCTAGATCGGAATGGTGCTCACTACTCTCAAGACCTTTTGCAAGATCATGATAAAGACAGGACCAAGAGAGAATCTTCCAATCTTCTTTAGAAAGTTTTTTGTGAAGTGGCTGTAAAGGTCCCAGCTCTTTGGGCTTTTTAAAAATGCGTTTTACTTCGCGACACGCCTGCATGATGTGCGAATCCGCCGTAAAGCGATGGTACTGGTCATGCTGAACATACCCTACTAAGCGTCCCATCTCAGGCACCAGTTTATCCATGAGGCGTGATCTAAAAAAGCTAATGATCGTGCTGTCATCGGCCTTCACATCTAAGGCTTTTTCTAAGATGAGGCCTCTTTTTTTGGCTAAGATTTTTGCTTTGCTGTCCGGGATGAAAGTGTCGATATTTTCGCGGACTTTCTTTTGCATTAAAACGCTTGAATCATTATGTAACGCAAGCGAAAGATCCTCGAGCTTTTTAAATCTTTTGTTTTCAATCGCGCGCAGTTCTTTTTCAGAACTTTCTGCGACTTCAACAATCCAGTCTGAATAAAAATGCACGCGCGAAAGACCGCGTTGCAGACTGCGCATAAAGTCTTTATGTGATTTAAAACCCATCCACTGGCCGATATCAAACTGCACGGCTCCCGTGAGAATGTCACCATAGCCTTCAAGCTGCAGTTTATGGCGCAGGTTTAAGAAGTAATGACGATAGTAATTTAAAACATTTAAAGCATGACCTGGATGCATGAATTTTTCCGCAAACAGTTCATAAATCTGTAAGCCCTGTTCCAGATCACGCAACCCCCCGGGACCGTACTTAATGTTTGGTTCCAGATAATTGGTGATCGAATCATAACGGCCCGCACGGGATTTGCGCTCGTCTTTAACGGCTTTTAGCAAAATCTGGCGATAGTGTTTTTTACGACTCCAGATCTTTTTTTGCTGTTCATACAGCTTGCGGGCGGAATCCGGTGTTGTGGGACGCGCTTTTAAGAGCGCTAAAATATCAAAGGCTTGAACATTTTCTGTCCAGTCATCTGGATTTTGTGGCATGCGATAGCGCAGCTTAAGGCCTGCTTCATGCAGTTCATCACTGCAAGCCTTAACATCAGCCTCACTGCCACAGAATAAAATATCGATATCTGATTTGGGGCTTAACTCTCCCCTCGCCCAAGAGCCCAAGATGATCGGCTGGGCCTTTTCCCAATGGGGTGAGGCTTTCACGCGGTCTTCTAAGCGCTGACCTAACCAGTTCGAAAAATTTTCGCTTGAAAAACTAAACACCTGACGAACATTTCCATCAGGTGTCATTAAAGGAGGGGTTAAGAGGTCTTGAGCTTGCTGCCACTGTTCAGAAGAAAGAAACGACTTCTGAGCCATGTCTTTAAGCTTCTGTCGTTTGACGAGAATGTTGGCTGACCAATTCTTTCCACTTCGCGATTTGATTCATGGCCTCTAAAGGACTCATTTGCATTAGTGGGTATTTTTCCAGCTCAACCATCAAATTTTTAATTTCTGCTGGCACTTCCGTGACTGTTTCCACAATCGGTGCTTGATAAGAAGGCTCTTCTTCCAGAGAATCTAAAAGCGACAACTGACTTGAAGCCTTGACCCGTTTTGCTTCAATATCCCGGAGCAGGCTTTTAGCTCTTTTAGTCACGCTCACCGGTAAGCCCGCTAATTCTGCCACCTGAACGCCGTAAGATTTTAAAGCAGGGCCTTTAACTAATGTATGAAGAAAACGGATCTCGCCATTTCTTTCCGCCACAGTCATGTGGGCATTGGTGATTTGACCAAAACTTTGATCAAGGCTTGTCAGCTCATGATAGTGAGTCGCAAAGAACGTCAATGCTTTCACTTCACTTAAGAGATGCTCTAAAATACTTTGCGCTAAGCACATGCCATCAAAAGTACTTGTACCGCGCCCGACCTCATCCAAAATCACTAAAGAATTCGCCGTCGCATTTTTTAACATCGCTGACGTTTCAGTCATTTCAACCATGAACGTAGAAAGCCCTTCGGAAAGCTGATCGCTCGCCCCTATGCGCGTAAAGATCGCATCAAACACGGGCAAAATCGCTTCATCCGCCGGCACGAAAGATCCGGTTTGCGCTAAGATAGAAATCAAAGCCACCTGACGCATCAATGTCGATTTACCGGCCATATTCGGGCCCGTTAATAACAAACACGAATGCGCCCGCAGATCCATGTCGTTAGCGACAAAGTTCTTTTTCACCGTCTGTTCAACCACCGGATGACGACCGGCTTTGATGGTCAGACTGTTGTCTTGAGAAAATTTCGGACGAACGTATTTTTCTTCTAAACTTAACCAAGCCAGCGCTGAAACCACGTCCATCTCACTGCATTCGCGAGCCAGCATCAATAATGCCGGGCACGTAGCTAAGATTTCTTTTCTTAAGGCTTCAAAGAATTCAAACTCCAAATCGGCGCGTTTGGTATTGGCACTTAGAACTTTACGTTCAAGCTCGACCAATTCATCTGTGCAGTAACGTTCGGCATTCGTTAAAGTTTGCTTACGCTGATAACGATCTGGGACTTTGTCTTTATGAGTGTTCGTAATTTCGATGTAATAACCAAAGACGTTATTATAACGAATCTTCAGACTCGAAATACCGGTCTTTTCTTTTTCTTCCGCTTCCATTCGCGCCACCAAGGCCTGCGAGTGCGTCGAAAGCTCAATCAGCTCGTCAAGTTCAGAAGAAACCCCAGAGCGGATTAAATAGCCTTGTTTGGTTGCAAGCGGTGGATCTTCCACCAAGGTGCGCTCAATCTTGTAAGCCAACTCACGAAGGTTTGTGAAGTTCGCCGTGCCACCCGAAGCTGAAACTAAAACTTCGAGCGCACTAAGCCCTGCATGCACACTGCCCGCCAGTGCCAAAAGATCACGCCCATTGCATTGAGGTTGAGAGATTTTGCCTAAGCGACGTTCGATATCACCCATTTGTCCTAAGATTTGGCGCGCGCGTTTTAACTCTAAAACATGCTGACGCCAAAACTCGACCGAGCTTAAACGTTCTTCAATGGCTTTCACATCACGCAACGGAAAACTCAGCCACTGCCGAAGCAAACGGCTGCCAGCTGAAGTCTGAGTGCGATTCACCGCATGAAAAAGACTTCCTGGACCTTCCCCTTTGTAAGTCGAAAAAACTTCTAAGTGGC
This sequence comes from Bdellovibrio bacteriovorus, assembly GCF_001592735.1. NCBI lineage: Bacteria > Pseudomonadati > Bdellovibrionota > Bdellovibrionia > Bdellovibrionales > Pseudobdellovibrionaceae > Bdellovibrio > Bdellovibrio bacteriovorus. The sequence continues at coordinate 395,897 of NZ_LUKE01000003.1, forward strand.
GAAGAACAGTTCCTGAAATTTCTAAACGATGCTCAAGATCTTTTTCGATAAACGGAGAAAGTGTGGCTAACGCCTCATCCCCGGAAAGGGCCCGCACATAAGAAATCAAACGCGCACTTGATAACGGAGCTGCATTTTTTAGCAACTCATTGGCGACCGATTCCGTTTCTTCATGAAAGCTGATCAGCGTGCCTTGCAGATCTTTCACCAAAGACTCATCAGCTTTAGCTAAAACCACTTCCGCAACGGGAAGGATTTGGATAAAGCGCAAAAGATCTTGGGTGTTTTTAGATCTAAAGAAAAAGGCTTCCCCTGTCGTGGTGTCTAAGAAGCTGATCGATTCTGAATCAAGGCTCACTAAATAGTGCGGCTTTGTTCCGTCCAAGGTGTCAGAGTCATAGACCATACCTGGCGTCAAAACGCGCGTCACCCCGCGCTTTACAATACCTTTGGCCATTTTAGGATCTTCGAGCTGATCACAGATCGCGACTTTAAAACCGGCTGCTAAAAGCTTATTAATGGGACCTGAGATCGAATGATGAGGCATCCCGCACATCGGCGTTTCATCTTGTGATTTTTTATTTCGTTGGGTCAGCGCGATTCCAAGTATGGGTGCTGCCGTCACCGCATCGTCATAGAACATTTCAAAGAAATCCCCCATGCGAAAAAGAAGGATTTTATCTTGGTGAACGGACTTGATGTCCCAGTACTGTTTCATGAGCGGAGTAAGATTCGACATAGGCGAAAAAGTTATTCGACCGACCCCACTCTTTCACTCAAAAACGCATTGCATTATGAAGATCATTTCACGCTAATTTTGTGGAGCTCCGGTTGTCACCCATTTCTCTACAATCGCACGGTAACTGGATGACATTAAGCCTGCTCGAGGCATGGGACTGCCGGAGTCATTAATCCGAGTTAAAATTTTACTCGCCGCCCCTTTAGCCGCATTGTAATTGCTTAAATCTAAGCCACCTTGAGCACTGCTGCCTTGATGACAACTAAAGCACTGAGTTCTAAACACATTCAAAGTGCCGGTTGTGGCAGTTAATTGAGCAAAACTGACGGTGGCTGGAGTCGTGTCCGCTCCGCCAGCCGTGTCCGTGCTGCATGGTTCGGAGGGGTCTGCTTTTTCGATGGCCGCAAATTGCAAAGCAAACTTATCGGTGTTTTTAATGGGTGACATCACTAACAGCTGAGCATTCCCCGTGGCGGCTAAGTTGATCGCCGTGCCGGGACAGATCACCGCATTGATATTGCGATAAACAGTGGCCGAGTCCATCAAAGAATCATTCATCACAAAGAACATTCCACGAACACGGTATCTTGCACTGCCCGAAGTCACACCGAATTTGGGATTGCGAACAGCATACCCGACCTCAGACCCCGAAACTTTCGCCACTTGAACTTCGACGGAAATATTTAAAGGAAATTTTTCGCCGTTACCAGGAATATCTGAATTCAAATTCCAACTTAAACTTGTCCATGTCGACGAGTTATTTTTAGTCGCAATAATATTTGTGCTTGTTTTATTGGTGGTCACAATCGAGGTATCAACACCCGATCCACCTTGACATTCTAACCACGAATTTTGAGCAGCTTCCCATTCTTTTTTAAGACTGCTAATAGCGCCATTGTGATGGGACCCCGTTGCAGGAGGATTGTGCGATCCCACGGCATTGTTTGAAATCGCCATATAGCCTTTGTCTTTAAAGATTTGAAAGGCGGAAGCGACATTATCCGAGGCAAATCCCGGAGCTTCATGTTGACCGTTATGACAGCCAGCACAGTTTTGTTTTAAGAAACTATAATAACCCGTTTGGAATTTTGCAAAAAGCACGTCTTCACATTGATCACCGGTGAGCTGCACCACTGAGCTTAGAGCTCTTGAAGAAGCCACTCCGGTTTCAAGACCTTGCATCGCCATCCCACAATTTTGAAAGGATACAAGCAGGATCAAAGATCCCGCGGTCGCTGTTATAATTTTAAAATGACGTGCAGTTAGAGTCATATTTTTAAGCCTTATGAAGTTTTACAACTTTATCTAAATCATCCGACTGTAAAGTCGCCGGCGCTAGTTGCTTAAAGAGTCCTAGTTTTTTATTCAAATTCAAATAATTTGCTAAGACCGCCGCAGCCACGTAATCGGGACGCGATCCCACAAGTGTGGTCGTATCCACACTTTGATCTTCCAGGTAATGACCCACCTGCGAACCACTTGAAGTCAATGCCCCGCTTGGATCAAAGGCGATCATGAACTGCAATGAAGAGCTATAATCACTGGACCAGATGCTTGACGAAGTATCCGAAGTTTCGGATGAACAGGCTCCATCGGTTGTTACCAAAATGAACAAAGGCTTATTCATTCTGGAAGCAAGCTCTATCATATTTCCAATTTGCACACCGGCATTAAAGTCTTTGGTATCCGCGGCCGAACGAAGACCTGGAGCATGATAATCATAACCACCCAACGTGATGCGCCCGTGAGAAATATTTCCGTTGAGGGCGTTATACACAACACCCGCTGAAACCGCCGTCGTATTGTTCACCGCTGTATTGGCGGCAATTTTATAAACGGCCTGAACGTTCGCGTCCTTACGAGGATCTACGCCCGAAGCCCCCCCTGCGGCGATAATATCACCGGACTTGATGCCGGCCTCTTGTAAAACAGTTTTTAAGCCCGTATTTTTCGTATTGATTTTACCAATTTGGGATGAAGTCATTTTACCCACAAAACGAGCCAGAGAGTCTTTTTGTGTTTTGCTTAAAAGACCGTTATCCGCTAGCACGCTTGAATAATTTAAAGCCCCAAACATCGTATCAAGGCTGGCCATGTCCAACATTGAATTCGGCGAACCAAAAACAGGTTTGATATTTTCTTGTCCAGATCCTTGATGAACGCCGGGAAGAATTTTACCAATAAGTCCCGCCTTTTCTAGCGGGCCGGAAAGATCATAAAAAGGACGAAGTGCCGCCTGTCCTGCGGTGTCGTTGGCGGTATTTGTACACAAAGCCACCAAGCGAGCCTTTGCGAGTGCTTGAGCTGAAGCCACAGACTGAATGCCTTTATGCAATTGCGATGAAGACGCGAAGTCAGCACCCATCACTTTTTCTGTTCCAAATCCCGCTTTACCTAAGCCTAATTTTGAATAAGTACCTAAGAGTCCCCCACCGGCATTTTTAACCACAAAATTCCCGTGCAAGGCGGCCCCACCGCTTAAGCTTAAGGTCACAAAGGGCATCATCGAGCCCGCCACTTGGGCTTCGGCACGACTGGCCATGGTTAAGATCGAAGTAATAGCCCCTGGCACCGCGATGCGGGCGGCAAAGGAAATCACGCCTGTCTCTAAAAGCTCACGACGCGAAAGACGAAGACCGGAAAGATCGTTCGGACTTTCTAAGACTTTTTTTAGTTTGTCGTTCTTCATGATCCCCCCAAAAACTAAAACTTACAGCAGATAAGAGTCCGGCACCGCCAGCATCCCGGTGCAAATGAAAATGGCGAGCTTATCTGTTTCCGTCGCTTTATCTAAGGCGGCGGCGTCTAAAGTTTTAAAGTATTCTTCGACAACCTCACTGAAATAAGCTGATTCTTCCGACGTCGCTTTGCGCCCCCACAAACGCGACGCCAAAGACTCATAAGACTTCAGTGCGCCCACTTTTCCGTAGGCCTTGGGGCCTTTAGAAAAATCTAAATCTAAAAAGATCTCTTTTGTCGTGATTCTTTTATCTTTCGCGACAGCTTGCTTACAAACCACGGCCGCTAAAGAGGTGATCGCAATCATCGACGGCGCATTTAAAAGAGTCATGTCGTTTTGCGGAACTAAAAGATTACGACGATAATTAATCTCGCTATTCACCTCGGACATATTTATGTCTGCCGGCGCAAGGTTTAAAAGCGACATCATCGACTCTAAAGTCTGTTTAGCGTCTGTCGGCGCCGTTCCCATGGATTCTTCCGATGAAGCGGCATCAAAGGAACTGACTTCCAGCGTCCCACTTAAGACCGGCAACTGCTCAGCACAGTTCTGAAATCCCATTGCGATGAAGACGAAAGAAAACGTAAAACCAATGAAAGCTGAAATCTTATGTTTCATCGTCTAGTTCCCTTTCACGATGCCGCACGAAGGATCTAAAGCCACGGCCTGATAAAGGTTTTTAAGATTGTAATTCAAAGATTCAAAGCGATCGCCTAAGCGCTGCAACATCGCTGTGTCCGTCGAGGAAATCTTTTTTAAGCACACGCCCTCGTAGGCCCGTTTAGCCATGCACTGACTAAATCTGCGTGAATCAGCGAGCATGCGACCGAAATCATTAAGACCTTTGCCGCCGGATTTGCTAGAACCCCGCCAGCCAAAAAATCCAGCCTTGCTGCCAAGAACCGCGTTATTCACAAACGTGTCGTCCTTCACCACGAAACCGTAAGCGAAATTCCCCTTATTCATTTTTAAAGCCACGCCCGTTTCAGAATCAAAGGCATTTCTAGGAAAAAGTTTTAATTGCTCTTTTGCTCGTAAATAAGGAATCACCATGTCCGTATTAGAATCACGGCCCCGATTGATAAGTTTTCCTAAAAGACGATCTTTTTCATTGGCGGCCACGGCTTTGGCCGTTAAGTCTTGGTTATAGTGAAGGTACAATTCAGACAGTTCTTTTTTGTTGTCTAAGTTACAGCGCAAAAAATTAGTCTCTTGGGTCGCGGCACTTAGGGCCGTGTTACTAAAATGATCTAAGCAAGATTTTACATAATTGGTTCTGTAAGTGGCATTATCTTTATTTGTTCTGAAATCCGCGAGTTTTGCCGCTTTTTTAGTTCGGTAATCTGTCGTTAAACTCACAACCACCGCCGGGTCGCGAATGGTATTTAAAAGACTGTCCATCTGCGATTTGGCCGAAGCCGCAGTCGCTCCCCGTGCAATCAGATCATCATAGCGGACTTTATAAAGATCAGAATTAGCCTGATTGGTTTCAAGATCTGGAATCAATGTTGCCACGGCAGGGTTTACAACCTCGGCTTGATATTTCGTATAACTTGCAGCAATACCTTCGCTGTTAAAAAAATCCCCGTGAACTTGAGAATAAATTGTCGTAGCCGCGCCATTAGAAAAGTTACCATAATCTGATTTCGCAAAAGCGCCACGCATCCCATCCATCACCGCATGACAGCTCTTACAGCTGGTAAGATATTTATTATGGTCCCCTGCAGGAAAACGCTCCACATCGCGTCCTACAAACTGATCTGACGCGTTTGAATCTGCGGCTTCGGCCATAGAAACACAAAGAAACTGTTTTAATGAAAACTCCACCGCGCGACGGTTCGAGCCTCCACCGAGATTTCTTTCGGCAAAAGTACGCGTGGTTAAAACTCCGGCAGCATCTTTCCTAGGCTTGGTCGTCACGATTTCATAATTGAGAGCACTTTGGTTTTTTAAAGTATCTGCTGAAACGGTGACTAGCTCTTGAGGAGACTTAAAGACCAAAGCTTTAGCAATATCGGTAAAAGTGCTTTCTGCCGTTGAATAGTTGTTTTGATTAAAATAACGCGTGCGTTTATCGTCGGCATTAGCTACACCGCTGAGCTCATAATAGTAGTTGCCCGTTAAGACGTCGCGAAAATCTCTATTATCCCGAACAATCCCCATGATCAGGGCTGAAAAGTCATTAAAGGGAACTTTGACGGATTCGTCTTTATTAGAAAGACGTAAAGAAAGATTTTTAATTTGAACGTTTAAGAAATCAGAAGAATTCGCGACGAGCTTTGCCGCTTCTGTATTATTGCCTAAGGAGATCTGCTCGGCGACGGCTTGAAGCTCTGCTTTTTTCACAGAGACCTTCACCCCCGTCATGCGCTCATAAAGTTTTTTGGCTAAAAGAAGGTCGGACTCCGAAGGTGCCGCAAACGCCTTCAATGAACACAACAAAAATGAAATAACAAGGACACACATCCTGCTATGCATTTTCAAATCCCCCTGGTCTATTTATTATCGGATAAACCCAGGGGAAGCGTTACTTTTTGTATCCATATTCCAGCAATGAGACGCGGAATTCTGTCATGCCGGAAATTAAGCTAGTGATTGTAACAATTTGGTATAAATCCCATCAAAACCGCCATTGCTCATGATCAAAATGACATCCCCCCGCTTAGCTCGGGCTTTAAGTGCGGAGACAATAAGATCCGCCGAATCAAAATCTTCCGCCGTCACGCCTGATTTTTTTAGGTCCTCAATCAGCTCATGAGACGAAAAACGGTTGTCTTCATCAATCTTGGACTGATCAAAAGCCTTCGCTAAGAGAACTTCATGGGAGCCTTTGAAGGCTTCGACATAGTCTTGTTGAAATACTTTACGACGAGATGTTGCACTTCGCGGTTCAAAAATCGAAAACACTTTACGACCTGGGTACTTCTTCTGAATCCCTTTAACCGTCTCACGCACGGCTGTTGGATGATGAGCGAAGTCTTCAATTACCAAGATGCCGTTAGGCTCTCCTAAGATTTCTTGACGACGTTTTACGCCTTCAAAAGACTCCATGGCGATTTGAATGCGATTTTCCGAAAATCCCAAAAGCTTCGACATTGCGACCACGGCCGTCGCATTAAGGACGTTATAATCCCCCGTGATTTGCATATTGTAAGGCCCTAAGATTTCACCCTTATGATGAACCTCAAACGCGAGACCTTTTTCATTTTGAAACAATATTTTGGCTTTAAAATCCGCATGAGCTGCAAAACCATAAGTGAAAGAATTTTTGCATTTTGCAAGCTTACGCAATTCCATGACATTGGCATCTTCCGCGCAAGCAAGCAAAGTCCCGTTTTCCGGGATTAAATGCATAAGCTTCGCAAAAGAGTCTTTCACCGCCTGCAGATCCTTATAGATGTCCGCGTGGTCAAATTCAACGGAGGTTAACACCACGTGTTTTGGGCGGTAATGCACAAACTTGGGAACTTTATCAAAAAAGGCCGTGTCATATTCATCACCTTCGATGATAAAATAATTGCCTTCAGGATTTTTAAAGCTCTGCGCGAAATTTTTCGGAATACCACCGATTAGGAATCCAGGTTTTACACCGGCGTTTTCCGCCACCCAAGCCATCATGGATGTCGTCGTGGTCTTCCCGTGAGTTCCTGAAATCACCACACTTTCACGATTTTCGATGATGAATTCACCCATCGCCTTAGGAAGGGATGTGTAAGGAATTTTTAGTTTCATCAATTCTTGAGCTTCTTCGTTATTGGCAGAAATCACGTTCCCCACAATCACAAAATCAGGCTGCGGGTGAAGGTTTTCAGCCTTATAGCCCTTCATGATCTTAATGCCTAACCCCTCAATTTGCGTCGACATCGGAGGATAAGGATTTGAATCGCTTCCCGTAACTTTAAATCCGCGATCCTTAAGCAATCCCGCAAGCGACGCCATCGCCGTCCCGCAAATCCCCATCAAATGAACATGACTTCCTGATTTTAAATCCATTTAAAATTTCCTATTCCGGCTTTTAAAGGCCTGAGCGACGATAATTTTCTACAATCCAATTGTGAATGTCTGGGCGCAATTTTCCAAATGCTTTATTATCTGAACCATAAAGAACGCGATTCGAAAGAACAATCACGCTCATGTCCATCTTCGGATCATACCAAACCGATGTTCCGGTAAATCCCGTGTGACCAATAGATTCCAAAGAAAAATAACTTCCACAGCTTGCCGACCCCGGAGTCGGCATCATATACCCCATCGCCCAATCGCCGTGACCTTCCGGTAAAGCACGCTTGGTAAACATCTGCATTGTTTTTTGGCGAATAGAGTAACGAGCTATCCCCAAAAGATGTGAGCGCAAATGAAGCGAAAACCAACCCACATCATCAATACTTCCAAAAAGTCCCGCATGAGTTGAAACCCCACCTAAAGACCAACAGTTCAAATCATGCACTTCACCCTGGATCAGCTTACGGCGCACGGGACATTCTTCTGTTGGCGCAAAAAGCTGGGTTTTGATATTGGTTTGATTGTGAGGATGAAACTCTAAAGTCGTTCCTTGGTAAAACCGAGTTTTAACATCATTCCAAATATCAATCAGCGGACGGTCGTACATTTTTTCTAAAACAAATCCTAAAACTAAAAACCCGACGTCGGAATAAACCGCCATTTCTTGTTTTTCAACTTTAAGGCCTTGCAGAATTTCCCGCAGTTGCTCCCGGCGCTTTTCTTCGGAAAGCTGCATATTGATCTCTTGATAAAGCGGCAACCACCAAGCAAGCCCCGAACTGTGAGTCAGGAGCTCGGTTAATTTGGTTTCTTTATGCGGAAACCACGGCAAAAACTCGGAAACTTTGGATTAAAAAGTCCACTTACCCGCCTCAAACGATGCAATCATCGCTTGCGTCGTAAAAAGGACCTTGGTGAGGCTTGCTAGATCATAATAAGCATAGGTATTTCCTACGGCGACGTCGCAAATAATACGTCCGCCTTGATAAGCCCGCACCATCACACCCGGCGTGGTATCGCGAATACGTTCTTCCAAATTTTTAATAATATTTTTTTCTAAGACTGAAAATTTCATAAAACCTTCCCTCCGGTTTGCACTGTTAGCACTCCGTGAGATTTTTCCATTTCAAGGACACAGGGCGTATTAAACGGGACAGGACGCTGAATCGCCGCATGTCCTGACTGAATGCCTTGGAAAAGCGGGATTTCTAAATCAGCCGCCCAACGCTTAAACACCAATGCAAAATTATTTTTGCCGGTCGATGGTTCTTCCCCACCGATAAAATCACCCAAAATAATACCATGGCATTTTTTAAAAACACCGGCCTGACGAAACTGTTCTAACATGCGATCAATTTTATAACCGCGCTCACCGATATCTTCCAAAAATAACAAACTTTTCGTTGCATCAATCTGCCACGGTGTTCCCACGTGCGATTGCAACGTGGCTAAATTTCCACCCACAATGCGTGACTTCAAAGCTGTCACTTCTTTAGCCGCGACATTTAAAGGTTTTAACTTTTTAAACTGAACTTCTTTGACCTTGCCAAATAATACGTCATGAATTTCTTTAACGTTTTTATTGCTTAAAGTGCCGCTCCCCATACGAGTTAGAATCGGCGCATGCAGTGTCGACCAGCCCCATTCTTGAGTCACAAATGAATGCAAAGACGTAATGTCACTAAGGCCAATCAACAATTTGGCTTCTTTCGGTTTTTTGATCTTGGCTAACAGCGGAAGCATACGATTGCTACCGTATCCCCCGCGGACACACCAAATCACTCGCGAATCCTTAGACTCAATCGCCGCCCTCAAAAAGGAAAAACGCTCTTCATCGTCATGCGCATGAATAAAATGCGGCTTAATCATGTTTTTAGGCATACGCGGCTGAAGTTTCCACTTTAAAAGAAAATCATATCCCGCCTGCACTTCCTGTGCGGGCGCCGGATATCCCGGAGCCACGATATCAATGACATCTCCTTCTTGGAGAAACGACCACTTTGTCACGTCGTCACTCGCTTAATAATCTCTTTAATAGATTTTTTATGCTTCTTACCTGTAAAGATCTCTTCAATTTCTTTAGGCTTCAAAAGTTTGCGAACTTCCGAAGATTCTAAAAGCTTCTTACGCAGATGTTCTCCCACCCCCAAAGAATGACAAAGGCGTTGCACTAATGCATAGGCCTCTTCGCGAATCATTCCTTTTTGAATGAGGGACAATAAAACATGCGAACTAAAGATCTGTCCTTGAGAGCGATCAATATTGAGAAGCATCTGACGTTTATCCACATCTAGACCGTCAAGCAAGATGCTCATACGATTTAAAGCATAATCAGCCACAATAAAGGCATCTGGAAAAACCACACGTTCCACTGACGAGTGACTGATATCGCGTTCATGCCACAAGGCCACGTTTTCCATCCCAGCAATCGCATAGCTGCGAAGCAAGCGAGAAAGTCCCGAGATATTTTCTGCGCTGATCGGGTTTTTCTTATGTGGCATCGCCGAAGAGCCTTTTTGACCTTTGGTGAAGCCCTCAGTCACTTCTGCCACATCACTGCGCTGAAGATGTCTTAACTCAATCGCCAAACGCTCTAAGCCCGTCCCTAGCAAAGCTAAAGAGTTTAGCATTTCCGCATGACGATCCCGGGGGATGACTTGGGTGGCAATAGTTTCGCTTTTAAGTTTTAATTTTTTAGCTACCGCCGCTTCCACTCGCGGAGCTTGACTTGAGTATGTTCCGACAGCACCGCTCAGTTTGCAGATCATCATATTTTCAAGCGCTTCTTTAACACGCTTATGATTGCGCTGAGCCTCTGCCAAGAACCCCGCCATCTTAAAGCCGAAAGTCGTCGGTTCGGCAAACATACCATGCGTGCGGCCCGCGCATAAGGTTTCGGCGTGCTTTACCGCGAGGGACTTTAGGGATTTCTCTAAGGCCTCCATGGATTTTTTTAAAACTTCGCCGGCCTCACGCACTTGCAAGCTAAACGCGGTATCCAGGACATCGGATGAAGTCATACCGTAATGAATAAATTTTCCGTCCGGCCCCACATTTTCTGCCAAATTGGAAACAAACGCGATCACGTCATGCTTAGTTTCTTTTTCGATTTCAGAAATTCTTTTGACGTTAAATCGAGATTTTTGCGCAATGGATTTAGCGGCTCTTGCGGGAATAATCCCCATGCCCGCTTGCACTTGGGCGACGGCAATTTCTACTTGCATCATTTTACCAAATCGTTGATCGGCATGCCACAAAAGCCCCATCTCTGGTCGCGTGTAACGTTCAATCACTTCTGTGCTTCCTTTCTTTTTTCATTTTGCTCTTTAAAAAGCTTTTCTTTCCACCAAGTCGTCAAACGATCTAAAATCGCCTCATGACGAGCAAAGTAAGCCCCCCAAGCATAGTGGGGCCATTCTTCTGGGCCATCCAGGTACAAATTATTAAATAAAACTTTTCCGCGACGCTTATCCTGTTTTGGATCAAAAACCGGGAAGCGCGAAGCCCCCAGTTGCGCATAAGTATAATAGTACTCTTGCGGGAAACTTAAAATCTGCGGCTCCGACAAAGACATTCTTTGCACGAAAAGCCGCTTCATCTTTTCACTGCGCGAAGTCAGGTATTCTTTGTTAAAACGTTGCACGGTCGGCAAACGCATCCACACATCAAACTGATCGGGCAAACTGGTTCTTTGCAAAACCATCATATTCTCATGCGTCCATGGCGAATTCACATCATCAATCAAAAGAGCATGCGACGGCAAATGATCGCGCTCAAAGCATTCTTTTAAACCCACGCGATAGCGCACCCAGCACCACTCAGGCTCTAAAGCGCCTTCCGGATAAAAATATTTCCCCAAACGTTCATTCAGGAAATAGCTTTCTTCACTTGAAAGCATCCACACCACTTGCTCAACACGGTAAAGACCTTGTTTTTCACCCAAGAGTTCAAGACCTGAAATGGTTTTACGAGAACTAAAAGAGATATCTTCAATTTGTGGTCTTAAAACTTCAACACCTTTGGAGGACAACCACTCTAAGGATTTTTCTAAACCTGCTCGTGTTGCCTGGCGAACTAAGAAAGAAGAAAACACGGGCAAGGCCTCGCCACTTTCTGCCGCTTGCGCGTTCGGACGATAGGTCGTTCCCGCCCATTGATGCGCTAAATGCAAAAGCCAGCTTTGTTCAAACTGAAAAGCATCCAGGTTTTTATAAAGAGGGCGCGCGTTTTTCATGGTGCCATCTAAAGTCTCTTTCACGTGGGACGAAAGACGTGAACGATCTAACTTGTATTTAGTCAAAGGACCTTTGAATTCAAAAGGACCTTCTTTTAACCACAGAGTAAATCCGTTAGGAACTTCCGTGTAGTGGTCGTCGGAATAAAGGCGTTCCATTTGCGATTCAGAAATTCTTTCGTTACGAAAAAAACCAAACGGACCTTCAACATCTTCTGATGGCCACACACCTAATTTGGCAGAGACATCAATCAAGGTTGTTTTGATCCCTTCTTTAGCCAATGCCGCCGCCAACCAATGACCGCGACCAAATGCTGAAACTAAGATAACGGGATGACCCAACTCCATGATTTTACTTCCTTGGATTTTTAACCTAAGACTGCTTAATGATTAGAAAATCAGGACTTCCTAAAGTCAAAGCCGCGCACCGCATCCAAATGAGCGGAAACTCGTTTTTCTTGCCGAACATGCTAGCTTAAATCTAAGATCCCACTCACTTCCAAAGGAACTCCTCGTGCGTCTTTTTTTAGCATTTTCGGCCCTTCTTTTCTCGATAAGCACTTTCGCCGCCTCCCCCACATCAGCTCCGGATCTTTTCTATGAGCTTTCTGCTCAAGATATCAATGGCCGTAAGGTGAATTTCTCGACTTACCGAGGCAAAGTGGTGCTGGTCGTAAACACCGCTTCTGAATGTGGTTTCACACCACAGCTCGCGGAACTAGAAGCCCTGTACAAAAAACACGCAAATCAAGGGTTCGTGGTCCTCGCCTTTCCGTCGAATGATTTCAAACAAGAAAAAGCTGACAATAAAGAGATCCAAGCTTTTGCCACTAAAGAGTACCACACGACCTTTCCATTTTTTGAAAAAGCCCCGGTTCGCGGCGATGACAAGCAGCCAGTCTATCAGTTTTTGACTGAAAAAAAGCCCGGTATCTTGTTTAAGGATGTTGGTTGGAATTTTGAAAAGTTTCTGATCAATCGCAAGGGCGAAGTGGTGGACCGCTGGAGTTCGATCACAAAACCCTCCTCTGGATCAATCACCAAGGCCATTGAAAAAGCCCTTTCTGAACCTTTATAGTCGTCTTTGTCTCAATAAGGTACAGATCAAGAGATTCCTTGTGGGTTTTGTCACTTTCTTTTGAAGTTTTAGGCTCTTTCATTCGATAATAACTAGAGGGGGATCTTGTGAAAACCACAGTATCTTTTAGCCATATTGCGCTGATCGCATTTTTGGTCGGCGTCGTTTTTTCTCCAGATCAAAGCTCTGCCAGTTATTTAACCGGGTCTTCTTCGGATCAAAAACCTTATCTGCTTGCGCAAGTCGATCCAGATGAAGCTTACGATCCGTTTACGGACTATAGCGAATTTGATGAAGAGTCTGATGAAGAAGCAGATATTAACTTTTTCCGTAACGGTCGTTTCTTTACGATTGGTCTTGCGGGAGGAACTCGCGGATTCACCGGAAACTTTGCCGACGCTTACGGCAGCGGTCCTACTTTCGGGATCTTTCTTTCTTACTTCTTTGACCTTCGTTTAGCGTTAAGTTTGGGCTTTCAAACTGGCGACCATGGTGTTGGATTTACTGTGAATAACGGTTCTAAAACCTATACCGGCAATGTCTCTTTAACGGCTATTAACTTTGACTTAAAGTATTACTTGAACACGCAAAACGTGACCCGAGGCTTAGCAGACTTGAATCCTTACTTGCTTGCAGGTCTAGGACAATTCTATCGCACTTACACGATCTCAGGCCTTGATGGCTTTAGCCGCGACTCGACCATGGGCTTTGATGTCGGTGCGGGTTTAGAGATTCCCCTGATGCGTAAAAAAGCTTATTTAGGAATTCAAGCGGCTTATCATTACGTTAATTTCAGCGATGAAAACAAATCCTTCATCGATGGAACTGAAAAGTTAGATAAGAACTTGGCCGGGGACTTTTACGACTTCCTCGTGATTCTAGGGATGAATTTCTAAAAAAACAAATCCAATACTTGCATTAAAAGGCCCAGGATAATCACTCCTGGCGCCACCCATCTAGAAATAAAATACCAATGTGGATACATCGTATAGCTGACAAATTTGTCCTTATCGACAAAGTTCAGCTCTTTTTCTTTATCCGTCGTGCCCCAGTTGTAGGCCATCAAGATTCCTAAAGCGATCAATGGCAACATCCAGTTGATCAACAAGCTGTCTAAAGCCTCGATCAAAGAACGCCCCCCTAAACGCACCTCTTTAAACACGGAGCTTGAAAGTGCTGGCAAAATAGCAAAACTTAAAGCCGCTAGTCCCGAATACCAAGTGGCCGGTCCCCGTTGCATTTTCTTTTGCACGTCCACCCAATTAGAGACAACGACCTCTAAAAGACCGATACTGGCGTTTAAAGCCGCCATATAAAGACAGACGAAGAACGCCAGACCAAAAAGCGTTCCCCCGCGGATCCCCAAAAGATAACGCGGTAAAACTTCAAACATCAACGCGGGATCAGTGAGTGGAACATTGGACGCCTGAAACGCCAAAGGGAAGATCATCACGACCGCAATAAGAGAAATGACCGTATCCACCACCGTTACGCGAAAACCCGCCGTCGGTGCATGATCGTCTTCTTTCATATAGGAACCAAAGGTCACCATGGTTCCAAAACCCACCGACAAGGTGAAAAACACGTGTCCAATGGCATGATTTAAAGAGGACCACGTCAGTTTTGAAAAGTCGGGATAAAAAAGAAACCGCAAAACTTCCGGCGTCGAAGGCAAAGAAAAACTGCGTAAAACCAAAAGCAAGACCAGCGTGGCAAAAAGCGGCATGGTGTAAGAGATAAACTTCTCTAATCCCTCTTGCACGCCTTTAACCACGACCACAATCGTAATTAACAAATGCGCACTGGCCAACATAAACTGCAGCCAACCGTTAGACATTAAAGCGGCAAGATTGGTTTTGGCCGTCACGATCTCCGGCGGACTAAAAAATGAGATCAAAAATTGAGTGAGGAAATGCAGAACCCAACCACTGATCACCGCATAATATGAAAGCACGATAATACTTAAGATGACCGAAAATCGCCCCGCCCAACGGAATCCGCGACCGGCTTTCTCACTTAAGCGCTGGGTGGCCACTAAAACGGAACGACGACTGGTTTTCCCCATGATCAATTCATTGATCAACATCGGCGCCCCGATCGCCAAAGACATAAACACGTAAATCAAAACAAAGGCGCCGCCACCGTTTTCACCTACCACGTAAGGAAAACGCCATAAGTTCCCTAAACCACAGGCTGAACCGATGGCTAAGAGATAAAACCCGAACCGGGTTCTCCAGGCTCCGCGACGCACGTTTGACGACATTACTTCTGCCCCGCTCCTCGACTCTTCATACAGAAGATCCTGATTGGCATACCCCAAAGATCAAAACGCTCTTTCATATTCTTAATCAAGAAACGACGATACGCATTGGTCACGCCATCCGGGCTGTTTGCAAACGCAATAAATGCCGGCGGACGCTGATAGGTCTGGGTGACATAATAAAATTTCACATTTGTTGTTCCCCAGACCGGAGCCGGAGCTTTGCGAATGGTTTCAAAGAAGAAGTCATTGAGCTCTGCCGTTGGGATGCGGAACGCCAACTGGTTCCCCACATGCTCGATCATTTCAAAAAGATCTTCGATCCCTTGATTGGTTTTTGCACTTGTAAACACCACGTGCACATCGGTAAAGAAATGGAACACGCGCTCCACTTGTTCACGGAATGTTTTGCGGTATTCCGGAACTTCTTTATTTCCTAAGTCGGATTTATTGGCGACCACAATCACCCCTTTGTGATCTTCTAAGATTGCCTGCATGATGCGCGCATCTTGATCCGTGGGACCAATCGTACCATCGACCATCAAAATCACGATATTCGCACGGCGAATGGCTTCTTGAGATTTAAAAGCCGAAATGATTTCTAAATCATCTTCGCGCTTAGCCGACTTACGCAAACCCGCGGTGTCCACCAAATTATAACGTTTCCCGTTGAAAACTAACGGCGTATCTACCGAGTCAATGGTCGTACCTGCAATATCAGACACGATCATGCGGTTAGAACCTAAGATCGCGTTACAGATAGAACTTTTACCAACATTCGGTTTTCCGACGATGGCGATATTAAGTCCCTCTTGAATAACAACCTGGTTTTCTGGAGTGTTGTTGGTAATCCACTCCAAAACATCTGAAACGCCCCGACGCTGTTCAAACGAGGCTGAAACGATATCCACACCGAACTCATAAAAGTCGGCTTTGAACATGTCATCATCTTGAACGCGATCCACCTTATTGATCACCAACAAGAAAGGTTTCCCCGTTTGTTTGGCCACGCGGATAATGTCGCGATCTTCAGGCAAAAGGCCTGAACGACCATCCATCACCGCCACGATCAAATCCACGGAATGCAAAAAGTCAGTGACTTGTTCTTTGATCAGTTTAGAAAAAATATCGCCGGCTTCGGTGATTCCACCGGTGTCGATCAAGTCAAACTGCTTACCCCAAACTTCAACCGGCGCAATCATAATATCGCGAGTCACCCCGGCCTGGTCTTTAACCACCGCCTTACGAGTTCCGGTAATAATATTAAATAAAGTCGATTTCCCTACGTTGGGCCGACCAATAATCGCCACTTTGGGCGCAAATTCAGTCGTCATTTCTTGTGACATATCCCAACTCCTTCATCATTCTTTTATTATCTGCCCATTCAGGCTTACAGTTTACTTTCAGATCTAAAAAGACCTTTTCGCCCATGATCTTTTCAATTTCTTTACGCGCTTCCATACCGATGCGCTTGATCACTTGGGCATTTTTACCGATCACGATGGGCTTATGACTTTCGCGCCCCACCAAGATCTCCGCATAGATCTTAGGCATGGGACCTTCTTCATCAAACTTCACAATGCGAATTGCCAGAGAGTATGGGATCTCGTGATGAAGAATCTCAAAACATTTTTCACGAATCACTTCCGAAACCATTTCACGCACATTTTCGTTCGTGAAAAGTTCAATATCATATAACGGTGCCGGCGATTGCGGCATCATCTCTAAGAACTCAATCAACATAGCTTCGCGATCTTCCGCCGCTTCTTTGCCTTTTGAAACGGTGCTGACTGAAATGGAGAGTGCTTTCCCGTTACGTTCTTCGATCATTTTTTTAAGGATCATCAAACGGTGAGCTTTTTCAATGATATCTGTTTTTGTGATCACGCCAATCCAAGGCTTACCACTTTTAGAAACCATATCTAAAACGCGCTCCGCATCTTCAGGCTTTCCTTCATCAACACTGACCACCGCTAAAAGCGCGTCAGAGTTCTTGATCACGTCTTCCGCTTCTTGGGCTAAGAATCCATTAAGACCTTTTTCTGCGTGAATGATTCCCGGAGCGTCAACGAATACAATTTGTCCTGCTTCATTGCTCCAGATACCTAAAATACGACGGCGAGTGGTCTGAGGTTTAGCTGATACGATAGAGACTTTTTCTGAAACCAGAAAATTCATCAGCGTACTTTTACCCGCATTAGGTTGACCAATCAGACCTAAAAATCCAGCTTTATAAGACATTAGTTCGTTTCCTTATACTTTGCTTCTAGCGCACATTTGGCGGCCGCTTGTTCGGCGTTTTTCTTACTGCGTCCGCGCCCTTGTGCCCAGACATCTTCATTTACTTTTACACACACTAAAAACTCCCGATCATGAGGGGGCCCTTCTTCGGCCAAGACCTCATAGCGAGGAGTTTCGCGTTGATGTTTCTGCACAAGCTCCTGCAGACGAGTTTTATAATCCTTTTCAAAATCTTCATGACCACAGACTTTGTCCGTCAGGCATGAAAACTCCTGACGAATAAATTTCTTAGCCGATTCAAAGCCGCCATCTAAGTATAAAGCCCCAATCACGGCTTCTAAAGCGGAGGCCACCAAACGAGGTTTCGTCGCCCCGCCAGTTTGTGCTTCGCCCTTACCCAGCTTCATAAGGTCATTGAGCTTCATTTCAATCGCGAGCTCTGAAAGTACTTCTTCGTTCACGATGCTGGCTCTTTTTTTAGAAAGTCCCCCCTCGGTATCCGCCGGGAACTTTTCAAATAAGAACTCTCCCACGACCAGGTCTAAAACGGCATCGCCCAAAAATTCTAACTTTTCGTTGTGCTCAACGGTGTTTTTAAGTTCATTGGCATAACTTTTATGCGTGAGTGCGCGTTCAAGTGTTAAAAGATTTTTAAACTGATACCCCAGGCGTTTTTGCAGTTCGATCATAAAATGACTTCGCCTCGCAAGTGACCTTCCATGTGTTGTTTATTGGAATGATCATAACCGGTGATACGGACATCAATTTCTTGTCCCGACCAGTGATCAATAAAGCTTTCCGCCCCTTCGATCTCTACCGGCCAATAATCATGACTTAAACCTTGGCCACCTTTCGCCGCATTTTTTAAGATCAACGTCTTTTTAACTGATCCCAACTGCTTTTGCGCCTCTTGTGTGTAACGTGAGATACTTAACTCTCGCAAACGCGCGGCACGCTCGGCACGCACGTGAGGATAGACAGAAGCCTCCATCGCGGCCGCTCTTGTCCCTTGACGTTCACTATAAGGAAAAACATGCAGCTTCGTCCAAGGAAGGGACGCTAACGTATCATAGGTGTCTTGGAATTGTTCTTCCGTTTCCGTAGGGAAACCGACGATCACATCCATTCCCACAAAAGAGTTCGGAACACGTTGGGCAATCGCATTTAAAGATTTACGCACATCTTCTTGGGTGTATTTACGTTTCATATGGAAAAGCACATCCGTATTAGCACTTTGGATGCTCATATGAAAATGGGGGCACAGACGTGGATCTTGATACAATTCCAGAAGTCTTTCTGAAACTTCCACCGGCTCTAAGCTCGCTAAACGAAAGCGCGGGACCTTGGTACGCGCTAAAAGATTTTCGATTAAATCTTCCATCACGTACTTTTTTTCGCCCACGGTATCTTCATAATCACCGATATGAACACCCGTTAAAACGACTTCGCGAGCGCCTTCGGCATACAGATCATTGATTCTTTGAACCAAATCCATCACCGGGATAGAACGACTTTTCCCCCGCGCATATGGGATAATACAATACGTGCAAAAACTATTGCAGCCGTCTTGGATTTTTAAAAACGCCCGCGTATGGCTTTTTTCAATTCCACCACCGGCTTCCAAATCTTCTTTTTTAAAGATATTGGACTTAAATACTTTTTCGGTCAGCTCGCCACGGAAGTGTTTTGATAGAAGATCGGGCAACGAGCCTTTATGAGAGTTCGCCACGATAAGATCAGCCCCTGGCAAGCCAGAAAAAGATCCCGTATCGACTTGCGCGGCACATCCGGTAACAACCACTGTGCAAAATGGATCTTTCACCTTAAGGCGTCGAATATAGCGAACCGCTTCTTTGGTCGCCTCTGCCGTCACCGCACAGGTGTTTAAAACGTGAATGCGCGCCTCTTTTTGCCCCGAAACAACCGGAGCAAAACCATGCGCATTCAGATTCTTTTGAATCAGTCCGGCGTCGTAGGTATTGACCTTACAACCAAAGGTATGGACTTGATACTTTAAAGTGTGATCCATCCGCCGCCTACTAATTCCCGTTCACGGTAAAACACCGCTGCTTGACCGGGAGTCACCGCTCTTTGTGGTTCCATAAATTTTAATTTAAATCCGTTTTCCGTTTTAAATACTTTTGCCGGCGATCCTTTGTGTTGATAGCGAATTTTGACATTCATCAGTTCGCCATCCTCTAAATCACGCAACAAGTGCGGATCGACCACATCCACTTCGTGAGCAAAAAGATGCGATTCATCCCCCACCCACACGGTGTTGTCATGGGCATCAATCTTAAGCACGAATAATTTTTCGTGATAATCCATACCAAGACCTTTGCTTTGCCCAATGGTGTAATTATGAATTCCCTCATGAGGTGCCATCACCTCGCCTTGCGGGAAGCGCTTGATAAAACCTTTTTTGGTCGCAAGCACCGCACTGCTGACTTGGCTTTTGATAAAGTTTTGATAACCTTGGTTCCCCACAAAACAGATTCCTTGAGAATCTTTTTTCTTGGCGGTTACCAGGCCTCGACTTTCAGAATAAGCACGGACCTCAGGCTTTTTCATATCCCCTACAGGGAATAATAATTTCGGCACTAATTCTGGATCAATGGTAAACAGGAAATAAGTTTGGTCTTTCCAATCATCCGTTGAGGTGTGAATCGCGGCCTTGCCGTTATCGTCATAAACGATCTTTGCATAGTGACCGGTCGCAAGATAATCACAATCAAGTTCTTTCATCTTTTTAACAAGATGATCAAATTTTAAATAGGTATTGCAGTTCACGCATGGAAGTGGCGTTTGCCCGTCAAGGTAAGCCTTTAAAAATGGATCAATAACCGCGGCACGGAATTTTGCTTCGCAGTTAAGAACATAAAATGGAATACCCAGACGATCCGCAACCGAACGCGCATCATCCACATCTATCGAAGAACAGCAGGTGCCGTTTCCTTCTTCGATATCGCAAGTGGAATAATCCCACACTTGCATCGTCGCCCCGATAACTTCATATCCCTGTTCGACTAAGAGCGCAGCCGCGGCAGAACTGTCCACGCCTCCGCTCATAGCAACAAGGACCCTTCCCTTAGACATGGCAAGAATCTCCTTCTTCTTCGTTATTGATAGATCGCAATCTTGCGACCACTGTCTTTAATGCTTCAACAAACCCATCCACTTCTTCGCGCGTGGTGTCCCAACCAAGACTTAAACGTAAACTGTTTTGCGCTTCGGCGCGCGAAAGCCCCATTGCTAACAACACGGGGCTGGGCTCGGGATTACCACTGGAGCAAGCGGCCCCCGTAGAAACCGCATAACCCATAATATCTAAGGACATCAGCATGGTTTCGCCGTCAGCACCCTTGACCACCAAAGAACTCGTGTTGGGTAAACGCAAATTTTCCCCGGCGGTGAGGGTGACTTCAGAAATTTCCGAAAGAATGCGGCTTTCCATATGATCACGCAAAATTTCTAACTGTTTGGCTTTATCGGCCACAAGCGCAAGTCTTTTTGCCATCACGCCTAAAGCCCCAATGCCCAATGTATTTTCAGTTCCCCCACGACGGTGTCTTTCTTGACCACCACCATGAATCAGCGAACTCAAATAAGACCCTTTGCGAGAATATAAAAATCCAGATCCCTTCACCGAATAAAACTTATGACCCGAGAAAGACGCGAAATCCACGCCTAGGTCTTGCAAATTCAAAGGAATTTTCCCAAAGGCCTGAACCGCGTCGGTATGAAAAAGCGCGCCCTTTTCATGAGCGATACGCGCCATCTCTTTCACCGGAAACAACGTGCCCGTTTCGTTATTGGCCAACATCACCGACACCAAAGCCGTTTCGTGGCTCAAGTGAGCTTTATAAAATTCCATATCGATTTCACCTTGGCGATTCACCGGGATGAAATCAACGCGCGCACCTAAAGCTTTTAGATGCTGCATGGTTTTAATAACGCTGGGATGCTCAACCTCAGAACACATGAAATGCGTGCGACCCGCTTGTTCCGCGGATACAAAAGGAGCCGTTTGACGGTAATCAAAAACACCTTTCAGCACGGTATTGTTGGCTTCACTGCCACCCGAAGTAAATACGATTTCTAAAGGACTTACACCCAAGGCATCAGCCAGATTTTTTCGCGCATCACGCAGAATATTTTTCGGACTTCGACCACCCCAGTGAATAGAACTAGGATTCCCCCAACTCTGTGCAAGTTCGGGCAAGGCCGCAATGACTTCTGCACAAACAGGAGTCGTGGCGTTGTGATCAAAATAATGAAAGACCTTGGTCGGGATCATGGTGGCGCGACCCTATCACAGTTCTTAAGTATTGAGAACTCTTATGAATATTTACCGTATTAAGGGGGTCTAGGTTTTAGCCAGAAGATGAAGAAACTTCACCCAAGCGACTAGACCTCATGATTTTACTCAGGTTTTAAGGGATTTGGCCGATAGGAAGACTGATGAGTCAAAATACCTGGTTTGAACATTTTAAAGAACAACTTCAAGGACTTACCGAAGCTTACGAGAGTTCAGGCTCTGCATTAAGCCTCTTGGGTTATGCTTTGAAAGAAAAACGCCTCAGCTCTGAAGAATATCTCAAATGGGCCGTGACTCATCATCAACTACCAAAGCTTCAGTCACGATTTTTTACAGAAACTCAGCTATCCCAGGAAATGTTCGCGAAGTGGGCGACCCATTACCGATGGTCAGCGGAGTGTCTGCCTGTGGCGGAGTGGGACGGATCCCTCATCGTAGTATGTCTTCAACCGCCACAGGATTTTCCTTCTTTTCCCACGGCAGCCTTAGTTTTAACTGAGCTTGAAAACATCGAAAAAGCTTGGGACCTTTTTCACCCTAAAGCCGCGGCAGCCCCTGCCGAAGCGACGGTCGTTGCGCCAACCCAAATTCCTAAAAAATCTTCAGATAGCTTCTCTTTTGAAGACCTGGGTGTGACCCCCGACAGTGAAGTTTCTGAAACTACAAACTCGGGCGTTGAACTTTCAAGCGAAGATGGCGAAGGCAAAGAAGAAAGCAATCCTGATGATGCTTTAGCAGGTCTTTTTGATGGTCCCACCGTTGTAAAACTCGAGGCCGTCGGAGGATCTCCACTAGAAAAAACGGTGGTCTTAGAAAAAACCGCCGCTCCGGCTCCGGCGCCCGCCCCCGTTCCTGTCGCTGAAGCGACAGTTTCTGGCTTGACCGGACTTTCTAAAATTGTTCCGCCAGAACCTCCTCCGTCGACAGTTCCAAAACTTGAAGCCACTCAACCGACTATATCCGTGGCGAAAACTCCTGCTGGTCCTCCGCCACCACCAAAGCAATCAGAAGTTGATCTTTCTGATGACAGCTTTGCCAATAAAAAAATTCCGATTGTGGCACGCCCTGCGGGTGTCGCGAAGCCCATTGTTAATCCGGTGGCTTCGGGTCATTTTTCATTAGAAAAAATAAAAAAGAAAAACTCTGGCACCATCAATGATCGCATTAAAGAAGTTTTAAGCGAAATGAAGATCTATTTTGAAAAATCGATGATCTTAACTTTGGATGAACAAGAAACCCAACTTGTGGCTTTCGCATGGGATGAAAACTTCAAAGGTATTAAAGACACAAGCATGCGTTTTCCTCTGAAAACTCCAAGCATCTTTAATATCGTGGCTTCAACACAAAAGCCTTACCACGGCTATGTTTCTTTAAACGAAATTAATGAAAGATTTTTTGATGACTGGAATCAAGGTGTGGTTCCGGATCACGTCACCATCACCCCACTCATGGTTCAAGAAAAAATGGTGGGAATGCTTATCGGATTTGCGGATAAAACAGCTTACAACAAGGTCTCTTTAACACTGGCCGAAAAACTTTCTGGCGAGTTTGTTAAAGACCTTCAAGCCGCTTAATTACAAAAACTTTTAGCGAATTGAAACCACTCTGGGTTGTCGGTGATAACTCCGTCTACGCCGATCTCCATAAGCATTTTAGCTTTGTCTGGCTCATTCACTGTCCAAGGAACCACTTTAATCCCAAGTGGATGAATAGAGGTCGATGCATGGAAGTCGGCTAACATTTGCGGAGTGACCTGACTAAAATGGGGCGTCACCAGCTCCGCTCGCAGTTCTTGGGCAATCTTCACCCCGCCGCGAGCATCACTTAAAAGAGGCGATAAACGCAAATCCCTGCGCTGAGACCGAACGACACGCAAAGTATCTATATCAAAGGATTGAATCATCACTCTTGCCGGATCGATACCTGATCTATCAATCACAGATAAAATACGGTCGACGTAAAACTCACGGTCCGGATAATATTCTGGCTGAGTCGGGTTGTATTTGATTTCAATATTGAGTTTTAATGGTTTTCCCCGGAGCGTCGTTTTATTTTTTAAAACATCTAAAACTTCAGCCAAGGTCGAAATTTTTTCGCCCGGAACTGGAGACCCGCGAGTGACAAATGAGCCGCAGTTGTAGGTTTTGATTTTTTCTAAAGTCATTTTGCGATAAAAAATCTGGCCAGGAATTTCTCGCCCCTCGGAATCACGACATTCTTTTTTCATAAAGGCATCGTGAGCGACCACAACCTGATCGTCTTTGCTTATTTGCAAGTCCATTTCGATAAAATCGGCCCCTTGCTCAACCCCCCGCAAAAACGCCGTCATCATATTTTCAGGACGATCCCACGCCCCGCGATGAGAATGGATTTCCATGGTTTGAAGCTTCTGACATAACCGCGCAGACTCAACTGAAGACGGCTGGCGATCTAAATCAGCCACCTTGGAATTTGAGGTCACGCAACCCGCTACCATCAAACTTAATCCCGCTAACCAAATGCTTTTCATGTCTTATCCCTCGCGGTTAGAACCTCTATTATCTAGGAAGTCATAGCGCCTTGTCTAGGGGGTGTAAAATTTATTGCTCGGCTTGTATCCCCACTCAATCAGATTTAAAAATGGGTCATGCCACACACACTTCGTCTTTTCGCCGTCTGCTTAGCCCTTTTAATCCCATTGAGCGCCTTTTCATTAGAAGTACGGATTTTGGACGTCCATGACGGTGACACCGTGACCGCAGTAGGAATTACAGATTCTCAGAAATACAAAATCCGCCTGATGGGCGTCGACACCCCCGAAGTCGATTTCTTTCAACACGGTCAAGGTGAAGGCGCGATTCAAGCTCGGGATGCTTTGCGAGAACTGCTACCTAAAGGGACCATCGTCAAGATCAGTAACGACAGCGATGTGGATAAGCATGGTCGTATTTTAGGTCGCATCCTTAAAGGATCCCTTGATATCAATGAAGAGATGCTCCGCCAGGGCTGGGGTTTTATTTACTTTATTGCGCCTTTTGATAAACGCCTGGTTAATGAATACAGTGACGCCTTTGAAGAGGCGATTGAAAATCGCCGGGGACTTTTTGTCACTTCTTTTGAAGAGCCCTACTTATTTCGCCTGCGCGTGCGCAAACAAGTGGGCCGAAATTTAGTGGGAGATTTAGAAACCAAGCAGCTTTTTAGTCCCGAAAACATCGCCCAAATTCCACTCTGGCGCCGTGTTTTCTTTGCCGACGAAATGGCCGCTCATAATTTAGGTTATCGTTATTAAGCCAGTGTTTCCGTCGTAATAAGACGGACCGCTTCAGATTTCTTTTGAAGTGTTACTTTCACTTTTTGCCAGTTCATCGGCAAAAATTCTGAGTTTAAGCGATCCGCCCACTCAATGATCATCAAAGAATTATGCTGCGCAAATAAATCCCAAAACCCAGAGCTTTCTAAGTCATCGTCATCTTTTAAACGATAAAGATCTAAATGATCTAAGGCTTTCCCTTCTGAATTTTCATAGCGCAAGTGAATGGCAAAAGACGGTGACTGCACATCGCGCATTCCTAAGATCGAGGCGATCATTTGTACCGAGGTGGTCTTACCCGCCCCTACTTCACCGCTCATAAGTAAAATACACCGACTAGAAAGATGCGGAAGAACTTCCGCCCAAAAGCTTTTTAATTCTTCAAGATTTCTGATTTCTCTTTGCGAATTCAGAACATCAGACATTACTTTAAGATCTTTCGCATCTTACGCACGGAAGCTTCAAGCCCATCTTCAAGCGCATAACAAACTAAAGAATGTCCAATATTTACTTCCTGCAAATGCGGAAGCTTATTGATCAGTTTTGAATGCGCATAATCAAGCCCATGCCCAGCATGAACATTTAAACCCAGGTAATGAGCCCATTCGGCGGCTTCCACCAGGCGCTTCCACTCTTTGGTTTTTTTTGCCCCTTTTAGATGAACCCATTTACCCGTGTGAAATTCAACAGCATCGGCACCAATCTCATAACTGGCTTCAACTTGTTCGATCGACGGCTCAATAAACATCGAAATTTCAATACCGATGCGCTGAAGCTTTTCAACCATCGGGAACATTTTCTTAAAGCCTTTTTTTACATCCAAGCCACCTTCGGTGGTGAGTTCCGCACGTTTTTCCGGAACAAAACACACCCAATCAGGGCGATACTTTTTAGCAAAGCTGACCATTTGCGAGGTCGCGGCCATTTCTAAATTCAAGGCCACCGGGCACGATTTAGAAAGTGTTTTTAAATCGTGCAACTGAATATGACGACGGTCTTCGCGTAAGTGGATCGTGATTTGCTCAGCCCCCCCTTTAACGGATCTTTTTACCATATCCAGAACGCTAGGATAAGATGTTGTGCCACCACGAACTTGACGCAAAGTCGCCACGTGATCCACATTCACACCCAAACGAATTTTGTGTTTCATATTTTTAGCTCAATTCTTTTTCTAAGAAAGAGGCGATCTCTTCCGCGTATTGACTGATAAGTTCTTTATTCGCGCCCTCTACCAAAACGCGAATCACGGGCTCAGTACCCGAAAAACGCACAAACACCCGGCCTTCGCCTTTGAGTTTAGATTCAGTGCTAGCAATCAACTTTTCATATCCTGGAATATCGCTCAGGTTCATACGTTTTTTCACGCGGCAGTTAATAAGAACTTGCGGCACGTCTTCAAAAACGTGATTCAACTCACTCATCTTCTTGCCGGTTTGCTTCATCACGGCAAGAACCGCTAAAGCGGCCACACAGCCATCACCCGTTGTCGTATGATCTAAGAAAATGATATGACCTGATTGTTCACCGCCCAGGTTGTAACCGTTTTTCTTCATCTCTTCGACAACGTATTTATCACCCACATCGGTTTTAACTAATTTAATACCGGCATCGTTCATGCATTTTTCAAGACCGAAGTTCGACATCTGGGTCGCCACCAGCGTGTCCCCTTTTAAAAGGCCTCGGGATTTCATATGAAGAGCACAAATAGCTAAGATACGATCGCCATTTACGATCTCACCTTTTTCATCCACCATGATCACGCGATCTGCGTCACCATCAAGGCTGATCCCCACGTCCGCCCGATACTGCACAACCGCTTCAGAAAGTTTTTGGGGGTATAAAGCGCCGACCTTGTCGTTAATGTTAATTCCATTTGGATCATCACCCAATTGAATGACTTCAGCACCCAGCTCTTGAAACACCGAAGGCGCGACTTTGTAAGCCGCACCATTGGCTGTATCTAGCACGATCCGCATTCCATCCAAAGTATACTCCAAAGGGAATGTCCCTTTAACGTAGACAATGTAGCGACCTTGAGAGTCATCAATGCGACGAGTGCGACCGATGTCTTTACTTGGTGGCAATAACGCCATCAAGTCTTCTTCTAAAACCAAGCGCTCAATTTCGCGCTCCATAGAAGCTGAAATTTTATAACCATCGGGCCCAAAAACTTTAATCCCATTGTCATGGAAAGGATTGTGACTGGCAGAAATAACAATCCCCGCCGCCGCCCGCATCGTGCGAGTTAAATAACCAATACCCGGTGTCGGCAATGGGCCTACCAATTGCACGAAAATACCCATGGAGTTAAGACCACTCGCCAAGGCCTGTTCAATCATGTAACCAGAAAGACGCGTGTCCTTGCCGATAACGACTTTTCGAGTGGGCGTTTGTTTATCAAGGGCTTCTTTACGTAAAAGATATCCAATGGCTTGACCGATTTTTACGACTGTTTCAGGAGTCATGGGCCACTGATTTGCCGTGCCACGAATCCCATCGGTACCAAAAAGTTTAGTGGATTGTTTTTCTGCCTTACTGGCCTTCTTTTCCATCGACGGGCTGACCTTTCAATTTAACGACTTCGGCCTGAATCTGATTAGGGCGAACTCCAAGAATTCGCACACCCAGAGGAACCTCAATTTTATTCATCGGAATATCAACATAAATAACGCCCTCGCCTCGCTGAGAAATATCCAGCGAGATGTTTTGCGAAAGCGAGCTTTCCAAAAACTTCTTTAAAGAACTGCGGGGACCTGAAACTTTCACCTTAATATGGTCTGTCGTCTGCGCCACGACTTGCGTGCCCGGCGAGGTGATCAGATCAATATCAATGTTTTTGCTTAAAACGAAATCTCGTCGCCCCAGGATTGTAAGCCATAAGATTAACGAAATAAAAAGCGCGACAATCTTGTAACTAAAGTTTTCAGTGATAATACGTGACCAGGAAGAAGAGCGCTTCATCTTAAGCCTCCCCTTGTTGCGCAAAGGCTTTGTATTTTAAACCAAAGGTTTCATAGAGGGCTTTACGAATATCACCCAGCTCAACATTCGGACTTAAATGTCCACCTTGCACAATACCAATAGATTTATTTTCCTCAGAAACCACAAACACCAGGGCATCTGTTTCTTCTGTCAATCCAATGGCCGCGCGATGACGAGTCCCGAGATTTTTATCTAATGCCGGATTTTTACTTAACGGCAAAAAACATCCGGCCGAGTGGATTTTACCATTGCGGATTAAAACCGCCCCATCATGCATCGGGCTTTCAGGGTGAAAGATCGATGCCAAAAGCTCTGCCGAAACTTTCGAGTCCATCTCAGTCCCGAACTCAATGTGATAGTCGATAACGATTTCACGTTCAACCACCACCAAAGCACCGAAACCTTTTTGCGCGGTAAGAATAATTCCCTTCGCAATTTCTTCGATGACTTGGGTTTCTTGAATGTTAGAGGCATCATTAAAAAACGGATTGCTCCCGATATGTGCCAGAGCCCGACGAATCTCGGCCTGGAATAAAACCACCACAATCACAAAGAGGTTTGAAAAGAATTTTTCTAAGATCCAATTGAAGGTGAAAAGTTCGAGCCAGATACTTAAGATATACCCTATGGCTAAAACGCCCAGCCCTGAAAGCATTTGAATGGTGCCCGTGCGCTTAATGAGCACCAAGATACGGTAAACCACCATCCAAACCAGAAGCATGTCGATTGCATCCTGCACACGCAGATGCTGAATGATAAAGATCAAATTATCGACAAACTGCTGCAACATTCTAAAAAGCCTTCATCCCTATCGATATTTTTAAAGCAAGATCCCGTTAGATTGTAACGGGACCGGTGTTTCCTACTGGATCGTTTCCAGAGTCATTTTTTTTCATATTTGAAGCGGCGATCAAATTCGCCTCTTTGCGATTAGCACGGTATTTTTCAATTTCCGCAACCGCCGCACCGTTGACCAACATCTCAACTTCTGTGCCGTCGATCGTTTCGTATTCAAGCAAGGCTTGCGCTAAACGCTCTAACGCATCTTTATAATCAGTCAAGATTTGCACCGCTACACGATACCCCTCATTGATGATCTTAGAAACTTCCGAGTCGATCTCTTGAGCTTTCGACTCGGAGTAATCTTTTTCTTTATTGCCGTAACCCATGCCCATAAAAACCGGGTTGTCACGTTTTTCAAAAGCCAAAGGCCCTAGTTTAGACATACCCCATTCACAGACCATGCGGCGAGCGATCTCGGTCGCGCGCTCGATATCATTACCCGCACCCGTGGTGATGTCTTTGAAGACCACTTCTTCAGCCGCACGCCCACCGAATAGGAAAGCGATCATGTTTTCTGCGGTCGTTTTTGAAAGCGATACGCTTTCTTTTTCTGGCAATGTTTGAGTCACACCCAATGCCATCCCACG
The DNA here is from genome assembly GCF_001592735.1 of Bdellovibrio bacteriovorus. NCBI lineage: Bacteria > Pseudomonadati > Bdellovibrionota > Bdellovibrionia > Bdellovibrionales > Pseudobdellovibrionaceae > Bdellovibrio > Bdellovibrio bacteriovorus. The sequence goes on from NZ_LUKE01000003.1 coordinate 425,213, forward strand.
AGGGATGATTGTTACCTTATGAATAGGATCAAGGCCTTTTAACTTACGACCCACCAGCGTATGACCCGCTTCATGGTAAGCAGTGACTTTTTTATCTTCATCCGAAATAACCATGGATTTTCTTTCCGCACCCATGATGACTTTGTCTTTAGCTTTTTCAAAGTCTTCCATCTCTAAGTATTTTTTATCATTGCGAGCGGCTACCAAGGCGGCCTCATTCACCAGATTTTCTAAATCAGCGCCCGAGAAACCCGGAGTTCCACGCGCAATGCGCACGATTTCAACGTCAGGCCCAAGGGGTGTCTTACGCGTGTGCACGCCCAAGATCTGCTCGCGACCTTTAAGATCAGGTTTATTTACGATCACGCGACGGTCAAAACGACCTGGGCGCAACAAGGCCGGATCAAGAACGTCGGGACGATTCGTCGCCGCGATCATGATCACACCCTCAGAAGATTCAAAACCATCCATCTCAACCAGAAGCTGATTCAGGGTTTGTTCACGTTCATCATGACCACCGCCCATGCCAGCCCCACGATGACGTCCGACCGCATCGATCTCGTCAATAAAGATCAAGCAAGGAGCATTCTTTTTACCTTGTTCAAAGAGATCGCGAACGCGGCTCGCACCGACACCCACAAACATCTCAACGAAGTCTGAACCAGAAATTGTAAAGAACGGAACACCGGCTTCACCCGCGACAGCGCGTGCAAGCAAAGTTTTACCAGTACCCGGAGAACCCACAAGCAAGACACCCTTAGGGATACGCCCCCCAAGTTTTGTATACTTTTTTGGATCCTTTAAGAAGCTTACGATCTCTTGCAAGTCGTCTTTGGCTTCATCCACACCCGCAACCTCTTTAAACGTCACACGATTTTTGTGCTCTGTTAAAAGACGCGCACGCGATTTACCAAAAGACATCGCTTTACCACCGCCGACTTGAATTTGGCGCATAATAAATAAAAACATCGCCACGATCAGAATCAATGGCAACCAGTTCACCACGAGGGACTGAAAGAACCCACCGTTATCAGCACGTTCATAGTTTGGCGTGATACCGTTGCTTTGAAGAAATTTATAACCTTCATCTTGCGTGTTACCCACGATCGCAAAATGAGTGCCCGAGTATTTCTTTTCAAACTCCGGTTTCATTTCACCCACGATTTCACTCGTGTCTTGGCGGAAGGTGACCGTCGCCACTTCATTGGCTTTTACCGCCTCGGTGAATTTTGAATAGTTAAAATCAGCAATCGATTTTTGATGCTTGCTCTCATAGGCCTGGAACAAGAACACGGCCATAATGATGAGGAAAAACCAAAGAGCCAGCGTTTTCTGAGTAGAGCGCATTTCAGTCCTTTCATTGACTTAGGTCAAGACGCCTTCCGTGGGCGCAGTACAAGGGTAACATGGTTAGGGTTTCAGACAAAGAAATTCGCACAGTAAAATAAGGGTCTTTTCCTCTCGTAAAAACGATCAGGACTGGACCTTAATTTGCTGCGCGTTAATCTCCCAATTCAAACCTGCCACCTGAAATGTGATCACTTTTTGGGAGTTGTCCAGGCGCTTTTGTATTTCTTCAATATGAGATTGTGAAAAATCTCGTTTTCCTAAGGCAAAAAGGTACTGTGCTAAAAGACGTTTTTGCTCTGAAAGAGTCAATGTCAGATAGAAACTTCTTTGGAGGCCTTGCGATCCGAAGTCCTCTTGAGACGAAAGCAGATCCCCGCGAGTGCTTATTTCATCAACAATCGTCTCTAAAGAACGAGCTAAAACGCCGACAGATCCGACAGAGCGCACCTCTAATTGCGGCAGCCATTCTTTCCGCAACCAATTGCGCAGAGGGTCCAAGTCATTGTTTGAGGGATCCGCCAAGAAAGGAGCATTTTCATCGGCCACATAGGCTTCCAATTCTAACTTTGCCCGACTTAACAGGGGGCGGAACATCCCTTGGTCCCACTCTCGCATTGCGGCCAAACCTTGACCTCCGGTGCCACGAATCAGACGCATCATTCGAGTTTCTAAAAGGTCGTCACGGTGATGCCCCAAAGCCACAACCGCAAAGTTATGCTGATTTTTTACGCTTTCAATAGCAGCAAAGCGAGCTTCCCTAAAATCCGCTTCCGATTTAAGCGCCCCTTTGGCTTTTTCAAAGAAAAAAGGAACCTCATGCCGACCCGTCAGTTTTTCACAAAATAATAAAGCTTCATCGCGGTAAATCTGATTTCCGCCAATGCCGTGGTGAAAGTGAAAAACCCCCAGCAAAGATTTATCATGAGTTTTTAAGAGTGATAAAAATAGAGCGACGGAGTCTACCCCACCGGACAAAGACACCAGGATTTTTTTCTCTAAAAGCCCATAGTGCTTTAAGAGTTTCCAAACATGGTGATCTAAGTCTTTCATGAGCTCCTTAAGCTTCTATTTTAAATTTCTAATTTAAATTTCTAATTTTCTCTAGCGACCGCCACAGTTTTGATATTTACGAATTCTAAAATACCAAATTCGCCAAGCTCCCGTCCATATCCGGACTCTTTCACTCCACCAAAGGGGATGTGCGGATCTGACTTTACGTAATCATTTACTACAACAAAGCCCGCCTGCAATTCTTTTTCAACTAAGGCTTTGCCTTTTTCTTCATTCTTAGTAAATACGCCGCCCCCCAGGCCATAGGGCGACGAGTTAGCCATTCGAACGGCTTCCTCTGTGTTTTCCGCAAGAACAATGATAGCGACCGGTCCGAAAACTTCTTCGGCATGAATTTCGGGACGATCTTTTTCGAAAACGACCACCGTTGCTGGGTAATAAGCCCCCGCTCCTTGCGGAGCCGTACCGCCTAAAACGACTTTTCCGCCCCAACTTTTAAGTTTTTCCACTTGCTCCACAATGGTCTTTTGAAAACGCGCCGAGGCTAGTGGCGCAAGTTCGGCTTGTTTCATTTCTTTCACATACGCGTTTATATATTGATCGGAAATCTTTTTATCGACGATGAATCGTTTGCCCGCAACGCAACTTTGACCGCAGTTCACCAGACGCGCTTTGACCGTGCGGGCAGCTGCTTTTTCGACGTCTGCATCCGCCAAAATCAGGTACGCATCACTGCCGCCCAATTCCAAAACAATCTTTTTTAAATTTTTCGCAGCTTCTATCGCCACCGACTTTCCACCCTTGGTACTTCCCGTGAATGTCACGCCATGAACCAACGGATGAGCAATCATTTGTGCCGCAATGTCGTGATCGACTTGAGTATTACGCAATAGTTGATATTCACTCGAAAGATCGGCAAAGATTTTTCCGATGAGTTCAGCCGTTCCTGCCGTCAAATCCGCGTGTTTTAAAACAATCACGTTTCCCGCCATCAAAGCGGGCGCTGCAAATCTTAAGGTCTGCCAAAGTGGGAAATTCCACGGCATGATACTAAAAATCACACCCAAGGGCTGAAAGCTGACTTCGGCTCGAGCATAAGGAGAGTTTTGGACCTGACGATTTTGTAAAATTCCTTGCGCTGATTTTGCGTAAAACTCACAAGTCACCGCGCACTTTTCAACTTCCGCTTTGCCTTCAGCAATAGATTTACCCATTTCATTTTGCATCAGACTTGCAAGTTCTGCCTTATGCTCGCGCAGAGCAGCCGCGAGGCGATTTAAAGTTTGGGAACGAACTTCCCATGAAGTCTTACGCCATTTTTGAAAATCACGATCGGCCGCTTCAATAGATTTTTGGGCGTCTTCCCAAGAAATATGACTGTAAGTTTTAAGAATTTCGCCCGTGGCAGGATTTTGGGTCGTGAATTGAGACATGAAAGACCTCCATCTTAGGAAGCCTTATCCATCCTTATTTAAGAGTCAAAGTGTTTGGAAAACTTGTTGGAACGAAAAAACCAGGCCCATTAAAAACGCCGCGGTCATCGCACCCCAAGCTAAAGACTTATAAAACTTGCCAAGCTGCATAGCTGCTCGCGCATAAGGTCTTTCCGAGGCCAACAAAGGAATTGGACGGACCACTGTTTTAATCAGCTGATGAGAACAAAGACAAAAAAAGATCACCGATAAGAGGCTTAAGATTTCTAATTCCATAAGCTACTTATCGGTGGTTTTAGTCTCAACTTGAGACTCCCTAAGGTCTAGTTATTCAGACTTATTGTCCTTTTTGATGATATCAATTTCGGCCGTGATTTTAAATTTGTGTGTTTCCACGAAGCGCGAGGCTTCTTTCACGAAATCGATTTTATGAATGATGCCGACGATCTCATTGGTAACACGCTTGGTGATTTCTTCTTTGGATTTATTGGCACCTTGCAAAAGCAGATTCAAAGCTTCTTTGGGAAGTTTTAATTCAGAGACATAAGCGCGCAAACTTTCTTCCGTCATGAAAGCCGCACTCACCCCGGCAGTGAAAACCTTTTTCATGGTCTCACCCAAGAGACCTTTTACGTCTTTGGCTCCATCGTCATCGGGATTTTTCTTATCATCAGACGCCATAAACTTGTTTGACCCTTTTATGATAGCTGCTAATCATATTCGGTAAATTCACACTGACTAATGCGTTGGCAATAGGCCCCGGAACAAACATACTGAACGTCGCTTCAACCGTGTAAGTCGCACGCGTTTTTCCCGCCTCGTTTTCTAATTTCCAAGAGCCCACCGACGTTTTAAAGATATCCCCAGAAGCAAATTCCCAGGTGATGCTGTTGGGTGCATTTTCGGTCATCCACAGATTGTATTTAAAAGATTTCATCACTTGCACTTGATATTCGACAAGCTTGCGATGGCCTTCGGTTTTCATCACCGTGCACTTTTTTACTTCAGGAAGAAATTCGTGATACTTTTCGTAATCAGAAATGATTTTAAAGAATTGTTCAGGAGTACAGTTGAAAACTTCAGTGGTCGATGCTTTTGCCATAGACCTTGAGTGTCGCTTTTACACGACACTCAAGTCAATATTTGTCTAGACTAAAGACTTAGAAACCAAAACGAGCGGCTACTGACAATGTGATATCGTCGTATTTGCTGTAGTGGCTGCGAGAGAAATCGTAATCCAAGCGAGGAATCAATGCCCACGTCTCCATTGGGATGCGAGTGTACAAAGAAATCCCTGTCGTTGTGTGAGAATCTTCCTCTTGTGCACCAGTGTCAGAGTTTTTAACTTTGTCAGCTGAAAGATAGTTGATCGATCCACCGATAAGCATGTCTGCGAAGAAGTATTCATAGAACGCGCTTAAGCCCAACTCATGACCGTCTTTAACTTTAAGATCTGTACCCGATCCGTCGTCAATTGTGCGCTCCATGCGGTATTCATACAATGCGCGAGCACCGACAATGCCGCCACCCAGATTCATATCCGCACCGATGTAAGGAGCTAGTGAATATCCACCTGAAGCTAAATTTCCGTCGCTCGTCGCAGACGCATATTTACGCTTTTCAAAACCAAGACCTAGCATGGCGCCATAACGAAGGTTGCCCCACGCCATTGGCGAAGTGCCTTTCAAGGTAATTTCTGGATCTTGAAGACCGTTGGTTTTTGTTTTCGGTGTGCCGTCAGTTTCTAACGACCCGTAATACAAAGCTCCTTCGATGGCGAACATCTCGTTGATGCCGTATTCGTAAGAAACGCCGGTATTAAATAGACCATTTAATTTAGTGTCTGACGTCGCGCCATCGGGCTTGATGGTCATCATTTTATAACCAATTCTTGGCGTTACTTCGCTCTTACCAGCTTCTGACTGAAAAAAGAATTCGCTTTGATTGCTTGATGTATTTGCATGAGCAGCAACGCCTAATACCAGCACTGCAGCCATCACCATTTTGTTCAACATAGGTTGCTCCTTTTAGTTTGTGGATGAAATCTCATCGCAAACCAAAAACAGAGTCAAGAGCAGTCACAGAACGTTAAAAAAGAGTCTTCGAGACTGTTTATTAGGATTTTTTGAATAACGCTTCAGCCGCGGCACGCAGAGCCGCTTTTTTATCAATGCCGCCAGCTCCACCCTTTCGGGGTGTAAAGTAATCACAAAAATTCGCGCGATCTTTTTCACGCACCACATCGGCTTGTGTTTCACGACATTCATTATACACTTTAGCATCGTAAAAGTCGCAGTTCTTACACACATGAACATCCGCACGACAATGCGGGCATTCATCACGGCGACCGATGTGACCAGCCACGGGAATTTCTTTACTGCAACTAAAACAAATCAGTTTTACTTCCATTAGCGAGGAACAGCCACCGGCGGCTTGTGATCAAGATCATGGTAAGCCTCAATTGTGCGGATGGTTCCTGTCTGTGAGCGCATCACCACAGAGTTTGTTTTTGCCTTACCGTCGGAACCAAAACGAACACCTTTTAATAAAGCACCATCGGTCACGCCGGTCGCGATAAACATCACAGAACCCGTCGCCAAATCATCAATCGTGAATTTTTTAAGTGGATCTTTGATACCCATTTTCTTAGCGCGCTCGATTTCTTCATCGTTGCGGTATTTCAAACGACCTTGGAAATCGCCACCCAGACATTGCATGGCCGCGGCCGAAATAACTCCTTCCGGAGCGCCCCCCACACCTAAAAGCAAATCAATACCTGAATCACCCCAAGCCGTGGCCACCGCGGCAGAAACGTCACCATCACCGATCAAGTTGATACGAGCACCTGTCGCACGCACTTCCGCGATTAATTTTTCATGACGAGGACGATTTAAGATCACCACGGTCACATCTTCAACGTCTTTATCTAAAGCTTTAGCCACCGCACGGATATTTTCAGCCGGTGTTTTATCTAAATCAATTTGTCCCTTAGCTCTTGGACCACAAGCAATTTTATCCATGTACGTATCTGGCGCATGCAGGAAGTTTCCTTTTTCGGCCACCGCGATAACGGCAATGGCCCCCACACCTCCGTGGGCACAGATGGTGGTCCCTTCTAAAGGATCTAAAGCGATATCAAGCTTTGGTGCATCCGCCCCGGCTTGACCGACTTTTTCACCGATATAAAGCATCGGCGCCTCGTCCCGCTCCCCTTCACCGATCACAACCGTTCCATCCATTCGAAGAACATCGAAAGCTTTTCTCATGGCATCCACGGCCGCTGCGTCAGCCTTTTTTTCATCTCCGCGACCCATCCAACGAGAACAAGCCAAAGCCGCCGCTTCAGTTACGCGCACAAATTCTAGAGCCAGGTTTCTGTCCATGTTTCTTTCTCCGTCACGGCTTTAATCTCTGCCGAAAGTCGTTTGAGTTTTAAATCAGGTCCCAAGGACACGTGCACGGTTTGTCCAAGTGCACAGATCTCCCCTTTGCGACCATGCAATCGGTACTGAAAAATCAACCGATTGCCATCCGTCTTGGCTTGAACCTCTACTTGTAAATCATCGCCGAAAAAGGTGGGTTTGACATGACGCACTTGCGTCTCTAAGACCGCAAAGTGACTGGCGGTTCCGGGCTGCTGATAGTCTAAAAGCCCTTTAGAATGAGCCCAGGCCACCCGCGCACCTTCAAAGAAGCGCAGGTAGTTGCTGTGATGGACAATTCCCATCAAATCGGTTTCGTAAAACTGCACTTTGTGACGATGAATAAACATTGATTATTTCTAGTCTAAACTGGTACTTTGAGTCAGCTTGCAGCGCGATAAGGATGATCATGACCACCACCCCTACGGCCTTCCAAAAATCTCTTCCAACTAAGATTACGATGAGTCGTATCGTGATGGTGCCTTTTATTGTGGCATTGATGTGGCCAGACACGCTTTGGTGGAACGTAGCTGCGGCCGTCTGTTTCATTTTAGCTTCGATCACCGACTATTACGATGGCTATTTCGCCCGAAAATACCAAGCGGTTTCTAGTTTCGGAAAGTTCATGGATCCGATCGCCGATAAAATTCTGGTGACCAGTATTCTCACCATGCTTTTAGCCCATGATAAAATCGACGTGTGGATGGTGATCGTGATCCTAGCCCGGGACAATTTTATCGGGGGTATCCGCTCGGTTGCCGCGGCAGATCAAATCATTATCGACGCCAAACCAGCCGGAAAATGGAAAACGGCCATGCAAATGATCGCCATCCCCATTGTAATTATTGGAAATATGGACCCTTATATCCCTTATCTCGACAAAGTCGGCTACGGGGTCTTGTGGGTCAGCGTCATTTTGAGTATAACCAGTGGTATTGAGTACTATTTAGGATATTTAAAGAGCCGAAAGGCCTAACGGACAAATATGTTGCTGCACTTATCACCTAGCAATTGGTTTATGATTTTTTTAGCTCTGCTTCTGTGCAGCTATATCAAAATCGCGTCCGCTAAATCTCAAAAGCCCGTTTTTTTTGCGGGATCTTCTTTTAGTTCTATCGTACGCTAAATCATGACTAAAATTTTAGTTCCGATCACCATCGCTTTTGTTGTTGGTTTTTTGTCTCATCGATTTCTCACTGGCCCCCAGGTCGTTTCAATCCCAACGGTCGACGCCAAATGTGAAGACCTGTCCCGGGCCAAATCAAATCTGGTCGCGCTCAGCCAAAGCGAATATTTGGAATATACCAAAATCAAAGATTTAAAAGAAAAATACGAAAAAGCAGATGAGCTCTTGGGCAAAGTCATGCTTTTGTTTTTAGCTGATGTGGGATTTAAAACCATTAAATCCGCCGCGCCAGAACTTGCGACTTCGGCTTCACCCTCTCCAGCGACGACACCCCCTTCGGTTTCGACAGAAAAACTCGTTCCGGAACCAGCGCCTTCTAAGCCTCCGATAAATAGGGCCGGCCGTGGTGGGCGTATTCACTACTTAAATGATGAAAGAAGTATTCAGGAAGTTCTGGCAAACACGATCATCGAAGACCCCAAAGTTTCATTAGCGCAAGGGAGTGCTTTAACCCGCCGTCAAATTCGTTTACTCGCAGGAAGATACACAGGGGCGGTCAAGTTTTTAGATCGCAAACGCGGCGACCTTTCGGTGGTATGGGAACTATCCCCTGATTATTCTAAACGTGATTTTTCGGGCACTTTTTTCTTAAGCATCCACGGCCCTGGGGTAAACAGTGACTCTCGCGGACGGGGCAACATCGACAATATTGCGACCCTCGCGGACGACAAAGAGGGATTTTTAGTAAGCGCTTGTGGCGATCGCTGCTATTTACAGCTTTATTACAATTCCCCGTCGGACCAGTTTTACGGAAACTATTATGAAACGGCTGAAGGCACTAAAAAATCTGTGCGCTCAGGCACCGTGGAGCTCAGAAAATAACTTAAAGAACCAAGAGGAAGCTTGGTTCTTTTCATCTAGTGCGAATCCACCACCACATTGGTTTTTTCTTTGTACTTTAAGAAGTATAAAGGAATGAACGAAATCGCAAAAATGATCATCATCGTCCACATCAACTGCTGAAAGCTGAGCATAAAAACCTGATTTTGAATGCGCCCGTAAAGACTTCTTAAGGCGACATCCTGGCCACTGGCCATACCAATCGCATCACTCATTTTCATCCCCATGCCCGCAGCCCCCGAAGAAAACTGACTTTGCACGTTCGGATTTAACAACGAAATATTGCCACTCAGATCCAAATAATTCTGATGGGATTTTTTTGTTAGCAAAGTCCCAATCAACGCAATCCCAATACTGCCCCCGATTTGCCGAGCCAGGTTTAATAAACCTGATACTTGGCCCATCTCGATTCCATGGAATTGACTTAAAATGGATGAATTGATTGGCACAAATAAGAAGGCCATTCCCAAACCCCTTACAAAGAGCATGCGCAAGACCTCACCCTCCGCCGACAAGGGTGAAAGCAACGTCATCAGATACAAACACACTTCTAACGACATCAGTCCCACAAAGATGAGCCATTTCGGATTCACCCCTTTGTACATCATATTCCCCACAAAAGGCATCAGGGCCGCAGTTAGAAGCGATCCGGGAATAAAGAGCATCCCCGTCTGGGTCGCATCAAAATGCAAGGTGCGGGCAACATAGATCGGCAAAATAAATACGACCCCGTAAAGGAAGAATCCTACCATCCCCATCAACAACACACCATTACTGACCAAAGGCTTTAAGAACAGGCGCACATTGATGATCGGATTTTTCACCCGCAATTCCCACCACACAAAAAGTGGCAGACTGACGGCCGAGATCATAGAAAGAAACAAAATCGTGCGCGAAGCAAACCAGTCATCCGCCTCACCGCGCTCAAGCACGTATTGCAGACACCCAATGCCCATCACCAAGAAGGTCAGACCCCAAATATCTAAGGGCGGTTTTCCATCAGTTTCTGCCGTTTCTTTCGGACGATCAAAAATCACCATCATCCCGATAAAAAGCGCAATCAAACCTAGCGGAAGATTGATATTAAAAATCGAGCGCCAGCCAAAGTTATCCGTCAGATAACCACCCATCACCGGCCCGAGTGTTGGTCCAATCATCACACTCATCCCAAAAATCGCGCCCGCAATGCCGGCTTTTTCTTTAGGGAATTGCTCGTAAATCAACGTCTGTGAGGTTGGCAAAAGAGCCCCGCCCATCAAACCTTGTAAAACCCGAAAGACAATCAAGCTTTCTAAGTTGGGTGCAAGGCCGCAGGCCACCGAAGTCAGGGTAAATAAAAGAATACAACCCAAAAAATAAACTCGACGACCAATGCGCTCCCCCAGCCATGCCGACACGGGTAAGACCACCGCGTTGGCAATGGCGTAACCGGTGATCACCATACTGATGTCTTCTAACGTGGCGCCCAGATTTCCCATCATCGTGGGTAAGGCCACATTGACAATGGAAGTATCAATGATCTCTAGCAGCGATGCCATGACCGCCACCACAATGATCAGGACGGATTCCTTTTTCATAAAACTTCCTTAGTGCTTATGAACTTTCACATAAGCAGACAAGCCCGCCTTAAGCACATTCACTTCTTCCGGAGACACATTCAAGATTTTGATTTTAACCGGAACCCGCTGAACAACTTTGGTAAAATTGCCCGTGGCGTTGTCAGGGGGTAAAAGAGTGAAGGTCGCCCCTGTTGCGGAACTCACAGATTCCACTTCGCCTTTAAAATTTTTTCCGGAAAAAGCATCAATAGAAATATCAACGGCCTTCCCGGGTTGAACACCTTCAATTTCTGTTTCTTTAAAGTTCGCCGTGACCCAGCGTTCTCCGCTGTCGACAAATCCCACCATCGGCACCCCTGGCGCCGCGAGTTGCCCCACTTCCACCGAGCGCTTGGCGATATAACCATCCGAAGGGGCACGCACTTTGGTGTTTTCCAAATTCAATTCGGCTTGCGCGACCTGGGCTGAAATCGCTTCATATTTGGCTCTAGCCCCGGCAAAGGCCGTTGAAGAAGCATCAAATTGCTGTTGTGATACCACTCCTTTAGAGTAAAGCTCTGACAAGCGCTTCGCGTTTCGGTCTAAATCTTTTTTCTGCGCTTCTAAAGACGACAATTCACCTTTGATTTGTCTTAAGGTGTTTTGATAATCGCGATCATCAATTTCAAAAAGAATATCGTCTTTTTTTACTTTCATGCCTTCGCTGATGTGGACTTCCTTGATGTAACCGCCCACCTTAGACGCGATCAGCACGGAATGAGCCTCCACTTGCGCGTTGTCCGTGGTGACATACATAAAGTGTTCGTAAATAAAATAGATAATGCCTAAAGCAGCGACAGCCCCAAGGCCTGAAAAGATTTTTTGTTTTTTAGTCATAAATACCAACCTTAATTAAATTGAACTAATTTTTCACCGGTGCTGAGCTCTAAATTGACGATGGCTTCAATAGCCCCGACTTGAGCGTTCACAGCACCTGCTTTGGCGCGATACAATTCAGCTTCTGCATCCAGAACATCTGTATTGGTTCTTGCCCCGACTTTTTGTCCTTCACGCGAAAGGCGCACACTTTCTTCGGCTTTCACGATATCATTTTTACGAGACTCATAAACCGAGCAGAAATACACAAACTTACGCTTCCAAAAATCAAAATCGCGTTGGGCTTTAAGCTCGGACTGACGTAAGGTTTTTTCGGCTTGATACTTTTGTTCAATACTTTGTTTGGATTTTGAAATCGAGCTCATTCCGTCAAATAAATTCCAGGTCAACATAACCCCGTACTGATAAGCATCCCGGAATTTATCATAGTCATCAAAACGATCATCGCGGTTATTGTAGTACTGATACTGGCCAAACAAAGACACTTGCGGTACTAAAAAGCGCTCTGCCGCATCTTCTTGATGACGAAATCCCTCCGCCCGTGCTTGCAAAGCTTTTAAGTCTTTACGTCCTTCGTGATTCATTTTTTCTAATTTAGAAACAAGATCCGACTTTAACTGCGGCAGTGCTCCGTCCACAGAAGCGATATCCTTATCTTCACCTAAAGCCTCGCTGAGGCGCGCTTTGGTCGAGTCCACATTGTCTGTGGCATTTAAAAGCTCAGACTGAGCTTCACTCATTTGCACTTCGATGCGTAGCACGTCTAAGTTTGTCGCAGATCCGACCTTTTTATAAAGACGGACATCTTTTAAATGATCCTCTAAGGCGCGCACATTTTGTTCGGCGACGGCTTTTAACTCTTTTGCCGCCAGGGCTTTATAAAATAGCACAACGACTTCGCGCTCGACTTGAAACCGCGTCCAGTCGAAATCATCTTTTGCAGACTCCTCAAAAGACTCGGCACTCCAGTATCTATTCATACTGCGCAAACCATCAAAGACACTCCACTGAGCCGTTAACAGAAAATTAGTCGTGGGCACGATTTGTGGGATCGTCAGCGGACCATTGCCAATATTTACATCTGTCAGGGCATATTTTTTATCAAATAGATAACTGCCCGAGGCGGTCAGCGTAGGCAAAAAACCCGCATAGCTTTCCGTTTTCTTCCAGCCGGTTTCACGAAAAACGGACTCCGACTTTTGCACCTTGGGCGAATGCCCCAGGGCTTCATCCACCGCTTTTTGCAGTGTCAGAGTCTCGCTTTGCGCCAGAGCCTGGAGATTTATATTGAGACAAAGGATTAGAATTACGAGAGGGGTCAAAGTATTTAACTTCATGGAATCACCTTTATGGAATAGTTTTACTACAAAACCGTTTGCAACACAAACGATTTGCGGTACGATCTAAAAAGGAGGTCCCAAAATGAAAACCAAAAAGAAACCTACTGATAATGAGACTTCCGCATGTTCGGTGGAGGGTCGCTATAATGGGGTCCACCCGGTCTTAAAAGCTTACTTCGGATATTGCTTTAACAAGGCGGCTTTAAAATATAAAAGCCTGTTGATGACCGAACTTGAACCCTTAGGCCTGGTCAGCCCACAACTTGGAATCTTAAAGCTTCTCCATGTCTTAGGCCCGGTCAGCCAGATTGCCCTGGGTCAAGATATGGGTATTGATAAAGCCTCCATGGTCAAATTCATTGATGGTCTTGAAAAGAAAAAATGGGTGCAACGCCTGCCCGACCCCAACGATCGCCGTATCAAATTGGTCGGCATTACCGCCAAAGGTAAAGACGCGGTCAGCAAACTTTCAGAACTACACGTCAAGGTCGCCGAAGAGTTCCTAAGCCCTTTGACAAAGGCCGAACAAGCCCAGCTTAAAAAGCTCGTCTCACGTTTAACCTAACACGCCCCGTTTTTATATCGTTTTTACGCCCCTTAAAACTAGTCTGTAAAAGCACAACATGGAGCTTTTATGGAACTATATCTACTTTTAGGCATTAGCGTCGGCATCCTGATCTATTTAACTTACGCCCTCCTTCACCCTGAGAAATTTTAAAGGGAGGCGCCCATGAACACCTTCGACTCTCTGCAGTTTCTATTCTTTATTGCGGTTCTTATCACCCTGACTCCGCCACTCGGGGCCTATATGGCCAAAGTGTTTCAAGGGGAACACACTTTCATGCATCCTGTCTTAGGATGGATGGAACGCCTGATTTATCGCATGGCGGGAGCCCCTGAAAACGAAATGACCTGGAAACAATACGCCGTCAGCCTGATGGGGTTTAATTTTTTAGGCATCATGATTTTATTTCTCATCCAGATGCTACAGGGGTTTTTACCTCTAAATCCCCAAGGTCTTTCGGCGCCCTCTTGGCATTCGGCTTTAAACACGGCAGTAAGCTTTGTGACCAACACCAACTGGCAAGGTTATTCCGGCGAAATCACCATGAGTTACTTCACCCAAATGCTGGCCTTAGCCGTGCAAAACTTTGTCAGCGCAGCCGTAGGCATTGCGGTGGCAGTGGCCCTCATCCGCGGGATTTCTCGTCGGTCTTCAAAATCCATCGGGAACTATTGGGTCGATATGACCCGCGCCATCGTTTATGTTCTTTTGCCTTTGTCTTTGCTCGGGGCTTTTTTCTTAGTGTCTGACGGAGTTGTCCAGACATTGAACTCTTACGCCGAAGCCGTCACCTTAGAGGGAGCAAAACAAATTCTTCCGTTAGGTCCTGCGGCTTCACAAGTATCAATTAAAATGCTCGGCACAAATGGCGGCGGTTTTTTTAATGCCAACGCGGCTCATCCTTTTGAAAATCCCACAGCGCTCTCTAACTTTATTCAAATGCTGATGATCTTCCTTATCCCTGCCGCTCTGACCTACACCTTTGGCTCCATGACCAAAGCTCGTCGTCACGGATGGGTGGTGTTTGGCGTGATGCTGGCTCTTTTTGTATCTTTAACAAGCTTGTCTTTGTTTTCAGAATATCACCGCAACCTCGCCTTAGGAATCCAAGGACCTTCTATGGAGGGAAAGGAAACTCGATTTGGAGTTTTTAATTCCGTTCTTTTTTCTAGCATCACGACAGCCGCTTCTTGTGGCGCTGTCAATATGATGCATTCTTCTCTCACCCCCCTTTCCGGCGGCATATCCATGTTGAATATGATGCTCGGGGAAATTGTGTTTGGCGGTGTGGGCGCGGGTCTTTATGGAATGCTGCTTTTTATCCTGCTCACCGTTTTTATTGCCGGTCTGATGGTAGGCCGAACACCCGAATACTTAGGTAAAAAAATTGAGGCGCGCGAGATTCAGATGGTGATCTTAGCTATTCTTGCTCCGTGCGCGATGATTCTTTTAGGCACGGCTTTGGCAACACTCACTCCGTCGGCTTTAAGCAGCCTTGCGCACAAAGGTCCGCATGGTTTTTCGGAAATTCTTTATGCCTTCACATCGGCGGCCGCCAATAATGGCAGTGCGTTTGCGGGACTTAACGCCAACGTCCCATTTTATAACTTGGCACTTTCTATCGCCATGCTTGTTGGGCGCTTTGCCATCATTTTACCTTTATTGGCCGTGGCGGGAAGTCTTGCCGCAAAAAAATACTCTCCCGCTTCGTCCGGAACTTTTGAAGTCGACACTCCCCTTTTTGGAGTTCTTCTTACGGGTATTATTTTAATCATCGGCGCACTGACCTTCTTACCCGCATTAGCTCTTGGGCCTATTGTTGAACATTTCTTAATGATGCAAGGTCTGACATTTTAAGGATCAAACGTATGAATACGCAAAATAGTTTTTTAAATAAAGATCTTCTTATTCCGGCCCTCAAAGATTCGTTCCGCAAGCTGAACCCCCGAGTGCAAATAAAAAACCCGGTGATGTTTGTCACTTTGATTGGCGCCGTCTTGACCACCTTTTACGTGATTTTCCACATCGGAAGTGGTTCAAAATCTTTTGAATTGCAAATCGCCTTGTGGCTTTGGTTCACGGTTTTATTTGCAAACTTTGCCGAAGCTTTAGCCGAAGGCCGAGGCAAAGCCCAAGCCAGTGCTTTAAGAAAAACACGCACCACTGCCATGGCGCGTCTGTTACGTAATAACATAGAGACAAAAATAGCCGCCGCGGAACTTAAAAAAGGCGACACCGTTATTTGTGAAACCGGCGATCTGATCCCCGGTGACGGCGAAGTGATTTCGGGCATTGCCAGTGTTGATGAATCGGCGATCACGGGGGAATCTGCTCCGGTGATTCGCGAATCTGGTGGCGACCGCAGTGCGGTGACTGGGGGTACGAAAGTCATCAGTGATCGTATTGTCATAAAAATCACCGCCGAAAGTGGGAACAGCTTTTTAGACCGCATGATCGCTTTAGTAGAAGGCGCACAAAGACAAAAAACTCCCAATGAAATTGCCTTAAGCATCGTGCTTTCGGGCTTAACGATCATCTTTGTTTTAGCCGTGGTGACGCTTAAAGCGTTTATCAATTATGGCGCTGGACCTGATTCTGCGACTCATGAAATTGTCACCGTGCCGGTATTGATTGCATTGCTCGTGTGTTTAATTCCGACCACCATTGGGGGACTTTTAAGTGCCATTGGAATTAGCGGTATGGATCGTTTGATCCGTAAAAATGTGATTGCCACGAGCGGCCGAGCCGTCGAAGCCGCCGGCGATATTGATGTTCTGCTTTTAGATAAAACAGGCACCATCACTTTAGGGAACCGCATGGCCAGCCAGTTTATTTCTGTATCCGGAGTTAAAGAAGAGCATCTCGCTTTATGCGCGCAGCTTGCTTCTTTGGCAGACGAAACTCCCGAAGGCCGCTCGGTGGTCGTTTTAGCCAAAGAAAAATACGGCCTTCGCGCAGAAAGTTTAAAGACTGCGCAAAGTCACTTCATTCCTTTCACCGCGCAGACTCGGATGAGTGGTGTGGATATCACGGATAACGGAAACACCCGCCAGATTCGCAAAGGGGCGGCAGACTCTGTGAAGAATTATGTTTCAAGCCTTAAAGGCAATATCCCCCGCGATTTAGATGCGATTGTGGATATGATTTCAAAACAGGGTGGCACACCTTTAGTGGTGACAGAAAATGAAAACATCTTAGGTGTGATTCACTTAAAAGACGTCGTGAAAGGCGGCATTAAAGAACGCTTTGCCGAGCTTCGTAAAATGGGTATTCGCACCGTGATGATTACCGGTGACAATCCCCTCACCGCGGCGGCCATTGCGGCCGAAGCTGGCGTGGATGATTTTATGGCACAGGCCACTCCGGAAACAAAATTAAAACGCATTCGCGATGAACAAGCTGAAGGCCACCTGGTTGCGATGACCGGCGATGGCACGAACGACGCGCCGGCCTTAGCGCAATCCGATGTGGGTGTTGCGATGAACACGGGAACTCAAGCGGCGCGTGAAGCCGGCAATATGGTGGATCTTGATAGCAATCCGACAAAGCTCATTGAAATTGTTGAAATCGGAAAGCAATTATTAATGACCCGCGGATCATTGACCACTTTTAGTATCGCCAATGACGTCGCGAAATATTTTGCGATCTTACCAGCACTTTTTGCGACATTGTATATGACCTCGGGCACTCCGGGGCCCTTGGCAAAATTAAATATTATGAATTTGGCATCGCCGGAAAGTGCGATCTTAAGTGCAGTGATTTTTAATGCCTTGATCATTGTGGCGTTGATTCCACTGGCCTTAAGAGGTGTTCCCTATCGCCCATTAAGCGCGGCGAAAATTTTAAGACGAAATTTATTAGTTTATGGCGTGGGTGGATTACTCATCCCGTTTGTGGGAATTAAAATCATCGACATCCTGATCACAAGCTTTCATTTTATTTAGAGGTGACTTATGAAAACTCTTTGGATTGCATTTAGAATTACCTTAGCTTTCACCCTTATTTGCGGCGTTGTTTATCCCCTGATGGTTACCGGTTTTGCCCAGGTTTTTTATAAAGAAAAAGCCGAAGGTCAGCTTGTCGTGAAAGACGGCGTGGTCGTAGGCTCCTTGCTCATTGCCCAGAAATTCCAACGTCCCGAATATTTTTGGCCGCGCCCGTCGGCCGTGGATTACAATCCTTTGCCTTCGGGAGGTTCTAATTTAGGCCCCACCTCAAAAGCCTTGAAAGAAGCCATCGCCTCCCGTCCCAAAGAATTGGCTTTCGCGTCAGGAAGCGGTTTAGATCCTCATATTAGTCCCGAATCAGCTGCGGCGCAAACCGCTCGCATTGCTCAAGCACGAGGTGTGGATGAAGCTTTGGTGCAAAAGCTGCTTTTAGAACATACAAATGGCAGACAATGGGGACTGTTGGGTGAACCCACTGTAAATGTGTTGGCTTTGAATTTGGCTCTTGATAAAGTCAGTGGCAGTCACTAGGAGCTGACGACCCGTGGATCAAGACAAGCGTCCCAACCCAGAAGATCTTTTAAATCAACTCAAACACGAAGAAGCTAAAAATCACCGTGGCCAGTTGCGGGTTTTTTTAGGCATGTCAGCCGGAGTAGGAAAAACCTATGCCATGCTGACAGCGGCCCATCAAAAAGTTCGTGAAGCTCGCAATGTAGTTATTGGTATTGTTGAAACTCACGGGCGAAGCGATACAGCCCGTTTGCTAGAAGGATTGAAAGTACTTCCTCGAAAAAAACTTATTCATCGCAACTCTTCATTTGAAGAACTAGATATCGATGCCATCTTAGCCTTAAAGCCGGAACTCGTGATCGTGGACGAATTGGCCCACACTAACATCCCAGGATCCCGCCATAAAAAACGCCATCAAGATGTCCAAGAAATCTTAGATGCCGGCATTGATGTTTACACGGCTTTAAACGTTCAACACTTAGAAAGCCGTAAGGATGCCGTTGAAAGCATCACCGGGATCACGATTCAAGAAACCGTCCCTGATTCTATTTTAGAGCAAGCCACGCAAATCGAACTTGTTGATATTGCCCCGAATGAACTTTTAAAGCGCTTAAAAGAAGGAAAAGTTTATCTCGGCGACAAAGCCGGAAGAGCCGCAGAAAACTTTTTTAAAGAAAACAAGCTCACCGCTTTGCGCGAGATCGCCTTAAGAATCACCGCTGAGCGAGTCGATCAAGATTTACAGCGCTTTAATACTGGCAAAAGCACGCCCTGGCAGACGAACGAGCGTCTGCTGGTCGCTATTTCACACAGCCCGTCTTCAGAAAAACTCATTCGGGCGACTCGCCGCTTGGCTTACAACCTGGAAGCACCTTGGATTGCCGTGCATGTTGATACCGGAATTCATCTTAATGACGAAGATCAGCTGCAATTGCAAAAAAATATTCAGCTCGCACAAGAACTTAAAGCCGAGGTCATCAATATTACAGAAACAGATTTACCGCGAGCCCTGGAAAAATTAGCTCGCGAAAAAAATGTCACGCAAATCATCGTGGGACGCCCGACCCGCCGTTGGTTTAGACATGTGCTTGAAGGGGGATCTCTTTTAAACAAACTTGTTCGTGATCATCACGAGGTCGACGTGCACGTGTTGCGGCAAGATAAAGTCGTCGTTCCGCCAAGCTTGATGACGGAAATATTGATGTTACGGTCGCAAACCGGTTTTGCCAAATATTGGTACACGTTGTGTTTCCTTGTCGCTTTAAGCATTGCGGGCGTCGTCCTTGTTCCCGCCGTGGGCTATCGCTCGGTGGGATTTTTATTTCTTTTAGGCGTGATGATCGTGGGATTTTTTGGCGGTATGGGCTCCGTGATGTTGGCCGCCAGTTTAAGCGCCTTAATTTGGAATTTTGGTTTTATTCCCCCGATTTTTACGTTTGCGATTTTTCAACCTGAAGATGTGATTTTATGTTTTTCATATTTCGTCGTGGCCCTAGTCACAGGATTTTTAACGCAAAGGATTCGTTTTCATGAACGTCTAATGCGTGAACGTGAAGAACGCACCAATGTTTTATATCAAACGTTAAAAGATATTTCCGAAAGTCCTAGCTCCAAAGAATACATCCCCAAAGTCACCGAACGCGTGGGTGAACTTTTACAAGCCCACTGTGCCGTCGTTTTAAGAACTCTGGATGGGGATCTTGAAAGACACACTCCGCAAGGACGATTAGAGGAAAAAGAATTCGCCGTGGCCCAGTGGGCTTACCAGAACCAAAAAATGGCCGGCTGGTCCACGGACACCTTAAGCCAGTCTAATTCCCTCTACATTCCTTTAACCGGAACGTCTGAAAAGATCGGGGTTTTTATATATAAACCTGAACGTCGCATTCGTCGTTTAAGTCCCGACCAAGGCCATCTTCTTTATTCTATCACGGGCCAATTGGCTTTAGCTCTTGAACGTGAAGTTTTTAAAGAACGTGCCCAAGAAACTTTGCGCTTAAAAGACTCTGAACGCTTGCATCAGACACTTTTAAACTCCATCTCTCATGAAATTCGCACGCCTTTGACCGTTATCAGGGGACTTGGCACGGGACTCAGAGCACAAAGCCCATCGAATGCAGATTTAGAAAAACTATCCCAGGACTTAGATGAAGCCAGCGATCGCTTAAATCGCGTGATCGAAAATCTTTTAGATATGAGTCGTTTAAACTCGGGCGCTTTCGCATTAAAATTAGAATGGCAAGATCTTAGCGACATCTTAAGCGTGACATTACGAAAATTGCAAAAACCCCTAGATGGCCACCCGGTCCATTTAGATATCAATGCGCAGCAAGGACTCTTGCACGCGGACTTCCGCCTTTTAGAACATGCACTTTCAAATATTATTTTAAACTCCACGCAGTATGCGGGCGAAGGCTCTCAAATATGGATTCGCGCTGAAAATCAAGCCGGCTTTGTTCAGGTTGTGATTGAAGACGACGGCAAAGGCATTCCCGCCGAATTGCGAAATCATGTTTTTGAAAAATTCTATCGCGTCCCGGGAACGGCCCCCGGGGGGACGGGTCTTGGACTGTCGATCGTGAAAGGTATTATTGAACTTCACGGCGGAAGCATTGTCTGCACGGAGAGGCCGCCCCAAGGCACCCGCTTTGTAATCACGCTTCCCTTAAAACCCCAACCCTCTTTACCGCAGGAAGCCCCATGAACGAAGGCGTTCGCATATTAATCGTTGATGATGAAGCCCCTATCCGCAATGTTTTGCGCCTGCACCTTTCTGAAAAAGGATACAAACTTTCAGAGGCTAAGACCGCGGCGGAAGCTTTGGAGCAAGCCTCTGGCTTTCATCCTCATTTAGTGATTTTGGATTTGGGCCTTCCTGATAAAGATGGCTATGAAGTTTTAAAAGAACTTCGTGCATGGACCACCGTGCCCGTCTTAGTTCTGACCGCAACCGATGATGAATCCACAAAGATTCGATTGCTAGATAAGGGAGCAGACGACTATCTGACAAAGCCCTTTAGCCCGGGAGAGCTTCTGGCTCGCGTGCGTGTGTGTCTTCGTCACAGTGGGACGGTGGAAGCCACCCCGATTTTCGAGTCCGGTGATTTGCGCATCGATTTAAATGCCCGCCTGGTGACCGTCGATGGCGTGCCTATCAAACTCACCTCCACGGAATATGAAGTCCTCGCACGCCTGGCACGTGAACCGGGCAAGGTGGTCGCACAAAACACCTTGCTGCGACAAATTTGGGGAGTGACGGCCGAAGATCAGACTCATTATTTACGCATTTATATTAAACAACTGCGCAAGAAAATTGAAAAAATCCCCTCGGAACCCGTGCATATTCTGACAGAGCCGGGTGTGGGTTACCGCCTGATTTAATTATTCTAAAACTGCATATTTATTTACTGCAATTCACTTTTACTGAATAGATCATCTCGAATATAAGAAGCCCATTCAAAAGGGAGTCTTAAATGAAAGCATTGATTTTTACGGTATTGGGTCTTTTGATAGGAACTCAAAGCATGGCGGCAGAGCCGACGTTGACCTGCAAGCTTGTCAGCGGCAAAGACGTCCACAGCGTTTCTTTGGAATTAAAAGAAGGATACACATATCAAGATGAATACACGACCACCGGAGAAGACTTCGATTTGGGCCTCGTCCTAGATAGTGACTGTGCAGGCCGGGAATGCCAAGCAAGCCTGGTGATTACCTCTCAGATCGTCGAAGACGAAGTCGGCAGCACGGGTTTTAAATTTCAAAAATCGGCAGAAGGTGTGGTCTATAAAGAAAAATTGGAAAACGTCCCAGATAAACGTAAATACACGCTTATCTGCACTATCGTCCCATAACCTGCACGCGCACTCCAGAGGTCTCTTCCACCGAGGCCTCTTTGGCCACCTTGGCCGCTTCATCGCTTTTGCGCAGATAAAGAGCGCTTACAAAATAACGGGCTTCTTTTAATTTACAAATTTTTTGAGAGTCTTCGGTCTGGCAGCTTTCAACGGTGAACGGACCTAATTTGGGGCTCATGGTTAAACGGACTTTATCCCCTTTGACGAAGGCCAACGCCGATTGTGAAACCAGAAAAATCAAAATAACCGCACTTGTGATAGCCAAGGCCATGCACATCCCCCCATTTTATTTATGTCTTTAGGAATTTTTTAATGCCTTCTCTAAGATGTTGTAAAGATACGACGCATTCACCGGGGTCCTAGGTAGTTCTTGAACCTCCAGCGCCCTCGAATCTGCCGAATGATATTTACCCATGTAAAATCCAGAATTTAGGAGCTAAGAGATGTAAAATTTGCCTCTATTTATAGCTTTTCATGCGTTTTCATCACAAATGGGCTATGTCCTCAAGCCTCACTTCTGAGGGGCCATGAGTAAAAAAAGTATCGCTAGAAAAACCAGCACTTTGCACTTAGGACCCACAATTGCGCGGTTCATGGCGCGCCATGGGATTCGCCAAGTTGAACTCTGTGAAGAGGTCGGCATGACCCCGGCGCAAATGAGCAATTTCTTACGCGGCCGCAAGGATGTGACTTCTTCAAATCTAATGTTGATCCTCGAAGCACTGGGGATTGATATTACGACCCTTATTCGTCGGCAACTAGGAGAAACTGAAAACCTCCATGACACCGTGAGATCACAGCTTATTACTTTACCTGATTGTGAACGTGGCACTTTAATGATGTTTCTGCAGTCTTTCCAAAGTCGCTTTCAAACTGATCATCGCCGGCAAAAACGTGCGGCTTTGGATACTCCATGAGTTCAATTTTAGTTCAACCTCACATCAATCAAAGAGAGATCGACAGTCTTTTAAAAAAAGATCTTCGCTATTTGATGGTTTTTGCGATGGCCGGAATATCCCCGCGCCGTCATATTGATGAAATCGAAGATCTTTTTACGGCAAGCATCATCAGCAAAAACGAATTCCGCGCTCTTCGCAATGCATTGCTCAAATTCGGATATTGGCAACTGGATCCCTTGGGCTATGTCATAGTAACAAAACAACATGTGGACTTAGGCGATCTGACGTTGCATGAATTCACCAACATGACTTTAAACCTTTTAAGTCGTGCCAGTGAAAACGGCCCTTGTTATTTAGAAAATCTTTTTATCGTGACTAACGAGTCCTTAAAAAAAGAATTTTATCTGACCATTAATAAGACTTTAAAAACATTTTTGCAGAAATCTCAAGAGGTTGAAGGAGATCGCCTGGTCGCTTGGAACCATATCGCTATAGATTGTGGTTCGCCGACAATGATCATCCCGCCACCTCTTTTTAGTTAGGAATTGCTATGGGCTTAGTGATGTCTATTATCACCGTGATGCTAGTTTTTTGTTCGAGTGTCTTCGCCCAATCTATTGGTGGGGGTTTAGGTGGAGATCGCCCTAAGACGATGCGGTCACTTACGATTCGACCCATGGTGATTCAACCCGCCGCAATGGGTTGTAATGAAGTGCAAGACTTTATCATTAAACACGATAAAGCTCGCGTGAACTTCAGATACAAAAAGGTTCCTGGATATCAGGTCATTTTCTCTCGTTATGCGATTGCTTGCGGCAATGTGCGTATGCAAACGCCTATTGCCGTACGGACTAAGGACCGCGAAAGCTGTTATGTCGGCTTTGTGTGCGGGGGCGGATAAGTAGAGGAATTTATAAAATTCTCGATTTAAGACGAATCGCCTTTTTGCCGATAAGATCTATAATGAGGGTGATGACTAAAACTCTGCATTTCATTTATACTCTGACCTTTATCGTCGGATGCATTTTTCCAAATATCGTCTTGGCAAATGCCGCTGAGCTTACCGCTTTGGGCAAAAAATCTTTCATGAGCGATTTAGGCGAAAAGATCTTTTATCGCACAGATCCCGAACTGATGGATAAAGTCGCCTTCACCAAAGCTTGCAATAAACACGAAGGCAGCACGGCCCTGGGGTGCTTTAATGGTCGCAAGATATTTCTATTTAAAATCCCGGAGCCGCAACTTGAATACATGATCAGCGTCACGGCCGCCCACGAGATGTTGCATGCCGCCTATGATCGTCTTGATAAAGAGGAGCGCGAAAAAACCGATAAATTACTTTTGGCCGTCCAAAAAGGTATCACGGACGCAGATATTTTAGAAAAAATCGAAGACTATCGCAAAAGGGATGCCTCCATTCTGCCAAGCGAGCTGCATTCCATTATTGGCACAGAGATTCTTAATTTACCTTCTGAACTTGAGGCTCATTACTTAAAGTACTTCTTAAACCGCAAAGCCTTGGTACGTCTTTCTGAAAATTACTATCAGGATCTACAGGCTCGCAAAGTGTCGTTAAAGAACACGGATTCACGCCTTGATGAATTAAAAAAAGACATTGAACTGCGCGCAAAAATTCTGCGCACCAAACAAAGTCATCTCAACGTTTTAAAGCGGGAGATCGACGAAGAAGCCAGCCGTGAACGCATTGAAAACTTCAATACTTTGGCGACCCAGTTTAATCGTGAGCTTAAAATCTATGAACAGATGATCGCCAATTATAATGCCTTAGCCAAAGAACGAAATTCTCGGGCTAAGGAAAATAAAATCCTCTATCAGGCCTTGGATTCAAAGATTTAATTACAACTAAAAATCCCGCAACAAAACGTCGCACAACCTCAAGACGCAGCTTGAGCCCAAATTAAGGCTTGAGGCTTTTCTATAAACGTCCGCATTTGCATGATTTTTCCATTTTTAAAAACAAACCCATCGGCAATATGCGCATCAATCCATTTCGTTTCGTTCTTTACCCTCACGTGCACATGCACCGGAACAACGACTTTATCACCGTAGAAAATAAAATCTTCTGGAGTGCAACTGCCTTCAGCCCAAGTGCCTCGCCCTTGAGCAAAGTGCGGCAACAATTCAGCGTAACCACGATATGTTCCCGATGTAGGGAATCCTTCGGGCTCGATTCTTTCACCTTGTGGATCAAAAAAGTAAACAGCCGTTGGCGTATCGCCGCGGTTAAGGGCCGCGTAGAGCTCCTTTAAGATTTCCTTTTCAGAATGCATATCGGCCCCCAGATGTTCTTTAAAATATTCCGCGGTGATCTCAAAGACGACATGTTTTTTGCCATCAAGATCTGCGGTTCCGATAAGTCTGCCCCCGATTTTTTCCATTGCCATGCGGGAACGCGTGTTCGTCTCGCCCACTTCAAAATGAACCACGTCTACAAAACGAAAGGCGTGAGCCAGCATGGTCTTTTTTAAATCTCGATTATAAGACCCGCCCCAGTATTCTTTCCGCAAGAAGGTGTAACCAATAAGAACGAGGTTTTTATTTAAATCTAGGCCGTAATAGCGCGAACTACCGACGACTTCTTGCGTTTGGGGGTCCATGATCGCAAAGGCTCCGCCAGATTTAATGGCGCCATCGAAGTATTTTTGAAAAACATCTTTTTGATAGCGCGTGGATTGAGGATGTTGCTCCCAGATTTGGGGATCCGAAGCGGCCTTATAAAGCGATTCAAAATCTGCAGGACTCAAGGGCCGAAGCTCTAATAAAGAGCCTTTTAGAAAGGGTTGAAGCTCAAATGCGCCGTTCATTTACTTTGTTGCCGGCGCTGAAACCGAGGCCGGTTCGCGGCCAGGAATAGTTTGGTTACGAATTCCCCAAACATAGCCCACAAAATAAGCAATGCACCCTATGGCGGCAAAAAACATCCATTTTTTAAGTCGTCCGACTAAAACTGTCTTCATTTTTTAATTTTTACCCGTTGACAAGAACCTGTGGCAACTGTAATTTTGGTTTCTCTTTGAGCGCGGGAGTAGCTCAGTTGATAGAGCGATGCCTTGCCAAGGCATAGGTCGCGGGTTTGAGCCCCGTCTCCCGCTCCAATTTCTTAAGTTTCCGAACTTATGACACTGGAAGTTGAAGAGTTAGGTTAAAAATAAAGAACCCCTGAAGAGCGATCTTCGGGGGTTTTGTTTTTTAAGCCCAGCCTTGAAGTTATAATCCGCCGGAAAGAATAAAACGACTTTTAGAATCCTTCTTCACCGACGAGATTTCCTTGTAGAGCGTTTTTAACTTTAATCTGAAAAGCTCCAACTTTGGATTCTGACGAAGAACCTCAGATTCAACCCCGTAAGACAAATGCCAGTCCACCGATGCCCAAGAGGACAGATAGTAAATCGAGCACTCATCACCCGGCTTAAGCTCGTCCATATCTTTCATCAACACATTAAGATCGCTCATTACTTTTAACAATAGGGCATCAATGTCGCGGTCTCTATTAAACGAAATTTCCTGAAGCTGAGCTTGAACTGATTTCAAATTTTTAGTCAACACCGAGGCTTTGCAGGCCGAACCTAAACTTAAAGAATTATTTTTGTCGATACGACACGAAAAGTTACGACAGTTCACAGGATCTTCCGCACAGATCGCGGCGTAATCTGACTCTGCATAAGCCCGACGGGAATAAAAAGTGTTTTTCAACTCGCGCTGAAGATTTGTCGGGTAAGCGCCACTTAAAACGCTTGAGTACAAACCTGTAGAAGCACCCTTCTCAAAAATTTCTGTATCGCCCAACTGAACGACGGCATGGGCGAATGACGTTGCGAAGGGCTCATTGGGGACACCGATCACCAGGATGTCCCCTGTTTTTGGCGTTCCCTTATTTTCTTCACAGTACTCAGAAAGATAATATTTTAATTCCATCGAGCTTGTCTGATAAAGAAAGTCCGTAAAACCACTGACGTAAGAAACGGAATTATAACAGTTCGGTCCGCTGTGATAGACCTGCTTTCCCGCTAGATCATTCACCCTATCAGAAGCACCCGAAGACAATTCCGCTAAAGCGGGCTGCGCTAGAAAGAATAAAAAAACCACAAAAAACCTTATGATCATCCTGCTAAACAAAAGCAACTCGTGTGCCGCCTCAGAGCAAATTTAGACAAGTTTAGCCCCTAAAAAAACATATTTTGTCACCAGCACCGACGAAACTTCGACATCAGCGAGCGACTGCCTCACCTTGAGACGAGTCACTCAATGCAGCATATCTAAATTTCTACTTGCGCTCATAAAAATGTTGAGCAAAATTTAAAAGCAACAGAAACGCCGATTTGAATGCAGCTTGCGGGCGAAAAACAGCTAAAGCGCTAGGGAAAATTTCATCCTTTATTAATTTCCCTCCAGCACTTCCCTAAGCCCGCTTAAATCATTCCGTCGACCTTTTGTTAAATAAACAGTCCATCTTGAGAGGTCGAACTATGTCTTCGAAAAGCTTTCAAACTCTTGCTGCCACCCTTGGTATGACGTCTGACACCCAATTTGGAGCCGTGACTCCCCCGCTTCACCTCTCGACAAATTTTACCTTTGATGGATTAGGTCGCCGCAGAGAATACGACAACTCAAGATCTGGAAACCCCACGCGGGACCTCTTAGCCGATGCCATCGCCAAATTAGAAAATGGGTATGGTGCCATTGTCACCTCCTCAGGCATGTCGGCCTTAACTCTTCTCACTCACATCCTCCCACCTCAAGCCCACGTCCTAGCTCCCCACGATTGTTTTGGCGGGACTCATCGCCTGCTGACGGCCTTGGAAAAAAAAGGCGTCTTAAGCGTTTCGTTTATTGATTTTTCAGATTTAAAAGAGCTTGAAAGAGACCTGATTCAAGGGGCGGATCTGGTGCTTGTCGAATCGCCCAGCAATCCACTTTTAAGAATTGTCGACTTAAAAAAAATTGGTGATCTGTGTAAAGAACATGACACGCTTTACGCCGTCGATAACACCTTTTTATCTCCGGCCTTGCAAAGACCTATCGAACTGGGCGCAAACTTAGTGATTCACTCCACTACAAAATATTTAAATGGCCATAGCGACGTCGTGGGCGGCGCCATTGTTGCCGATACGCAAGATCTGCATTCACAGCTTACGTGGTGGGCTAATTGCACAGGACTGACGGGAACTCCTTTTGACTCTTATCTGACGTTGCGAGGGATTCGCACTTTGTTTGCGCGCATGCGCACTCATTTAGAAAACTCCGCAAAACTGGTGAATCTCTTAACTCAACATCCGGCGGTTAAAAAAGTGTACTACCCAGGCCTTGAAAGCCATCCCGGACATCACCTAGCAAAAGAACAGCAGTCCGGATTCGGCGCCGTGATTAGCTTTGAAGTTCAAGGCGGCATTGATCAAGTTAAAGTTTTACTTGAGCATTTAAAACTTTTTACCTTGGCGGAATCTTTAGGTGGTGTCGAAAGCCTTGTGGCCCATCCCGCAACGATGACTCATGCCTCTATGACCGCAGAGGCTCGCAAAAGAGCCGGCATCTCGGATCAGCTTCTTCGGCTGTCCGTGGGCATCGAAGATGGCGACGATCTTTTGCGAGATCTAAAAAAATCTTTGGATGAGGTTCAAAATTCTAGAATTAAACTGAATCAAGCCGCGGCTAAAGACGGCTTGTTACCGATGGGGCTTATTTAAAGCCGGGGCCAGTCCGCCCCTAGCGGCACACTAAAGCATTATGTTTCAAAAGAATTTTGCAGTCAGCATCAGCACAGCGTTCAGGTTCTCCGGACGTGATGGCTTTGCAATTTTTTGAATCACAAAGACTGGGGTCACGTTGAATCAAGCCTCGGCAGTCCCCCGACATGCAATAGCTGGGATTTAATTGCGTGATTGCGCGACAATCCCAAGTTTCACATGTGGAAGCATTATCAAACACCAAAGCTTTACAGTCCCCGGAGAAACAATCTAACCAGTCGCCGCGCTCAATGCCGGAACAATCCCTAGCGGTTATCTTAGATTTTACAGTGCCGGTGAGACTTAAAAGATAAGCCGCTCTATCAATGAAACTGGCATAAGACTGAACAGAGAAAAGTAGCACAACGGTCAAAATCGTTTTTTTCATTGTTCCCTCGAGGTTTTAGATATTCTAAACAACCTCTCAGAGAAACGGAAACGACCTGAGTAAAACTTCACTTAAGTCTGCGGCGGGGACTCAATCCCATCCATCATTTCTTGCAAGATCTGCGGACCAAAACCAAACAACAAAGCCATCAATAAAAAAGCGATCGCCACACACATCACAGCAAGCATTTGGCGCTTATAAATCCACAATAAGACAGCCCACCAGATCAGCGCAGGCCCCAGTCCCAGAAGAACACAAATGCCGGCGGTGGAAAAAAGTGTCGCTGAATCTAAACCCAAAATTAGCAAAGGAGCAAAAATCAGAGCCAAACCAAGAACAAAACTCGCCACCCATCCCCGGCGTCTTTTAAAGCCAAAGGCCGAGTGTCCTAAAAAAATGACCCCCAAACTTGAAGTCACTAACAAAAGCCAGGGAAAATCCATCGTCGTTGTTCCTTATAAGGCCCATCATATCCAAAATAACAGATTGTTCAATCCATGTTCTAACAACCGCTGCCAATAGCCAAAAATGCAAAACGCCTGAGGCGTATTTCAATCAGTTCCAATTTTCTTATAAAGGCAGCTGCGATAAAAGGAAATTCCCCAGGGCTCACTCTCCGAGTGGGCCTTTTTTACTGCCCAGGGGCGTCAGGCTGTCGAAGGTTTAGACAGCCCTTTCCTTTTTACCTGGATTTTAGGGCCTCTCCAAGGTGGCGCCTTCATTGCTTTAAAACCCGTGAAACTAAAAACACCCTTTTAGATGAGGTTTTTCATGCGCCCAACATTTCGTATGCTTTTGTCTGCTTTAGCTTTCAGCACAGCTTTTATACCCGCTTTATCGGAAGCAATTCCCTTTCCGCAACCGCGTATTAATGACGAGTGCCAATTCATTCGCGATAAAATCGATTCCCTTTCTAAATCCGGGGGAGTCGTAAAAATTCCGGCAGGAACATATACATGTAAAGCGCCGATCATCATCGCGCGTGATAATGTCATGCTTAAAGGTGCGGAAAGAACAAAGACCATCCTTCGTTTGGCGGACTATATTCACGTGCCCCTTTTAGTCGTAGGCCATCCTCACACCATCGTTCGTGAGGGCACATTGGTAACACCTTGGCGTGTAAAGAACATCGTCGTTAAGGACATGACCTTTGATGGTAACCGCGCCAAACACTATGTGAGCCGAGAGTGTGGAGAAACTCATTGTGATGGCGACGTCACATCCATCCGTAATAATGCCATTTCAATCCGTGGCGCTAGCCATGTCACGATCCAAGATGTGACCGCTCACAGCTCTATTTCGGGTGGCCTTGTGACCGAGAAATTCTGCGACAACTTAAAAATTATCAATTTTGAATCTCATAGCAATTTCTTTGATGGCTTTGCGGGCTATGAAACTGAAAACAGTGAATTTATCAACGTCAACCTTCACAACAACCGTGGTGCAGGCGTTTCTATCGACATCCGTTTTAATAATAATGTCTTTAAGGGCGGCCAACTTTATATGAATAATGACGTCGGTATCTTTGCCCGCGATCTGCATGGCAATCGCTTTGAGGATTTAAAAATCATCAATAGCGGAAGCTTTGGGGTGTTCTTGGCTTCAACTTTTGCCGGAAAACCTGAGTTGTGTGCTCGCGATAATACCTTCAGCGGAGTTAAAATCATCGGTTCTGGGAAACAGGCCATTCGCGTGAATGACCTGTGTGCAGGAAATCGAATTGAAAACAAATCCTTCTTCCGCGGAAACCTTGGTTGCGTGAGTGATGACGGGCAAACATCTGTAGCCGCTGACACTCAATGTGACTAATTATTTAGCCAATACTTTATGCAAAGCCACCGAGTACGCACTTGGTGGCTTATTTATTTTGAGACAAACACTACGCCATGCACGGCTGAATCCGCCACCGGTGTCGGCAAGAAATAATCACCACTCGTGCTTGGTGCAAGTTTGTTGCTTTTTAGCTCTTCGATAAAAGCTTGGATTAAATTTTTGGGAGCAAATTCTTCAGTGGATTCTATATCATAAGTCAGATTTGAAATGCCATGCGCTTCTAAGATCTGAGGAATCGTGGCAATCCCCGTTTCTTCCGAAACTAAGGCTGAATGCAGCTTACCCGTCAAAACCACGATTCGCCCGGCATCAGGGTGACTTAAAACGGACTCGAGTTGCATGGACATGTGATCGTTACGACGTTGAATGTCGTTTCCATAACCCGCTCGATCCAACTCATTGCGATTATCAATAGCCACGACTTTTAAACCTGCAGCAAGAATAGTATCAATCATTTTCACATGTTCTTCGGGGATCCAACCCCAATCAGCGGCCACCAGGCTCACCAGTTGCGCGCGCGATACGGAGCCTTTGCCGTATCCGTCCAAAATATTTTGCGACTCTGAGTTCAAGGCTTCTAAAGCGACATGAGTAAAACCCATCGCTTTCATTTCAGAGAGATTTCGTGAAAGCCATTTTTTGATAAGAACGTTAGGATGAGTATCTCCTAACAAAATCACCTGCGCCTCAGCAAAAATCTGGCTCGGCGCACGAAGTGGCACTAGCTTAGGTTGGATATAGCGAAGGGTTTCACAAAAGGTGCCTTCAAATTTAGCCTGTCCACGAAAAGCGTCGCAGTTTTTCGTATCTGCAACGGCGCGAATAGCCCCCTGCTTTTTTCCGGCCCAAGCCACAGAAAAAATAAGACTTATAGATATGATGGAGCCGACGATCTTCTTCACGGACCAGGTTCTACTTAAAGCCCAGAGTCTTATCAAAGGGTTCTAAGGATGAGAGGTAAAATTTTCCCTCTCTAAGATCGCTTTGAGATCGGTGGGTCTTTCCTGGATTCGCGATTGTGCCACGAAATAATTCAAAAAATGTAGCAATACTCTGAAGACTCCGTGAACTCCTAGACTTAAAAAAAAGCAACGACTTTATTTTTTAATTCGGAGAGCTATCCCATTGAAACCAGGTTCGGCATTAAAAATATATCTATTTTCTCTTCATATAAAATTGATAGCATTTTAAGGAGGAAACACTGGCGCGTCTTGGAGGTTTTTATGCTCGACCACTCACAAAAAAGGAAAGTCCTTACTGAAAGAATTATTATTTTCGTTTTACTTCTTTCGATTGGGATTACGTACCACGTCTTAGGATTGGTAAGCCCAAACCCGTAATTATTGTTTCCGGACGATATGAGTTTTTAATGCATTGAAGTTCGTTATTTGTTCCCGCTTCGCGAGACACGCAATAGCGGACTACTTCAGGGCTGGGAGCATAACGAATGCAGATCAACTCATTGTTTGTTCCCACGAACTCATCAATGCAAGTTTGCACCACCGCACCGCTACGGGCCCAATCAATACAAGATAATTCGTTCTGAGTGCCCACAAAACCATTTACACAATTCCGCACCACTTCCACACTGCGCGCTCGGGAAATACATCTTTGTTCCTCATTGCGACCGACAAAGGCCGACTCGCAAGCGCTGACGATATCTTCAAATTGATCCCACGCGCCTTCAGACGCCACACAGATTGAAATCATAAAAATAATCAGCTTCATGAATATCTCCTCATCCTTCGCATTTATTTGATGATCGTCAGAAACAAAAAGCCAAGGTTTTCGCCTTGGCTTTTTATCGATTCATAAATCAGTAAGGCTTATTTACCTGGGAAGAACCAGCAACGTGGGCGAGTGCCCACAGCGTCGCGTGGAGCGTAGCAAGATCCGACTTTGTAGTCTTCATTGGCAACTGCTTCAGATTCTTTAGCCACACAAAGGCTGCCTTGGAAGTAGGTATCCAAACGGCATTGTGTATCCGGGTGAGCATCATTCATACGAGACACTTCACGTTTATCCGGAGTTCCAAAAGTGGGAGCTGTTGTTTCTTTACGTAGATCTTGGAAAAGATTTGCAACAGATTGTCCCGCCATTGAAATACGAAGGCAGATCAAACGGTCATTTTCCTCTGGGAACTGAGCAGTACAAGCCGCTTCAGCCACTGGATCTAATTGAGTTGTTGCAAGGATTGCTGCATTGTCGTCTTCAGCAAAGAAACGACGAAGGCATTTTAGACCTGCATAATAGTCAGCGCCACCTTCATTCGTTGCCCAAGAGTTTCCAAACCAGCCGCCACCTTTAGGTGCGCCACCGTTGTGATGTCCGTACTCATGACAAGCAACAAGTGCAAAACCTTCTACATTGGTTGCTTTGTGACGAGCCAAACCACCGTACATATTAAGAACTTGAGTGCGGCCCATGCGTTGAGCTGAAGCATTCACCGTTCCATCATTCCAAAGACGTTTGATTTGCAAGTTGTCGCCTAATTTTTGAACATCTGCAGAATACAGACGCTCTAAACGGTCTAGGACATCGTTGAACTGCTGTTCAGTAATGCCGCCCCCAGTCCAAGTACCAGCAGGAATATTCATGCTGTTTTCTGGAACAAAGCCCGCGCAAAGTGTTTTTGAATGATCTGTGCTGTGTGCGAATCCTACGGTTGCGGCCAAAGCGATAACAGTAAGTGCGCGTTTAAGTGACTTTTGTGTCAAATGTGTCATGGACTACCCCTCCTTGAGTCTAGACTGGAAAAAAGAGTACCAATTTGGAACCAGCAATCAATGAAATATCCGTAATATTATACGAAGCGTCGCATTTTTATTTTTAACGGCTTTGTAACTCAAGTCCGCCGCAAGTTGAGACGATTAAAGAAAGACTATTAAGTTTCAGACAAAAATTTTATCAGGGAGATTTAAAAAATGAAGCAGTGGCTGACCGGATTACGTGGAAAATTATTGATGTCTGCTGTTTTGCCTGTCTTCGCTTTTGCAATCTTAACAGCGATGTCGATTCACTCCATGAATAAATTGGGTGCCATGCTTACAGATGCTTACACGGCGGTGATCCCTGA
This sequence comes from Bdellovibrio bacteriovorus, assembly GCF_001592735.1. NCBI lineage: Bacteria > Pseudomonadati > Bdellovibrionota > Bdellovibrionia > Bdellovibrionales > Pseudobdellovibrionaceae > Bdellovibrio > Bdellovibrio bacteriovorus. The sequence goes on from NZ_LUKE01000003.1 coordinate 459,049, forward strand.
CCTCGATGGCCTAGGACAAATGGGTATGCAACGTGCACGTATTGGATATTTTATTTGGGCTTCTTTGGCGAATAAAGAAAACGAAAAAGCACGCGCTAATTTTATCAAAAAAGCTAAAGAGGCATTTGAAGAATTCAAAAAAGGTCAGGCTTACTATGAAGCCACTCAATTTGACGAAGAAGAAGAGAAAAATTACGGACCGGCTCGCGAGGTTCGTCCTCAGTTTTATGCTCTAACCGAAAGCATGATCGCTGGCTTAGAAAAAAATGACCCCGAAGAAGAAAAACGCGTCTACACCGCGATGAATGGCGGCGAGTGGCACGTACTGGCAATCAAAACTCAAGATGCCATTGCGGCGAACATGAAACTTTATAATGCTCGTTCAATTGAAGGAAATAAAATTCAAAAAGAAGAACGTACTCGTGAAACTCAATTACTTTTACTTATTTCAGCGGTTTGTGCGCTTTCAATTTTCGCTATCTTAATGATGATCGCTTACAAAGTTTCTAAAACCGTTTCTGGCATCGCGGCGGGCCTGACAGATTCTGGAAACCAAGTTTCAAGCGCGATCACACAGTTGTCAGCCGCAGGACAAACTCTTTCAGAATCGGCCACAGAGGCCGCAGCTTCACTGGAAGAAACGGTTGCTTCCTTAGAAGAAATGTCTTCGATGGTTAAGCTAAACTCTGACAACGCAAAACAAGCTGCCGCGCTTTCACAATCTTCTAAAGATTCTGCCGAACAAGGCCAAAGAGAAATCAACCAGTTGATCGAATCTATGCGCGATATTTCCACGTCTTCTAAAAAGATCGAAGAAATTATCAGCGTCATTGATGATATCGCTTTCCAAACAAACTTATTGGCTCTGAATGCTTCCGTTGAAGCCGCGCGAGCCGGTGAACACGGAAAAGGTTTCGCCGTTGTTGCCGAAGCCGTTCGCACCTTGGCCCAACGCTCCGCAGTAGCTGCCAAAGATATCAACTCTCTTATTAAAGAGAGTGTTGAGAAGGTGGAAAAAGGATCTACGGTTGCGGACCGCTCTGGGGAAGTTCTGGCGAACATCGTAAACTCAGTTAAAAAAGTATCTGATTTAAACAACGAGATTTCTGCGGCCAGCGGTGAACAAACCACAGGTATTCAGCAAATCAGCAAAGCTATGAACCAGTTAGATCAAGGTTCCCAAGCCAATGCTGCTGGCGCCGAAGAGGTCGCGGCTTCCAGTGAAGAAATCAGCGCCCAGGCTGAACAAATGAAACATATGGTGGCAAATCTTAATCAGGTGATCTTAGGTGCCGTTCCGGCCCACGACCCTGTGGAGAAAATGACTCCTAAAAAGTCAGCTCCCCCTGCCGCCGCTCCTAAATCCACCAATGTAGTTCCAATGGCTAAAAAGCCCGCTCCAAAACATGAGAGTAAACCTCACACCGCATCGAACGTCATCCCTTTTGACGATGACGAAAGTCCTCGTAAAGTCGGAACAACGGACGGATTTTAATCCATTGCCCCGCCATAACCCATAGGCTACGATATGGGGCAATGAAAATTCCGTTTAATTTACCGCCCAAAAGTTCTCATGAAGAGCAATATATCGCCCAAGCGATTTCTAATCGCAAACTCAGTGGCGAAGGCTCGTTTAATAAAAAATGCACCGAGTGGTTTAATAAAAATCTTCCGACTCTAATGACCGTGATCACCCCGTCTTGCACCTCCGCTTTAGAAATGGCCATGGTTCTTGCCGATATCGGTCCTGGCGACGAAGTCATTTTACCTTCTTTTACATTTACATCGACCGCGAACGTCGTGGCCCTTTATGGGGCCGTGCCCGTGTTTGTAGATATTGATCCGCGAACTTTGAATATCGATCCTATCGCCATTGAAAAAGCCATCACTCCGCGCACGCGTGTGATTATGCCAGTTCACTACGCCGGCGTCGGCTGCGAAATGGATCGTATCATGGCCTTGGCGGAACCTAAGAATATTTGGGTGGTGGAAGACGCCGCTCAAGGAATCTTTGCTTCTTACAAAGGCAAAGCTTTAGGCAGCTGGGGTCACATGGCAGCCTTTAGCTTTCACGAAACTAAAAATATTGTCTGCGGTGAAGGTGGAGCTTTAACCATTAACGACAAACGTTTGCTTGCACGTGCCGAAATCGTGCGCGACAAAGGCACAAATCGTCAGCAGTTTTTAAACGGACAGGTGGACAAATACACCTGGCAAGACAAGGGCAGCTCTTACTTACTTTCTGAGCTTTCAGCAGCCTTTTTACTTTCTCAACTTGAAGAAGGTCCGCAAATCACTGAGCGTCGCCTGAAGATTTGGAATGAGTACAATCAAGGACTAGCCGAGCTCGAAAAGCAAGGTCACCTCACACGCATGACCGTACCTTCTGAGGCCAAAGCCAATGCGCATATTTATTATATTCTTTTAAATTCAGCAGATGTTCGTGCTGCTCTTTGGCAGTTCTTACGAGATCGCGATATTCAATCTACGACCCACTATGTTCCCTTGCACTCCGCCCCCGCGGGAGTGAAGTACGGCCGAATTTCAGGATCATTGAAGGTCACCGACGATCTTGCCAATCGAATGCTCCGCTTGCCGATGTTTGCCGATCTTTCCACAGATGAAGTTGCTTACGTCGTTGATAGCATCGACGCATTTTTTAAGAGGTAATTAATGAAGGGTATCATTCTTGCTGGCGGAGCTGGCTCTCGCCTTTATCCCATGACCCGGGTCATGACCAAACAGCTTCAGTCAGTTTATGACAAACCGATGATCTACTACCCTTTAAGCATTCTTATGTTGGGTGGTATTCGCGATATCCTTTTAATCACAACCCCTGATGATAAACCTCTTTTTGAAAAGCTTTTAGGTGATGGCTCTCAGTTCGGCGTGAGGCTCTCTTACAAGATTCAAGAAAAACCCAACGGACTTCCTGAAGCCTTTGTCTTAGGAGAAGACTTTATCGGTGACGATTCTGTGTGTCTTATTTTAGGCGACAACCTTTTTTACGGCGATTTGGACTTTTTCCGCAAAGCTATTGTGTCTCAAACCGCTAAAGAAAATGGAATGAGCGGCCGCGTTTTTGCGTATTACGTGGCGGATCCTCGCGCCTATGGTGTGGTCGAATTTAATAAAGAAACAAAAAAGGTTAAATCGATAGAAGAAAAGCCTGCAAATCCAAAATCGAATTACGCAATCCCGGGGCTTTATCTTTTTGATAGCACTGTCTCTCAAAGAGCGAAAGCCTTAAAGCCTTCCCCACGAGGAGAAACCGAGATCGTTGATTTGATTTTATCTTATCACAATGAAGGCAAACTGGGCGTTGAGATGATGTATAGGGGTCTAGCATGGCTTGACACCGGCACCCCTCGCCAGCTTCTGGATGCAGCTTCTTTTATCGGCGCCATCGAAGAGCGCCAAGGAATGAAGGTCGCTTGCTTAGAGGAAGTGGCTTACCGTATGAAATTTATCAATATTGCGGAGTTAGAAAAAATCACGGCGCAATTGCCAAAATGTTCTTACCGCTCTTATTTAGAAAAAATCATCCTCGAGGAAAAATGAAACAAACTGTTTTACTCACTGGCTGCGCCGGTTTCATCGGATCAAACTTTGTAAAAACCGTCGCTTGCCGTGCGGACATAAAAGCCCTCTATGACTTCGTCATCGTCGATGCCCTCACCTATGCGGGAAATCTTGAAAATATCAAGCCCGAACTCGATGCCCATTCGCATTTAAAATTTCATCAGATCGATATCCGGGACTCTCAAAAGATCCACGACCTCTTTAAGAAATATGCTTTTAGCGGGGTTATTAATTTCGCAGCAGAATCTCACGTCGATCGTTCCATCGAAAGTCCTAATATTTTTGTCGAAACAAATGTTTTAGGGACATTGAATTTACTTAAAGAAAGCTTGGCACTTTTTGAAGCCAAAGGAAACTTTAAGTACTTACAAATTAGCACCGACGAAGTTTATGGGACCTTACAAATGGAAGACGCTCCATTTACCGAAACCACACCGCTCGCCCCTAACAGCCCTTACAGCGCCTCTAAAGCAAGTGCGGATCTTATATGCCGATCTTTTTTTGAAACCTTCAAACTTCCCGTCGTTATCACTCGTTGCTCTAACAACTATGGCCCGCTGCAAGTCGAAGAAAAGTTTATTCCGTTGATGATCAAACGCGCCTTAGCCAATGAGCCTTTGCCGATTTACGGAACCGGCATGAACATTCGCGACTGGATTTATGTTGATGATCATAACGAAGGTGTATGGAAAGTGTTTACGAACGGCACGGCCGGGGAAGTTTACAATCTAGGTGGGGCGTCTGAAAGGCAAAACCTGGATGTAGCCAAGATGATTCTAAAAGCTTTAGGCAAGCCTGAATCCTTGTTAAAGTTTGTAACCGATCGTAAAGGACATGACTTCCGTTACGCCATCAACTTTTCAAAAACCCAAAAGGAATTGGGCTGGTCACCGAAGGTCCGTTTTGAAGAGGAAGGTTTAAACCGCACTATCGAGCACTATAAAAAACTATGGGCCAAGTAAAAGTTCTGCATTGCTTGCATTCACTTTCATGGGGAGGTCTTGAGATCTACTCCGTGGAACTGATTGAAAAGCTTTCGGAGCTGGGTATTGAGCAATATGTTTTGTGTGCGGGTTCTTCTAAAGCCTATGAAGAGCTCAAAAAAAAGAAAAATCTGACTCTTTTGCCTTTTCCGGAAGCTAAACTTTCAAAATTGGCGACAGCCCGCCTGATCCGCCGCCATGTTCGGCAATACGGGATTACGCATCTTCATTCCCACACCCGCTTAGATATGTGGGCGTGCGCTTTGGCGCGTTGGAACTGGCCGCAGATTAAACATTTTTATAACTTGTATATGAATGCGACGCCGAAAAAGGATTTCATTCATCGCTGGCTTTTTTCTAAAGTAGATGCACTTTGCAGTTCTTCTGAAAACATCTTGCATGATGTGCGCAAGAACTTCCCTATCGCCAAGGAAAAACTAAAACTCATCCGCTATGGTCGCAAAACCGAAGACTTTGTTCACAACGAAGCTTTAAGAGAAAAACTGCGAATACAGTATGGAGTAAAAAAAGAACAGATCGTTATTGGATCTTTGTGTCGGATAGATCCAGGGAAGGGCGTTCGTGAGTTGGTCAGCGCTTTAGATTATCTCAATGACCAGGAACTGGCGCAAGTTCAGTTGTGGATCGTGGGAGACCCAACAACAATTGGAAAAAATAGCGATGGCTCCCCGATTTACGAGCCTCCGTCGGCGGAGTTAAATGCTTGGGTTTCGGAAAAAACGAAAAGTCCTCGATTGATGGATCATATACGCCGCATTTCATTCCAGCGCGATTATGTTTCTTATATTGATGCTTTGGATGTTTTCACCTTGGCTTCTTACAACGAAACCTACTCGTTGAGTGTCATAGATGCTATGCTCATGGGGAAGCCCGTGGTAGGTACAAATGCGGGAGGCACCCCAGAGCAAGTGGGCGCCAACGAACGAGGTCTGTTAGCTGAACCTAAGGATGCTGAAAGTCTGGCTTTAGCCTTTCGACATTATTTGAAACACCCCGCTGATCGCGCGGCTCAAGGGAAAAAAGCTCAAGAATGGGCTTTTAAAAACCATAGCTGGCAGGAAGTTTTAAAACAATACCAAGCGCTTTATTTTAAAGAATAAGATGCTTTAATTGCTCTTGATGAGTTTGCACGAAACGCGGGAACTCAGAATCAATCATCACGAATTCAGAATCAATATCCTGACCGTAAAGGCTGCCGCCTTTGCGAATGATTTCTTCGACCTTTTTAGGATCTTTGAAGTCTTCTTTATTGTGCTCTTTGTGTGCGTAAGCTTCGATTTTTTCAATCACCTTTTGCGCGCCACCGAGGTAACTGAAATGCCAACCCCCATTAGGAATGACAGTGATATCGCCTTTGCTTTCGCGATTTTCACGATACAGACGGGTTTTCTTAATCGTTTTAATATCACTATAATTAAGCATCACCGTCCCGTACCATGGCATATACCCGTCGACCAAAGGGATGGGCTCTGGATATCTTTTTACAAAGCAGTTGAGGTAATAATAATAAAGCTTTTGCTGAAAAACTTTGATCCCCGGCTTATGCGCATATTGCCTCACCAATTCCGGACGAGGAATTTCATCCACATCAGAAACAATAATCACATCATCAGGTTTCGCATTTTTTAAACCCACCAAAATTTGTTCTTTTTGATGATCATCATAATCCCAAGTTTTTGGAACCCGGAATTTCGAAAAGAAGTTGGGATAGTAGTCCACAATCACGTGCTCTATCTTCGGCAAGAACTTTTCAAAACGTTTTTTGTTTTGCTCAAAAATCAAAGGCTTTTCTTTTTTTTGGAATGTCCGTGTCGCCTCAACCAAGACAAAGCGATCCACGACTTCGTCGAGCGCATTTAAGCGAATTTCTAAAAGATCCAGTTCATTGAAAAAAGCAAAACAGTCGTAAATCATGTCTTCCCCAAAAGATCTTTATACACTTTCGCGGTTTCTTGTGCACACTTTTCCCACGTAAAGTGAGTGGAACGATTGAAAGCTTTTTTGATGAGTTCCGTGCGAACTTGAGAATCCTCAACAAGGGTTTTAAGGTGCTGAGCTAAACCGTCCGTATCTTCAGGCTTTGCCAACAAAGCCGCGTCAGCACAAATCTCTTCTAAAGCGCCTCCTAAGCTAGCAACCACCGGACAACCTAACGCCATCGCTTCGAGCACCGGAATACCGAAACCCTCATAGAACGAAGGGAACAAAAGTGCTTCAGCTCGTGAGTACAATTCATGTATATGCGCGTCAGATACATAATATAATTTTAAAATATCTGCTTTAAATTCGGAACTCTCGATAGCGCGCAAAATTTCATCGGCCCCATAACCATGACCTCCAGCAAGAACAAGCTTGTGTTCAGCTCCGGTCATTTTTTTAAATTTATTAAAAGCCTCAATCACCCCGACGACGTTTTTACGTTTCTCTAAAGTTCCTAAGAATAAAATATATTTTTCGGGCAATTCTAATGAGTTCACGTGATGAGCAGGTTTTTCTCGCTGGCACCCCAGATAGGTCACGTGAATTTTTTCTTTAAGATGGGGAAAATGTTTTAACACTTCGGATTTTGTGAACTCAGAATTGACTAGCACCGCTTCTAAACGTTCGGCGGTTAAAGTTTTTGTCAGATCCACCATCCCTTTATGGTAAAAGTCCGGCGCATTGTACTTCTTTTCAAACACAACCATATCGTGAACCGTCACCACACGCTTAAAACGCCCTTGAGTAGAAAGTTTAAAGTCGGGGCCATGATAAAGGTCGCTCGATTGATAAAAGCTCCACGGAAGAAGATAGCGAACCTTTTTTTGAGGAAGGATTTTTTCGATGACGTCTTTCTTTTTAAGACGTGACAACTTTAAAACCGGCTGAACCGCAAGACCTTGAACATGAAAATGCTTAAGGAGTTGGAGCATGTAAACGCCAACTCCAGTGATTTTTTCGGGATTTAAAGTGCTAACATCAAAATAAATCATGGTACGCCCATTAATCTTAAACCTTGTACAAGTACTACGACAAGCACATAGGCAAAAAGATTAAAGGCTACTAATTGTGTCAGCGCAAAGGTCCAAGAACCACTTTCACGGACCTGCACGCCCACGGTGGACATACATTGCAGAGCAATTAAGAAAAATACCATCAACCCGATAACAGAACTGACGGTAAAGATTTTTTCGCCGGACGAATTCACCGCACTTTCCATCTGAGTCAACAAGGACGCTTGCTGAGAGTCTTCATCGGTGTCGGTGATATTAAATGTTAAAGCCATGGACGAAACGAACACTTCCCGTGCCGCAAAAGCAGAAATCAATCCCACCCCCACACGCCAATCAACACCCATCGGCGCCATGACCGGTTCAATCACTTTCCCCATGCGGCCGATATAGCTTTCTTCTAATTTTTGATGCGCATCTTCCATTTCATAATGAGGGAAGGTCGATCCCGCCCACACAATCACCGCAAAAACAAAGATGATCGGCCCGGCGCGCTTAACGTAAGAAAGCGTTCTGGTCCAAGCTTGGCGAACTAACACCCGAACTTTAGGTCGACGATAAATCGGCAGCTCCATCATAAACAGTGTGGCTTCTCGGGCCGGGATAAATTTACTAACCACGCCTGCGGCAAAAGCGCCGACGATCATGGAGCCGATGTACAAGGCCGCTAACGCGAGGCCCGCCTTTAAAGGCTCGCCACGGAATAAAAAGGCCAAACACAAAGCATAGACCGGCAAACGCGCTGAACAGCTCATGAGCGGAATCACGAAGTTTGTGATCATGCGATCTTTGGTTGATGGAATATTGCGAGTCGCAATAATGGCCGGCACCGCACACGCAAACCCCGATAAAAGCGGAACAAACGAACGACCACTCATGCCCAAGGCCGAAAAAGGTCGATCAATAAGGGTTGCCGCCCGCGCTAAATACCCGGTACTTTCAAGAATACCTATTCCTAAAAATAAAATAAAAATTTGCGGTGCAAACACCAAGAAAGCCGCAAAGCTTGCGACAATCCCGTTGGCTAAAAAGTCCGCCCATAAAGTGCCCGGACCTAGTGACGCCACCCATTCATTCAAACTGGTGAAGCTGCCGTCGATAAAATCCATAAATGGGGTCGCCACCCAGAAGACACTGGCAAATAAAAGGCTCATGATGACAATAAACAAAACCGAGCCAAACAACGGATGCAATAAAACCTTATCGATTTGTTCCGTGCGCGCCACAATTCGGTGTAAACGCTCTTGCGCATGATCGGTTTTATGGGTCAGCGCTTCGTCGGCGATTTTCGCGCATTCTTGCAAACGCTTTTCTTGAGTTTCAAAATTCCAAGGCTGTGGCTTTTGCGTGAAGATCTCTTGATCCGAAGACAATGTATGCGCTTGGGCCACGATTTCTTTGATACCGCCCGCGAGCAGTCCATCAAAAAGAAGAACCGGACATCCCAATTCCTTTTTCAGGTAATCAATATCTAAATTCAAACCCTCTTTACGCAAAAGATCTTCCATGGTGATCACCACCATGAAAGGAAATCCAGTTTCCTTCACTTGCATCGCTAATTGTAAATGACGTGCCAGTTGCGTTCCATCCACGACCACAATCAAACCATCGACACTCGGGACGCGAGGATTTTCGTAAATAGAGCGAAAGGTCACCCATTCATCCGCTGATTTGGGATGAAGACTGTACGTACCGGGAGTATCCATCACTTGCAGATCTTGAGGCCCCCAGTGACCGGCAAGCTTTCCTAAGGAAAACTCCACCGTGGCGCCGGGATAGTTCACGGTTTTAAAACGCGATCCCGTGAGCCAGTTATACAGCGTCGTCTTTCCCGAGTTAGGAGTTCCTAAAAGAGCGATGGTCTTGAACTGAGTTTCCGTTACAACGCCTTCACTTGTGCGCATGCCGCCTCCTCATTTCTTAATGCTAAGAAGCTGGTATTGAATCGAACCAACAAGGGACCGCGGAAGGGAGCACGTCCAAGCACGGTCACCTTTGTCCCCACGCGCAGCCCCATCTCATGCAGGCGTTCGCGGTATACTTGATCGCCGGTAAAACCGGTGATTTCAAACTGGTGCCCTGGGCGCGGCTTAGAATCAAGTAAAGTCATGATATTCCTTAGGAAGTTTGCAGTTTCTAGTTAAAGTCTGCCGACTTTAAAGGCCAGCTCTTTAAGGCCTAATACATAAGTTGAAAGCTTACTGAGAACTGACCCTTAGTCTTGTTTTCGCGACGCAACGTTAAGTCTTACCAGGCAAGACCGATCTGAAGTCTGTATGGATTTTGGTATTAAGACTTTCATCAGTACGGCAGCCGCAACATTGCTCTTAAGTCTTCCCGCGTGGAGCTCTGAAATCTTTTACGTTCCAGCTTTTTGCGAAACTTCTCTTTTAAAAATTCACGTTCAAAACCCTTCAAGTTCCCCACAAAGACTGTGGACCCAAGTCCGCGGAAGCACCGAGCTTCAAGAACTGCATTTCGATTTTGACCCAAAAGAAAAACGCAGTATTTCGGGTTCTGAATTTCTAGGCAGCGCCCAAGGCTTTTCGATTAAAACATGGCAGCCAGGAGCTTTAAAAATCACTGCGCAATGTGATCAGGAAAATATCATTCCCTTAAATCAGACCACGTCACCGGAGGTCACCCACTTCTTCCCTCCCGGAATAAAAAGTGTGAAGTTCAATATTCAAAATCTAGGATGGCAATCGCACCCTGTTTTGCTGACAGCATTTTCGGCCAATGGCTCTGTTATCGGCAGCAAGAACATCGACATCAAAGATTATGATACATCGGCGATGAAGTGGACTTTAGAAGAAAACATCGCGAAAGTTGAAGTTCGCTCTGAGGGCCGCGTGCATTCGTGGGGGTTTTTCCCCAACGGAATTTCGGAAAGTTTTTCCCCAGGAGTGTCCTTAAAACCAGTGCTCTTAAAACCGGATACTTCTAAAACATATTTCTTAATTTCTACGCGTGATGCTCGCCCCAACGAATCTTACGTGGTGGGTTTTTCCGACCCGGAGCAAATTAAAACCGCGCGTGCGCAAATCAACACCACGGGTTTTGAAAAGATCTTAGTAGCTCGTTTGCAAATGGGTCACGGTGGATTTAATCGAAATTATTTTAGCAAAGACCACGCGCCCTATTCGTGGTCCGTGAGCGAAGTCGATGCCTTTGCCGACTTTGCGCACATTTCTTGCGATGGCAGCCCAGATATTGTTGAAGAAAGACTTCTGCAATACACTAATGACGGCGGGCGCATTTGTTTTTGGCGTTATCGCGTGGTGCGCGAGCTTACTAACCACGAAGTCTCTGTCGGCGCTCTTAATCCGTAAAGCTATTTAGGAACTGAGGTCGAAGCCCCTTGGCCGGGAGTTTCTTCGACATAGACCTGCACCTTTGAAACCCCGTGAGTTTTAAATTCTTTATAAAACGACTCCGCTAAAAGCCGAGAGAACTGCTCTACACTGGTGTTGGAAACGGGCAAGAGCAAAACTTCATTGAATGGAAAAACATAAAAGCGATCACGGAAAGTCACTTCCAGGGATTTTTCGGTTTTTTTGAATTTCATGTCAGGATGTTTTTCCGGCAAAAGCACCATTTCATCCCAACCATCCAACGTCGCCTTGATAAATTTTTTAAAAACATTGAAGTCCACAAAATAGCCACTGTCTTCGAATTTATCGGCTGACGGGGTCTCTAAATCCACGCGGACTTGATAATTATGACCATGCAGGCGTTCAGCTGAGTTTTCGTCGAAAATCAGGAAGTGGGCGGCTGAGAATTTAAAGTTCTGCTTAGCCAAATGCAATGTGGTCGTGGACATAGTCACCTCAATGTGGGTATAACCCTAGCATGAAATTCGAATTGAAGCAGCACTTTCAAATTGAGTCCGCCCGTTTTCTGCCCCATCTGCCGGCAAACCACCCCTGCTCGCGTATGCATGGCCACAGTTTTAAGATTGTTCTGACATTGGTGGGCGATCTGGATCCTAAAATCGGTTGGGTGATTGATTATAACGACATCAGTGATCGGATGAAGCCGCTTTTACAAATGATTGATCACCGCGTTTTAAATGAGGTCGAAGGCCTTGAAAATCCCACCTCAGAGCTTTTGGCAAAATGGCTTTATGAGCGGGCGCTTAAAGATTTACCTCAGCTTAAACGCGTGACCATCGCCGAAACTCCACTGACAGAGTGCACTTACCCCGCACCCTAACCTAAACAGTCTTATAAACCTGAAGACTTTCCTTGGATAAGAGCCGCATTCACTCGAACACTCGGGCCTTTGTGAAGTGAATTCTCAAAGGCTTGTCGGAATGACGGCGGATAAAGCATGACCACGGTCGAACCCATACGGAACATTCCAAGCTCGGACCCCTTATGCACCGGAATAGGTGGCGTGTAGCGCTTATGCTGAAAGATATGGGGGCCTTTTTGATTGCCGCGAACTTTGTCATCAAAACTCAAAACAATGTGACCCACGTTGGTCGCACCCACGAACACCACGCCCACCGGGCCGAGATCGGTTTCAATTTCGACAAGCACTCGCTCATTCACGGTGAATAGATCTTTGATATGGGTGGTGCTCCACTCATTCACCGGCCACAATTGCCCGGGCATATAGCGAACATCTGTGATTTCCCCATCTACCGGAGAATGCACCCGGTGATAGTCCGTCGGGCAAAGGTAATAGGTCAGAAAAAATCCCCCGGCCCATTTCTTTTTTGCCTCAGGATCTTGAGTGAAATCTTCAAGCTTATAGGTGATCCCTTTTGCTTGAATCATCGTGCCCCCGTCAATGGGTGCGGCTTGAGTGATCACGCTGTCGGCGGGGTGAACGGCCCAGGACTCTCCCACCGGGCGAATGCCGGTTTTAAGGCGACGAACAAAGAAGTCCCCGATGGATTTATATTGGTTATAAGGCTTTTCAGCCTCATCCAGATCAATCTTATAAAAGCTCGCAAATGCTTTAATCATAAGCGATGCCAAAAAAGCCGGCGGCTCCCAGTGCATCAGGTGACCTATCCAACGGCTCATTCTTCTTTTCGGTAAAACACGTGTGATAACAGACATAGAAATCTTTATACCAAAACGGCCTCCCCTTTGTCACCGCAATTGAAATGCTTTAATATCCCTTCATCCCATTTCATTGGCGTTTAACAGGCGCCCGGAAAAGAGTCCTGCATGAGCAAAATTATCCCGAATTTAGAGATCCCTATTGACCAGGATCTTGAAGAAAAATTGCAATGGATGATGCCCGAACACGGGCCCTACCGCATCTTACGCCAAAGTGTCGATGCCAGACGCTCTCACTCTCCCCACTTTGTTTACACCGTAGAGATCGCCGAAAAAGGCGAAACTCTGAATTTACCGACATTTGAATTTGAAAAGATCAAGACACCTTCTGAAAAACCTTTGATTGTCGGCACCGGACCCGCCGGCCTTTTTGCCGCCCTTCGCTTTGTCGAAAGAGGTGTGCCGTGTGTGCTTTTTGAGCGCGGCTCTGACAGTGCACAGCGCATTAAAGGCATCAATCAATACTGGCGTTACGGCAAACTGGATCCTCGCAATAACGTCTGCTTTGGTGAAGGTGGCGCCGGACTTTATTCTGATGGGAAACTGATCACGCGCATTAAATCCGACCATATTCCTTACGTCATGAATCGCTTAGTGCAGTTCGGAGCCCCTGCTGAAATTCAGTGGCTTTCTAATCCCCACGTAGGTTCTGATCGTATTCGTCGCGTGATTCCGAAAATGCGTGAATTTTTAAAAGCCAATGGCTGCGAAATTCACTTTAACACACAAATCACGGAAGTGCTTTTTGAAGGCAAACAGGTCACCGGCGTGCGCACCGAACACGGTACGGAATTTAAATCTCCGCATGTGATTTTAGCCACCGGCCATTCCGCTGAAGACATGATTCAACACTTGCGCGACAGTGGTGTTCATTTAGACGGAAAATCTTTTGCCATGGGTTTGCGGGTTGAGCACTCGCAAAGTGAGATCAATAAAATTCAATACCGTCAGTTTTCAGAGCATCCCAAACTGGGTGCAGCGAACTATAAACTCGCCCACCATGATAATAACACCGGCGTTGGAGTTTACTCCTTTTGCATGTGCCCGGGGGGATATGTTCTTTCTTCCGGCACGGAAGCTGATGGTATTGTCTGTAACGGCATGAGTAACTACAATCGCAATTCTCCCTTTGCTAATGCGGCGATCGTGGTCAGTATCGATCACACGAAAAACTTTGGTGCGGATATCTGGGGCGGCATGAAAATGCGGCGTGATCTTGAAACCCGCGCTTATAATTCTGTTTTAGAGGCGGGCGGAACGCGCGAATTGCCGGCGCAAAATTTGATGGATTTCTTAAAAGGACCTTCTAAATCGGGGCCGCGCGCTTTAAGAGCCGGCTCCTCGCCTTCGGGCGCAATCAATGTACGTTTAGATGAGTTGTTACCGGCAAATATGCGAGACCGTATTCGCCAAGGGTTTGAAAACTTTCAGCGCAGCATGAAGGGCTTCATCACCGAAGAAGCGCAAGTGTATGGGGTGGAGTCACGCACCAGTTGTCCGGTTCGTATCACGCGCGATAGTGAAACATTACAAAGTATTTCACATCCCGGTCTTTATCCGGCCGGGGAAGGTGCGGGCTACGCCGGTGGCATCACTTCCGCGGCTTGTGATGGTGTGCGTATCGCCGATAAGATTACAGAACTTTTAAAGTGAGTTGTTAGTTATCAATTCTTAAAACTCTTCATCGCCTCCCTGAAAGATCTCTTGTTAACTGGGCATTCAAGAAATCAAACAGGAGAAAACCTTCATGAAGAAGATGTTACTAACAGGTTTATTAGTTGTACTAGGAATCGCCGCCACGGGTTGCACTCGTGGTGAAGTCAGCGATGGTTCAAATGGCGTGGGCGTAGGAATCGGCATTGGTTATCCAGATCCTTGGCATCCAGGATATCCGGGAGATCGCTATCCCAACGATCCGTACCCAAATGATCCGTGGCCTTCAGAGCCCACGGAACCTTATCCGGCACCTCCCGCACGAGGCCCGGTCCGTCCTCCAGGATCTAACTGTGACCGCTTGGGCTGCTGGGATCCAAACAGTCCTAACTTTGTCAATTTCGCCGCATCAAGCTCATCAAACTTGTCTAAAAATACGGCGAAGCTAGAAGCCAAATACGGATTGCCAAGATCGGCAGCGGCAAGAATCGCCAACGCGTTTAACAACGTGCGCGCGCAAGGCATGGAGTCTTTTTTATCCATTGGTCTGACAGAAAAAGATTTTAAAGCGATGATGAAGCGTCAACTTCCATCCGATGAAGCTGTCCAAAGAGCGGCCGGCAAATTGGGGCTTTCTGAAAAACAAAGTCGCCAAGTTTTAACGGCCATGATGCGTTCGTTCTGGGCCCAAGCTGCCAATGTGAACAGTCCTTATTGGAAGTATTGCCAAATGGGCGGCCACTGGAAAACAGATCAAAATCGCTCTTGCTCAAAACTTCACTGGCCGGGCTGCAGCCCGCAAACAGGGGCTCAGCTTTGCTACTAAGCGTTTCACATTGAGAATTCCATAAAGTCTCAACAGTTTTCCGGTTCAATGAAGACATGAACCGGAAAGCTCTTCTTAAGATATCTCTATTTGCTATCGCCTTTGCTTTCGTGCTTAGCTTTTGCAGCTTGGTATTTTTAAATAACTTCGCCCTTCGTCAAAGTGCTCGTTTTCGTGATGAGTTTCTTTTATTTTTTTCTTCTTCCATTGAGAGACAGATTCAAGACAAATCCTTCGATGAAGTTCGTGCGATGGGAAGCCGTCTTCTTCAAGAAGACCGCTTTCGTCCCCCACGCGGGATGAGGCCTCCTCCACCGATGATGGGATTTAACGGCGGCCCACCGCCACCACCTCCCGACGGAGAATTCCGACCTGGAGGACCTGGCGGTCCCGGCGGCAGACCTGGCGAGGGTCCTCGTGGTCCCATGATGATGCCGCAGATTTGGATCGTTTCAGAAATTGGCAACATCATTGCCGAACGCCGAGAAGGCCAAGACGTTTTACCTTGGAAATCATTGCCACGTCCCTCCGTTGCCGGCGTTGTTGAATCTGACGACAAATGGCTGGGCTTTGGCTCTTCGTTTGCCGTGATTAAGTTAAACACCAAACAAAATATTTATGTGGTTTTAAAAGAGCCTAAAAAATCTTTTTTAGGCCCCCTCTTTCTAACTCAAGCTGTTTTAACGGCTGGAATGATTGCGGTCGCGATCATCGGATCCTTGGGCTTTTTGTTTTTCTATTTACGTCGCAAATCCGAGGAGGCCCGTTCGGTTTTACGCCGATTGGAATCAGGCGACCTTAAAGCTCGTTTTGAAATCAAACGCTTTGATGAATTCGGCGAACTGCTTTTAGATTTTAATCGTATGGCAGAGGAAATTGAAACCTTGGTGGGTCGCATCCACTTGACCGAAAGAAAAAGAAAGACCCTATTACAAGAACTGGGGCATGACTTACGCACGCCTTTAACCAGCTTAAAAACGAATTTTGAAATCTTACAGCAGCATCAAGATCGTTTAAGTTCGTCAGATAAAGCCAATCTGTTTGGCGTATTGGCCGGCGAAATTGATTATTTTAAAGACTTAATCGAAAAATTGATCACGATTGCGTCGTTAGATGAGCCTCACTATAAAGCGACCACCGAAAAAATCGATATGCATGCTTTGATTGCCCAAGAAGTGCAGCTTCGCCAGAAGTCGCATGAAAATAAAATCATGTGGAAATATGACCCCGCAAGCTCGCCACCTCTTTTGGGAGACAGTCATTTGATCTTAAGACTGCTTCGTAACGGGTTTGACAATGCCGCCCGCTATGCGGAAAACGAGATCCGTGTGGTTTTAGAGCACGCCGGAAAAAATATTTTAGTACACATCTATGACGACGGCCCCGGCCTTGATGAAGAGGCTTTAAAGAGCTTTGGCGAGCGCCATGAGTTCCGCGGGCGCCGCCTTACCAAGGGTGGGCATTTTTCATTAGGATTAGGCTCAGTGATTATGAAGACCATTGCGGAGCTTCATCATGGAAAGTTGAGTATATCGAACTCTTCTGCTGGAGGAGCTCATTTAAAAATTGAGCTGCCGGGAACTTAAAAAAGGCGGGTTTCCCCGCCTTTTTTTTATTACAGATTACGACGGTACTGTCCGCCCACTTCATAAAGGGCTTCCGTCATTTGATACAGACTGCAATGACGAGCGGCCACCATCAGAGCCGCAAAGATATTGCCACCGCTCAGAACCGTGTCCTTAAGTGACTGCAAGGCCTTCGCGGCCTCTGTCTTATGCTCCTCTTGGAACTTGTGCACGTTATTGAGCTGCGCATTTTTTTCGTCATAAGACGCACGCGCCAGTTCAATTTTCGGTGGCACATAGTCTTGCGCCAAAGTTTTCGGATTAATAAATGTATTGACCCCAATAATCGGCAAGGTGCCATTGTGTTTAAGGTGTTCATAATACATCGACTCTTCTTGGATCTTCGAGCGTTGATATTGAGTTTCCATCGCCCCTAAAACCCCGCCGCGCTCGTTGATCTTTTTAAATTCCGCCAAAACGGCTTCTTCGACCAGGTCTGTCAGCTCATCAATAAAATAAGCTCCTTGAGTTGGGTTTTCGTTTTTTGACATCCCGAACTCACGGTTGATAATCATTTGAATCGCCATCGCACGACGCACGGATTCTTCGGTCGGTGTGGTGATCGCTTCGTCATAAGCATTGGTGTGCAGGCTATTACAATTGTCATAGATCGCAATCAGGGCCTGCAAGGTCGTGCGGATGTCATTAAAGTCAATTTCTTGCGCATGTAAAGAACGACCTGATGTTTGAATGTGGTATTTCAATTTTTGCGAACGATCATTGCCCTTATAAAGATCCCGCATAGCCACCGCCCAAATACGCCGAGCCACGCGGCCCAAGACCGCATATTCAGGATCTAGACCATTACTAAAAAAGAAACTTAAATTCGGCGCAAAGTCGTCGATTTTAAGTCCCCGCGATAAGTAGTACTCCACAAACGTAAAACCATTTGAAAGAGTAAATGCCAATTGCGAAATCGGATTCGCGCCCGCTTCGGCGATATGATAACCCGAGATACTAACGGAATAGAAGTTTCTCACTTTGCTATTCACAAAGTATTCTTGAATATCGCCCATCATCTTAAGGGCAAAATTGATAGAGAAAATGCAAGTATTCTGTCCTTGATCTTCTTTTAAGATGTCCGCTTGAACCGTGCCACGCACTTGTTGCAAAGTCCATTCGGCAAGCTTACTCCATTCGTCTTGAGTCAACTTACGACCCAACTCTTTTTCTTTCTTTTCAACCTGCTGATCAATCGCGGTGTTAAAATAAAAAGCCAAGATCATCGGTGCGGGACCGTTGATTGTCATACTGACCGAGGTATTTGGGTTGATAAGATCAAAGCCCGCATACAGCTTTTTCATATCATTCAACGTACAAATGCTGACACCTGACTCCCCGACTTTACCAAAGATATCCGGACGCTTATCAGGATCTTGTCCATACAAGGTGACCGAATCAAAAGCCGTCGACAGGCGATGAGCCGTTTCACCTTCTGTCAGATAGTGAAAGCGACGATTTGTTCTTTCAGGTGTGCCTTCACCGGCAAACATACGTTTGGGATCTTCATCGGCACGCTTTAATGGGAAAACGCCTGCGGTGAATGGAAACTCTCCCGGAACGTTTTCAAGTTTTATGTAACGGAAGCGATCGCCCCAATCTTTCATCTTCGGAACGACGACTTTACGGATTTTTGTGCCCGATAAGGATTCCCGCACAAGCTCTTGGCGAATTTCTTTATCACGGACTTTAAAGACCAGCTGATCACCAGAGTAGGTTTCAATCAACTTTTCAAAGTTTTTAAGCTGATCTAATTCTTCACCCGTAAATTCGGCGCTTAAATCTGATTCGACTTTTTTTACTGCCTCAGGCGAGGCCCCCACTAAAGGAGCTACTTTTTTAAGGCTGCCCAAGGTTGATGCTTTTTCGGCCAAATCTTCGGTGCGTTTTTTATATTTATGTACGGTGGAAACAATTTCCGCTAAATAGTTCTGACGATCTGCCGGGATGATCGCGTGCTCTTCCGCAGATAAGATATTGGCCTTGAACTTAGCGTCCACATTCCATTTGCCAGCTTGTTTGTTTTCTAAGGTGTCTGCCAAGGCAAAGAAAAGTTTATTCACGCCGCCATCATTAAACTGAGACGCTTGAGTTAAAAACACAGGCACGGTGATTTTATCATCAAAGATTTTGCGTGAACGTTTATATTGTTTCGTTACATCCCGAAGCGCATCCAAAGCCCCTCGACGATCGGCTTTATTCACGGCCACAAGGTCGGCAAAGTCGATCATGTCGATTTTTTCTAACTGCGATTGCGCGCCAAAATCAGAGGTCATCACGTACATGGAAAAATCACTGACTTCAGTGATCGCCATATTCCCCTGACCAATTCCGGAGGTCTCTGCAATCACAAAATCAAAGTCCAATTGCCGCACGAATTTTAAAATCTCTGGCAACGAGGACGCAATCTCTCGTCCCGAACCACGTGAAGCCACCGAGCGCATATACACGTGATTTCGCGAAAGGGAGTTCATACGGATACGGTCCCCTAAAAGCGATCCCCCCGTTTTGCGTTTAGAAGGATCGACACAGACCACGGCGATTTTTTTGTTAGGATAAGCATTTAAAAAACGCTGAACCAATTCATCAATCAAAGAGGACTTTCCTGCCCCGCCCGTCCCCGTGATGCCTAATACCAACGGAGCCGTTTTCGCTTTAAAGCCCGCAAGGCCAAAACCTTCTAAAGAAAAATCTTTGTGATTGTTTTCAATAGCGGTTAACGCCACCCCCAATTCCACCGAAGGAATGCTGTCACCCGGGAAGATGTTCTTTTTAGTTTTGAATTCTTTTTGTTTTTCTAAAATATCAAAGTCGCAGCCGCGCACGATCATTTCGATCATGCCTTCTAGCCCCAACTTACGCCCGTCATCTGGGTGAAAGATTTGGGCGATACCATAGGCTTCAAGTTCACGCTTTTCATCGTGAACAATCACGCCTCCGCCACCACCGTAAATTTTTACGTAACCTGCACCGGCTTCATCCAGTAAGTCCTTCATGTATTTGAAGTACTCCATATGTCCGCCCTGATAAGAGCTGATACAAACACCTTGGGCACCTTCTTGAAGAACCGCTTTCACCACGTCGCTCACAGACCGATTGTGACCTAAGTGAATGACCTCCGCCCCCATATCTTGCAAGATTCTACGCATGATATTGATGCTGGCGTCGTGTCCATCAAAAAGAGCCGCGGCAGTGACGATACGAACTGGATTTTTTAAAGTGTAGGCCATGAAAAATTAAATCCCTTTGAATTGCGCTTTACGTTTTTCAATGAATGCCGAAGTGCCTTCTTTGACATCCTCGGAGTTAAAGAGTTCGGCAAAAATACCGGCCTCATTTTTTTGAGCGGCTTCCACATCCATATCCCAAGCTTGGTTGATGGATTTTTTCGAAGCGCCAACGGCAATTGGAGCTTTCGCTAAGATTGTCTCGACGGTTTTCAGAACCGCCGGCATAAGTTCTGCTGCTGGGAGCACCTTGTTGACCAAGCCCATGGTGTGCGCCTCTTGAGCCGTGATCATATTGCCGGTGTAAGTTAATTCACGAGCACGACGTTGGCCCACGGCCCGCGCCAAACGCACGGTTCCGCCAAAGCCCGGGATCAAACCAAGACTGACTTCGGGTAAACCAAATTTCGCATTTTCAGCGGCATAAATAAAATCACACCCCAGGGCCAACTCACATCCACCACCTAAAGCAAAGCCGTTCACGGCCGCGATCACGGGGATTTTAAGCAATGTCAGCTCATGAAAGATACTTTGCCCCCGTTGCGCAAATGAATGAGCTTTGTCTTCATCAAGCGCGTTGATTTCCTTGATGTCTGCACCCGCCACAAAAGCTTTTTCACCGGCACCGGTGATGATAAGCGCACGCGCTTCATCAAAAGGAAGCTCCCCCATTTGACGAAGGGCTTCGCCCATTTCTTCTAGTACGGTGGAATTTAAAGCATTCAAAGCCTCAGGGCGGTTGATGGTCAACACCCACACGCCTTGCGATTTATTTTCTAAAAGAATCGTTTTGTATGAAGATACAATCATCTTAGTTCCTATTTTGCGTAGTTATAAAATCCACGACCCGATTTACGTCCCAACCATCCGGCCTCAACGTATTTCATAAGCAATGGGCATGGGCGGTACTTAGAATCACCCAAGCCATCATGAAGTACGTTCATGATCGCAAGACACGTGTCCAAACCAATAAAATCCGCCAACGTCAAAGGACCCATGGGTTGGTTGGTCCCTAACTTCATCGCATTGTCGATAGCTTCCACATTCGCGATACCCTCGTGAAGAGTGTAAACGGCTTCATTGATCATCGGCATAAGAATACGATTCACGATAAAGCCTGGCATGTCTTTTACGGACTCAACAAAAACTTTATCCATTTTTTCGGCCAAGGCTTTAACCGCCGCGAAAGTTTCATCGGAGGTCTGCAAGCCACGAATGCCTTCCACAAGTTTCATCAAAGGAACAGGATTCATAAAGTGCATTCCCGCCACTTGCGTCGGACGCTTGGTCACGCCCGCGATTTTCGTGATCGAGATGGACGATGTATTAGAAACCAAAAGAGCTTCTGGTTTTACGGCCGCATCCAGGTCTTTAAAAATTTTAAGTTTCAAATCAATGTTTTCGGTCGCCGCTTCAATGACGATATCACAATCTTTCAGCGCGGCGGTTTCTTGAGCGGTTTTAATACGACCCAAAAGAGCGGCTTTATCCGCTTCAGTCATGGTGCCTTTTTTGATCAGGCGATCACAGCTGCCCGTGATAGTGGCCATGCCTTTTTCTAAGGCTGAACCATTCACGTCCAACATGATCACGTTATAGCCAAACTGAGCCGCCACTTGAGCAATCCCATTCCCCATTTGACCCGCGCCTACAACACCAATACTTTGAATTTTCATTACTACCACTCCGCGTTAATTTAACTTGTATTAAGCCCCATAATGACTACTAAACTTTAGACTAGACGTCAAAACTTCTGGTCTTGAGTGAGTCCGCTTCGCCCTTGAAACTTAATAAATGCGGTCTGCGTTTTTATTCAGTTTAGCGTTAGTTCTGGGCACATCTTCGTCGTGGGCCGCTTTATCGTCGGATGCCGGTTCGGCCGTCTCTTTTTATCGCAGTCGCTTAAGCCCCTTTCCGTCTGGCCAGGCGAGTCGAACCGCTCTTGAAAACTCTCTTCAACGCAGTGAAAACGAACTGAGCTTCCGCGCGCGCTGGAATCACAAAGAGTATGGATTAGAAAGCAATCAAGTTCTGCGCAGTATTCAAGTGGCTCGTTTTGTCGATGCCAAGATGGCGACGGCGATTTTGAATTCCGCGAATACGGGTGCCCTCAGACTCAAAGAAATTCCAGCAAATACCACTCTTGAAATCACCGAAACCGATGATATGTGGGCGAAGGTAAAGCTCGGCGCCCTCACCGGATGGATTCCTTTGCATCATCTTAAAAACCGTCACGATGATACGGGGGTATTTTTAAATCTCGTGGAAACGGCTTTGCGCCCAAAACCAGAAGCCACCACGCAAGCGCTTCTCACCATCCCCCGCTTGCAAAGGATTGTTCCATTAGAAATCACCAAAAGCTTTTTAAAAATTCAGTATCAAGGACAAATCGGATACGCCGACATCACTCAATTTGTTTCACGCGCTGATTTTGCAAGCCTTGCTTATCATCCCAAAAAGAACTGGTTTACCGTCATTTACCGCAATAACGATATGATGATCGGACAAAAAGGCGAGGTGATTCCGTTAAAGGAAATCCAAGGTTTCGTCACCCCGATGAATAAAGGTATTGTTATCAGCAGTCGTGACTTCAACGGCCCGCAAATTCGTTCACGCGTAGAAATCATCAAACCTGAAGCCTACGCCTGGGGCGTCAGCAAGGTCGATGGTCACGGTGAAGTCTTCTGGAAAAGAAAGAATCTTCTTTTAGAAGAAAAACCCTCAAGCCCGAACACTCTGACAACAGACGAACTTTTAAAACGAGAAATTTACTCTGTCGCTTTTGAAAGTAAAAGTTCGGTGCGCGGTGTGGTTTCCAGCGAAGGTGTTTATCGCACTGATGATGGCCTGACGTGGACTCAAGTTCCCCTTTTCGGCAAACAGAATCTGCCGGTCAGCATCCACCCTAATGGAGCTTGGTTTGTCGGAGCTTACAAGAGCTTAGATAAAGGTAAAACTTTTGATCCGTTCATCCGCTGGGATAAACTGGCTCTAGCTATTGAACAAGCGTATCATCGAAATCCTAAAATCTTGCGCTTAACACAAATCGAAGCTTTACCCAACTCGCAAGTTCAAATCTCTGTCGACACCGGTGGCAACAAAGTAAAACTTAAAAGTCTGATCGGTGATATTCGTTGGAGCGTCGTACGCTAAACTCATATGATACCAAGATCTGTCGCAGGAACACTCATTGTCGTTATCGTTGGAATTGGAATCGTCACCGGGACCCTTGCAGGACGTGGACGTACTAACCGCGAACCTAGCGATTATGCCCTCACCTTCGTCATTCTAGCAGTTTTAGGCACGATCCTTTATTTAGCAAAAGATCGCGGTGAAAAATAAGTAAACTTACTAGTACTGCACCTGTCTAAGTCGTAAATAAGTATTCCCGTGCCATCTTACTCGAAACTCCACTGCCGAATAATTTCTATCCAATTGAACCGAGAGACGCTGATCCACGTATTTGTAATCACCTGCCGCCACGAAATCCTGTCTTTTTAAAATGCGCTGCCCAAGAATCCTTGCGCCTGAATCAGCGGTGACTTCAATGGTGGCAACTTCTTCTTGAAGATTTCTAGTTGTTACATCCAACATTAAACGGAAATCCACATCATATTTTCCTGCCGACAAAGTAAGATAAGGACCAAAACTGAAAATGGCACCAGCACCGATGCCTAACGCCGTATGTATCGCTTGCCCCTCGGGCTGATTGCGAGAGGCATCGACATAGCCCCCGGCATATGAAAAGCGATTGTAAAGATAAACGACTTTGGTAGGCACCACGACCACCGGCGATGGAACCACCGTCGGCACCGGTGTTGGTGTTGGTGTTGGTGTTGGTGTTGGCGTCGGCACAGGTGATGGCGATGGCGTCAAACTTATCGGTGGTGATAAGACATTTGTAATAAACGGCGTCACGTAAACATCGTCGACGTTATATTCAACACCGGCTTTATCAAGATAAATTTGCATTCTTATTTTTGTGACGGGGCGATCCTTAAAATTCCAGCTCACCATAGAACCGAAATTCTGCCAAGTTCCCATCACTTGTGCGGAGGCCGTTTTTACCAGAACAGACCCTTGAGCCGTATCAAACCAAAGTGACAAAGTAGCTCTGGCAGATTCTTGGGGCAAAGTCATTTTTAAAACTGCACCAAACGCTATCATATAGTTTCCAGAATTCAAACCCGCAATATCCTGATAAATGGAGGCACCGACACAGTTACTCTGCCAACAAGCCGTTTTTAAATATCCATTGCCACTATCAATCTGGCGCCCCACACCCGCTTGCCATTCGGTATTTTGCCAACGTTGCCAACCCTTAGATTCTCCGGCAGGAAAATCACCTTGCGTCAGCAAATTTTTACTTAATACTTCATCCCGACCTTGAGGACTGGATAATGGATTAAGCCATGACTCCGTCAATGCCAACCCATGACTGGAATCCCCACAAGACCAGCGATAACGAGTTTTACCATCATGAAAAACTTGGCGCGTGGGCCCCGGACAAGTATCGGAATTTTCAAGGGCTGGATCTAAAACCCAGGACTGCCACATGGTCATTCCATACTCTTTAGTGTAATAGAAGGCCTCCAGATTTCCCAAATTATTAGCCGTCCCCGCGAAATGATAAGAGACAAGCGTGTCTAATTTTTTCCCGGAGCTGTATTGATAAGGACCTAAGAAATTCCACCGCGCATACCAACGACATGCATCTTCTTTAAATTGCCACTCAGATGAAAGATTGAAATTAGTAGGAAAAGAAATCCACCCTTTATCGGGGTTACTGCACTCGCTTAATTTCCCCGCAAAAGGTTGATATCCGCCGCCTTGATCTTGCGTCGTTGTGATTGAAAAAAAGTCCCCTTTAGTTTGATACAAATCAAAACCACTGGCGACAAACTCTCCATAATAATCTCCGATGGCTCCCCCTTTTCGCGAGGACCAAAATCGGCCATTCATAATCATCAGCGATCCGTCTTTGGCTTGAACCGGATAATTGTAAGAAGCCCCCGGCCACCCTGTAGAAAGTAAGTACGGCAGGTTTTCACCAAAGCGGACATTGCGATGTTTTAAACAGGTGGCGGGATCCCCAGTTATAACGACGTCATTTTCATTAACACAGACATCTTGGATCAACCAATCCGTCAATGCAGATTGATAAGAGGACGCCATGAGCTCCTGCGGATAAGCTCGCTCGGCTAAAGACAGATTGTCAGAATTTGTTTGCGAAGAAAGAGACAGACTTTGAAATGAGTTTAATCCAGAACAATTTTGAAACAAAAAACCCAAAGAGCAAAAAACCAAAATTCCCGCAGCCATGCGAAATGGTGACGTACCTTGCATCTTTTCCCCCTGTTATCACGATAACGTATGTCGAGGAAAACTTGCGATCAATCTAATCCCATTTATCACTAAGATACAAACACGTCCCAGATTGAAACGACTTAAAGAAAATACGGCTCCATCAAGCGACGAACGGCTTCTTGAAACTTGGGACGATCGGCCGTCGTAAACGACTCACTATCCACGGCCGGTAAGACATGCAAGGTAATCGTGCTTGTCCAACGTCCCCAATTCGGAACAAAGTGCCCTTTTGGCATGACATCCGCCGCCCCTTTAACCACCACCGGAACGAGGGGCGCATGCGCATTGATCGCAAAAACAAAAGGTCCCGCTTTAAATGGCGCCAGAACTTTGTCGTTATCTTGTCTTGTGCCTTCAGGTGATAAAGCAAAACGTTCCCCGGCTTTGATGCGCGTTTCTGCTTCTTTGTACACGCGGAAAACTTCTTCGCGCTTTTCACGGGCAATCGGCAAAATGCCCGCCCGGCGCATCGCCCACCCAAACACGGGAATTTTAAAAAGTTCAATTTTTGCCCCAAAACGGAAACTTCCTAAGTACGCGGCCATCGCAAAAATATCAAAGAAGCTTGAGTGGTTAAAAACATAGATAAAACCACCTTTAGGGCGATTCTCAAGTCCCACGACTTGAACCTTCACCCCAAACATCCAACAAATCACGCGGGTCCAGTAATAGACAATCTGATCCTCTAAAGGACGGTTGTTTAAAAGCAACGTCGCGATAATCATCAACAGCGAACAAAACGCCGTGTGAATAGGCAGCAAGATGGTAGCAAGAATAGATCGCGGATAAGAAAGTAATTTAAGAATCATGCTTTAACTCTAAACCTCGGGGAACAAACGCTTGCGAGCCGCCGTCCGTTGGCGCTCTTTATATGCTTGATGTTCTGATGGACCGGAAAGAATTTTCTGATGGGCCGAATGATCCATGATCTGCACTTCAAAAGGATAAAAGAAACTGAACTCTTCTTTCCCACCAAAAGGCTTAACATGAATCAGCTTGCGGCTGATAAATTTAATAAAACGATAATCTTCGCCAGAAAAGAAATTCTCTTTACGCAAGAACTTTACGTTATCCCCTTGTTCCGCCAACTTTTGATCAAAGGCCGCTTGAATGTTTTTCTCATCCAAAGTGTCTAAGCGATGCGCTAAATCATCACAAACCTGCATGAAAAGCTCCACCGGATAAAGATTGTTTGAGCTTTGATCCGGCATAATATGCGGGAAACTAATAACGTTCTGGCGAATTAAAAACCGCACCACTTGAAAAGTATCAAAAAGATTTCGCGTCACAAAACGCACACCTAGCTTATCAAAAATCTTCATTGCCAAGGCATCGGGCTTTGCTAAAAGTTTGATCACGGTGCTGGAAGAAGTCTTAAAAGGCTTTACTTCAAAGCCTAGAAGTTCAATAGACTCTTTACTTTCTTCATTTTGCAAAAACGTTCTATGAGTATTGCCATCATGACGAATGCAATCTTGAAATGGAGTGAGGATCTGGGATTGGATTTCTTCAGAAAAAGAACTGAACAGGTCATTCTCTGCATGAACAAAAACGTGCATGCAACGGATGATCGCACACGCCCATTTTTGCATTTCTTGCTCCTCAGGATTGTGTGAGCTAGCAAAAAGCAAAAGCTGACGAATATCCCCTAAATGGCGACGATCACGGAACATCTCGGGGATTTCTGAATCCACAAAACCCAGTTTTTCGACCATCAACACAAGAGCGCGGCGATGATAATACCAAAGTTTTTCTAAATCGGATTCGCGAGTGATATCAAAACCATAATTCAAAATGAAAGAACTCGCGGCCTCGAGCGTAAGAATATTGAGCTTAGGGATCTCAATCGCGGAATGTCCACCGACAACGGAATTTAAAATGGAAGAGTCGAAAATGAACCTTTGAGGCATGCCCCCATCTTCGAACTCGAGTGGGGGCGAAGCAAGACGCAGCGCTTATTAGTGGATCATAGCGCATTGATAGATTCTAAAGTCACCTAACTGGCCGGATTGAGGGCTGCCCTTCAACGCCTTGTAGTTGTTGAAGCTGACTTTACCATTCACCATAGAACCATCATAGGTCCCCGTCAAAGTGATGCTGCCGAATTCGTCTTCAAAAACCACATTGATTTGACGCGTGTTGCGATTAATCGTGCCTGATTTAGCTTGGCTAAACGCCACCTCATAAGGTGGGACCACTTGGCCATTATAAGTTGTTTTTGCGTAAGAATCGAAAATCTTAATCGAAATACTCGCTTGAGCAGCAATCAACTGATTATTGCTATCAAACGGAAACGAGGCGGTGAAATCAATCCCGGTGGCATCATTGATATTACCACTGATCGTTCCTAAAGCCTCTGGGTCCAATGTGGCAGAAACAAACGCCTTCACCTGTTCTTCAAAACGCGATCCATAAGATTGGCTATCAAAGATTTTCCCAACAGCTTGGGCTTGAGCCGCGTTCCCGCACGTGTTTTGAGTGACAATCCCACTGCCGCCGCGAGTGACCACCCGGCCCGAGGCTGAGTCATCTTTCTTTGCACAGGCCGAAAGAGTGAGTGCCGCTAGCACCAACACGCCCATTACTGATTTTGATAAGAAAGATGTTTTCATAAAAAGCCTCCTGCCAAGAGATAAGGCAAGAGGTGGACCACACGAATCTTTCCACAGTCGCATTAAAGTGGATTTGGCATCTCAATGCGAGACACTTAAAAACAAAGTGCCCCTTTCGGAGCACAGCTGTTTAGATTTTAGCCAGAATTATGATAGCTGATTACTGAAGGCCTTTAAGAGCCTTCCACACCGTGATTTCCTGGGTTAACCACAAGGAGGCTTCTTCATCAATCAGATCGGCATTTTCAAGGCGCTCCACCAACGCTGCGGGATCGGCCGCCACCGCTAACGGATCGACCGTAGGGTCGGCCTCTTTTAACACCACCGTAATAGCGTCAGTTAAATGTTGTAAAATCAGGGCGCGCTTTAATTCTAAATCAAAACCCATCGCACGAGATCTTAATAAACCTGCCCACTGAGTGCGTTCCGCACTCGAAAAATACTTCACCGGCAGAGTCAGGGTTTTCGCCAGCCCCGGTCCGACCTTCACTTCGACAACCCCACTTTGCGCATCTAATAAATCTAAATAAAGATCGGCCAATTGAGCTGCTTGAGCCTCATCCAAAATTTGATTCGCTAATAAAGTTGTAGTCCCGTTCGGCAACAAGGTCGCAAGGCCCGTAGTTAATGCTGTTTTATTTACCGCCACCAACGACTCAAAGAACGCGATAATAAGTTTTTGTTCACTCTCGGAGAACTGATACTCTCGTCCCCCCAAAGTTTTACCGGAAGCCAGATAAGGACTGTTTTTAAGCTCGTTGATTTGATCTTCGAGCCAGCTTAAAGCCAAAGAACCATCGTCATTACGCCATAAAAGATTTAATAATCCCGCATAGCCTTGCGCTTCTTTTAAAGAAGCCGCTCGAGCTTTGTCGAGCTCGGGATCTGCACCCACCTTTGATTGCAAGACTTGACCTGATTTTGCCGCCTGAATAGACATAAATGTCGGAGCCGGAGAGCCTTCTTTGGTTTTGTTGATAAGAACGGCTTGGCTCACAAACTTAAGATCCGCCACATTGAGCTGACCCCACTTCATGGTGTCAGCTAAAACAGTTTTTAAATCATTCACCACTTGGGGATCCGCCGCCGGATATCGACGACCGAGGATCGAAGCAAAAAGCACGCGCACAAAACCTGTGCGATCATCCTTGCTATCTAAGGCTTTTCTTAAAAGCGGATTATTACCGGCATCAAAGCGCTCACATCCATAAATTTGCAAAGACTGACTGGCCGCTAACGAAATATCGTCATCCGTACAGAATAATGAAATTTTAGAATCTAACGCCTTGTCGTCCTTAGCATACGCCCAATCCATCGCCATTTTATCGTAAGAAAGAGCCGCCGTTTTTAAGCGTGCCGACATCAAGATATTATCAATACCCGAAACGTAATCCATGATGGTGGTGGATGTTTCGACACCAGGATGTTGGGGATTTTTTAAATAGCTGCGCGCAGAATCTCGGATGTCTTTCGCCGAAGCCTTCGCCGAAAAAGACCCAGCAAAGTTATGTCTTAATCCCAAAGCGTGACCCAATTCATGCGCCACGGTCGAGCGCACTCCGTCTTGCGCTAAACGCAGACGCTGAGAATCCGAAGCTTCTCGCGACATCTCAGCCAGGGCTTCTAAAGCGGGTTTTAAATCACAGGCGATAGCTCCATAAGCCACCGGGCTGCCTTCGTTAAGATCCACAAGATCCGCCGAACCGACGCTAGTAAAAACCGAAGGCATAAATACTTGCGCCCGCAAAACTTCACCTGTCAAAGGATCTGATTGCCCAATAGCGTAAGCCGCGCCTGAGTCAAGCCACGGAATCCAACGGATAAAGATGCTGCGATCTTCCGGACCGGCTTGGGGATCAACACCCGTTTTTACCGTAATAACATCCTGACCAAAAACCTTATTCCAGTACAACGCCCCTTCACTCACGGCTTGCACATACTCTGCGGGAACCGCACTTGAAATACGAACCACGATCGGGCCTTTTTCGGGCGAAAGATCCCATTTCGTCACAAGGTTAATAGGCTCGCGACTAAATCCAGGTTTAGAGATCTTGGTGACAAAAAATCCAACTTGGCGGGTTTTATCGGCCGCTTTCGGAGAAAAATTCTTGCCCGGTTCATAAGCGCGAATTTGAATATTCATGGCCAAAGTTTCTTCTTTGGTTTCTAGTTGAATATTTTTGCCGTCACCCTTAATGCCATCCGCACGGATTTTGGAGATCTGCTCTAACTCGATATTTTTATCATCAAACTTAATCCCACGAACAAAGGAATCAATCACGGCCAAAGAGTTGAGTGACGCGTCCGTTAAGTCCGTTTGCCCCCCACGAACGTTATCAACGTCATAAGAACGTTGATGCACCAAGGTTTTAAGCCCCCCACCCCAATCAAAGGTGACCGAGTTTTCATCTTCGGAAATCACATCGAAAGTTTGAATTAAATTAACGGTTTTAATTTCTTCATAAATGCTGGTGTAATTTTCAGCTAAAAGGGCGAGCTTACCGCCAGACTTTTCAAAACTGACAACCAAGGGCTTTAAGTCATACCATTGCGGAGTTGAACCCGCGGTTTTTCCTGAAGCTATTAATAAAAAAATCTTCCCTAAAGATTTTTTTTGAATCGTGATGCAAGACGCTTTCTCGCAAGTGTCCACGGAGGCTTTTGAAAAAGACTGTTTGATTTCAGGAGGAGCTTTTTTTACTTCGGGAACTTCGCTTAAAACGGGCGCCGATTTAAGAGCAGCGAATTCATTGGTACAAGCCGATAACACCAAACCCAATGAGGCGACAAAAAGAAGATTGGTCATACGCATCGAGAACCCCCTAAAAACAGGAACAAAAACACCCCGTATTTATGCCGGATTTCGGAGGTGAACTAAAGGTGGTATGAGAAGGCTGAATTTTTTTCAAAAAAAAGCCCGGCAGCTCAAAGCTCCGGGCTCATTATAGGATCTATGAAATTAAAAATTATGAATAGAATTTTCGATTCGATTTCGCCATGTTCGTTAACGGCGTGCTCGGTTTCAAGCGAGGGGCCTTACGGCTAGAAGCATAAAGGGCTAACTGATCAGCCACATATTGAGTGCCAATGGTGTCGGTGTACTTCAATAAACCACCACGGAACGGCGGGAAGCCCGTTCCCATGATCATCGCTAGATCGACTTCATGAGGAGTTTCCACGATGCGATCTTCAATCAACGCCAAAGAACATTCATTCACCATGGCAAAAACGCCACGCTCAATGCACTCTTTAGAATCGTAAGGATTCGTCGGAGTTCCCAAACCTAAAACGCCATAAATAGATTGATCCACGTCACCACGTTTGCCGTCTTCCGAGTACTGATAGAATCCTTTACCATTCTTACGACCCAAGCGACCGGACTCGCCCAGTTTGTCCATGAGCGGCGCCATCTCGATACGATCACCGAAGGCTTTTTTGAAGATCTTTAAAACCTTGATACAAACATCAAGGCCGACTTCGTCCATCAACTCAAACGGCCCCATCGGCATGCCGAATTCTTTGACGTAAGCTTTATCCACGAATTCAATGCTCATTCCTTCTTGCATTAAGAAAGCCGCTTCGGCCATGTAAGGCAAAAGCAAACGATTCACTAAGAAACCCGGACCATCTTTAACGACGACCGGCATTTTGCCCATTTTTTTCGTTAATTCAAAAATAGTCGCGATGGTTTCATCCGAGGTTTTTTCACCACGAATCACCTCCACCAACGGCATTTTATTTACGGGATTAAAGAAATGCATTCCCGCGAAAAATTCCGGACGAGGATGACCTTTGGACATCTCCGTGACCGACAATGAACTGGTATTCGTCGCAATGATCGCATCAGGGCGCATTTGACCGGCGCACTCACCGATCACTTTTTGCTTGATACCCATATCTTCAACGATGGCTTCAACCACCACGTCCAAATTTTTAAAACCCGCGTAGTCCGTACCTACAGAAACCAAATCCATTTTTTGTTGGAATTGATATTTATCGATAGATTTACGTTTTAATAATTTCATCCACAAATCACTGGCGTGCTTAAGACCTTTACCCAAGGCGTCTGAGTTTAAGTCTTTCATGCGCACGTGAATACCTTTGTCTGCGGCCACATAGGCGATACCACCACCCATGGTTCCTGCACCCAAAATACCCATCGCTTTGACTTCTTTGGGTTTGACGTTCACGCCTGACACGCCGGTTTGTTTTTTTACCATTTCAGTCAAATAGAAAACGTGGATCAGGTTTTTAGATGTGTCGGTGATACCAAGCTCACAGAAGCCTTCACGCTCAATGCGCATACCGGCTTCACGATCACTGCTGCCATACGTTCTTTGAATCACTTCCAAAGCTTTCAGTGGCGCGGGGTAATGACCTTTGGTGGCCTTCATGACACCTTCACGCGCTTTCTTGAAAACAATGCCGCGACCCAAGGCACTTTCAAGAACCTTGTTCATGACACCTTGAGGTTGGAACTGCTTGCGGCGCTTTTGTCCGCCTTTAGCGATGATTTCTTTGGCCCATTTTGTCGCTTGATCCATCAACAAATTAGGATGAACCATCTTATCAACAAGCCCGATCTTAAGGGCTTTTTTCGCATTCACTGATTTTCCGGCTAAGATAATATCTAAGGCTGCTTGCAAACCAATCACGCGCGGCATGCGCTGAGTTCCGCCAAAACCAGGTAAGATGCCTAATTGAATTTCAGGCAACCCGATTTTTGTCGAAGAGTCTTCAGAAGCGATACGATAATCACAAGAAAGGATGAATTCACACCCTCCCCCCATGCAAGCGCCGTTCACGGCCGCTATCGTAGGCATAGGAAGATCTTCCACTTGATTCATGATGTCCTGACCACCTTTCACCGCAGCTTCAAACTGCTCTTTGGTGGTCATGCTTTTGATTTCTTCAATATCAGCGCCGGCAATAAATATCTTTGCCTTGTTAGATTTAAAGATCACCGCTTTGTAAGAAGAGCGTTTGAGCTCTCCTAAAACT
Organism: Bdellovibrio bacteriovorus; assembly: GCF_001592735.1. Lineage (NCBI taxonomy): Bacteria > Pseudomonadati > Bdellovibrionota > Bdellovibrionia > Bdellovibrionales > Pseudobdellovibrionaceae > Bdellovibrio > Bdellovibrio bacteriovorus. Next base: position 492,011 of record NZ_LUKE01000003.1, read on the forward strand.
TCCTGCAATCTCATCATCACCGGAGTTGAGAACTTATTAACTTTCTCTCCGACAAGGTCAAATTCAACAACGGCGATATCACCTTGAGGTACAATCTTGATGCTTTCCTGGATGCTCATTTTATCTTAACCCTCATTCTCTAAAATCATTGCTCCGCCTTGACCGCCACCGATACACAGTGTGGCCAAACCGAATTGCGTATTTCTTCTTTTCATTTCTTTAGCCAATGTCAGTACGATGCGAGTGCCCGTTGCACCGACCGGATGGCCGAAAGCAATAGCGCCGCCGTTGACGTTTAAGATGTCATCACGGATTTCTCCGACCTTGGATGACAGACCTAATTTTTCTTGCGCAAATTGATCTGAATCCATCGCGCGTTGGCAAGCCATCACTTGCGCGGCAAAAGCTTCATTGAGCTCCACTAAACCAATATCTTTCATTGAAAGACCGGCCCGTTTTAAGGCCAATGGCGTTGAGTAAGCCGGGCCCAACCCCATGCGCTCGGGCTCCAACCCTGCAAAACCGTAAGAGCGAATTGTCGCCAAAGGCTTGTAGCCTTGCGCTTCGGCTTTTTCTCGAGACATTAAAAGCACCATCGCCGCCCCATCCGTGATCGGGCAAGAGTTCCCCGCCGTGATCGACCCGGTCGCTTTATCAAAAAAGGGTTTTAATTTACTTAAAGCTTCCATCGTTTGATTGTCGCGAGGACCGATGTCATCGGCAACGACTTCTTTGTACTCGGGGGCAAGATACACAGGCGTGATCTCTTGACGCAAAAGCCCTGCTTTTGTGGCCTGGGATGCTCTTTGGTGTGAACGCAAAGCGAACTGATCTTGCATCTCGCGAGTTAATCCCCACTCTTTTGCTAAGATCTCAGCGGTTTGTCCCATGTTAATGCCGACGAAAGGATCTGTAAGCCCCAACATCACTGCAATCTGTGGGAAATATTCATCGCGCATATTTCCTTGGAGAAGCGCTTTGATTTGTTTCATGTCGGCTTTAAAAAGCGCCCACAAAAGTGGAAGAGCTTGTTTAGGGCCTTTAGCCGCAAAAAGTTTTTCGTAAATCTCTTGGAATTTTTTGGGCGGAAGAGTGGGCATTTGCGACATGCTCTCCGTCCCCCCGGCTAAAACCACGTCCATCGTTCCCGATTTGATTTTTTCATAACCGTTAGAGATAGACTCGAGTGCGGAAGCACAGTTGCGATGAACCGTGTACGCCGATGTTTTCAAAGGGATGCCGGCATTCAAAGCCACAACCCGAGAGATATTGACGGCATCAGGAGGATTGCCCGTGTTACCGATGATGACTTCATCAACAGAATTCACATCTAGATTTGTTTGCGCGATCAATTGTTTTAAAGCCGTTTTTCCCAGATCGGCAGGATGAACTTTTTTAATTTTTGTCCCTGCCTTTGCAAACGGGGTACGAACACCTTCCACCAGAACGACATCGCGTGGTGACTTCATGAGCAGCTCCTTCATTTGTCTGCACTCCGTGACTCGCCGGAGTAACTTATAAGCCATTAAAATCATATGTCTTTTCGGACAAACGTCAAAGATCTATAAAGGAAATTTAAGTATCTTATTTTTGACGATGCCTCGCGTTGGCTCAAGACTCTTACAGGAAATGCTTGTCTATAGAGGAAGAAAAGGATTTATTAGAGCAAATAATCTATTTCTCGAGGGGATTTCTTATATCCTCAAGGTCAAGAAACCTCGACTTCGGCATCTGATTCATCGGTGGACGAAGAAAGTCGAACTCACAGTTTTGCCTCGAATCAAGGCAGTTTGTTTACTTATGCAAAAGCGTTGTTTTTCTGCGACATTTTCATTCGAGAAATCGGCATTGGCTGAGCCGCGACAAAGTCCCCATTGATTGACCCTCTCTTGCGCCTTTTGTAGAGTAACGACTTCAACTCTGAGCTGTGTTTTTTATTTCTCCCGCCGGCCGGATTTTTGAGAACTTTAATGAAGGAGCATCCTTGGAAACAAAAACCGAAAAACCAACGCAAGCAAACTTTGATCAAGAGGCCCTGAACTATCATGCTCAAGGTAAGCCCGGTAAAATTGAAGTTATCTCTTCTAAGCCTTGTGTGACCGAAAAAGATCTGGCGTTGGCTTACTCTCCAGGCGTTGCAGCCCCTTGTAAAGAAATCGCCAAGGATCCCGCCAAAGTTTACGACTACACCGCCAAGGGAAATCTTGTCGCCGTGATCTCTAACGGCACCGCGGTTTTAGGTTTAGGCAATATCGGACCCGCCGCGGGAAAACCGGTGATGGAAGGTAAAGGGATTTTATTTAAACAGTTTGCGGGCATTGATGTTTTTGACATTGAAGTTGCCGCCACAGACGTGGATGTTTTCTGTAACGCCGTTCGCGTTTTAGAACCTACTTTTGGCGGAATCAATCTTGAGGACATCAAAGCACCCGAGTGTTTTGAAATCGAAGAGCGACTAAAAAAAGAAATGAAGATCCCGGTTTTCCATGATGACCAGCACGGAACGGCGATCGTTTCTGGTGCGGCTTTGTTGAATGCGGCTTCAATCACCAATCGCAAAATGGAAAATGTGCGCATCGTCGTGAATGGTGCAGGCGCTTCGGCAAATTCTTGTGCGAAAATCTTTATCGCGTTGGGCGCACGCCGTGAAAACATCATCATGTGTGATTCTCAAGGGGTGATTTACAAAGGCCGCACGGTGGGCATGAATAAATACAAAGAATTCTTTGCTGCCGAAACGGAAGCCCGCACTTTAACTCAAGCCCTTCAAGGTGCGGATGTTTTTGTGGGCCTTTCGGTGGCTGGCGCTTTAACTCCAGAAATGCTTAAAGACATGGCGAAAGATCCCATTATTTTTGCCATGGCAAATCCAGAGCCAGAAATCACTCCCGACAAAGCCCGCGCCGCTCGTCCGGATGCGATCATCGCTACGGGCCGCTCTGATTACCCTAATCAAGTTAATAACGTCTTGGGCTTCCCGTCTATTTTCCGTGGTGCTTTGGACACGCGATCCACTCAAATCAATGAAGAAATGAAATTAGCCGCGGTTCACGCCTTGGCACAATTGGCGCGCGAAGATGTTCCAGACAACGTCTCTTCTTCTTACGGTGGTAAGAGCTTTAAATTTGGTCGTGAATACCTCATTCCCAAACCTTTTGATACGCGCGTTTTAATGCGTGTTGCTCCTGCCGTGGCGAAAGCCGCGATGGATTCAGGTGTTGCCACTCGCCATATCGAAGATTGGCATCAATATCGCGAAACTTTAGAGGCGCTTCAAGGTCCTTCCAAAGTATTTATTCGTTCCGCAATCAACCGCGTTCATCAAAATGCGGCCGCCAACGGAGGCAAATTACCTAAAATCGTTTTCCCTGAGGGCACCAGCACGAAAGTTCTGAAGGCGCTGGCCACTTTGGTTGATGAAAAAATCTGCGAGCCGATTTTATTGGGTTACCCTGAGCGCGTGAAAGAAAAAATCGCAACCCTAGACATCCCGGCTTTAAAAGATGTCCCGGTGATTCACCCTTCGAGCTATCCGAAATATTTCTCTTACGTCGAAAAACTTTACGCCAATCGCCAACGCAAAGGCATAAACATGCGCGAAGCCGAGCGCTTGATGGCCGATCCGAATTACTTTGCCGCGATGATGGTCCATATGGGCGAAGCGGACGGGATGGTCTCTGGATCTTCGATCAATTATGCGGATGCCGTAAAGCCTGTATTACAAACGGTGGGCGTTTACAAAAATGCGGTGCCGGCCGGCTTAAATATTGTTTTGCTTGAGGATAAATTTTTATTGCTGGCGGATACCACGGTGAATTTCAATCCAACAGCAGAACAATGTGCCCAGATTGCTTTGCAAGCAGCAAAGATTGTTGAATACTTCGGCATCCAACCACGTATTGCGATGTTAAGTTATTCAAATTTCAGCGGTGCTGATGGCACGCCAAAGAAAATGAAACGGGCAGCAGAAATCGTAAAATCAATGCGTCCAGGCCTGATGGTCGATGGTGATATGCAAGCCGATGCCGCCGTCAATGCCGAGATCACCGAGCGCTTATTCCCCTTCTCAGACCTTAAAGGCGGCGCCAACATTTTAGTTTTCCCGAACTTAGAGTCCGCCAACATCACTTACAAACTGATTCAACAAGTGGGCAAAGTCGAAGTGATTGGACCTTTCTTAACGGGGGTTCGTCGTTCCGCAAATATCTTGCAACGAACTACAACGGTGGATGGCATCGTGAACTCGGTTGTGTTCACGGCCCTTGAAGCTCAGTTTATTAAAGGTGTTCTTAAAGCGCGGGAAGCAAGCAATCAAGCGGTTCAATAGAACCGCTTGATGCGATAACGCGGTAGCACTACCTACGTAGGTAGCACTAGCGCGTCAACTCCGCGCGAGCTTCAATCAATGTCTTTTTGATAAACTCACTTTTCATTTCTGAATACTCTGAGCGCTTAAACTTCAAAGACAGATCTTTCTTAAGATTTTCATAGGCTTTAGCCACGTCAGGAAAAGTCCTTAAATAATCACGAAACAACAAATGCTTTTGAATTTCTTTATCACCAAACTCAAATGCGTGAAGATGCACGAAGCCTTTTGTTTTATCCGTATTATAAAGAACGCAGTAACGACGACCGGGAATTCCATACTCCCCTTTATATTCATATCCAAGCGCCTCTAACACGCTCTGTGCCTTATCCATTTTCTCTATAGAAGAAACTTCCGCTAGGATATCCAAAATGGGTTTCGCACTTATCGTCGAGATGGATGTAGAGCCCATGTGGTGCAAAGACATAGGGAAGTCAGAAATCGCCTTCTGAATACGCTCGGATTCAAAAATAAAGGCCCGATCCCATTCAGCCTGATGAACTTTCAACTCCACTCGACCGTCGCGAGCGAGCCCCAGGCCAAAGTCTTCCATTATTTTATCTATACTGGTAATCATGGGGCTTAATGTTCTCAATCTAGACCTTTATCCGTCAATATTTTACACTGAAATTCACTGATTGCAGTGACAGAAAAATAACTTTGTCCCTAGACCACCTTATGCTAGCCTATTATCAGTACCAAGGGAGGGTCGAACTCTTTGACTAATCAAGCTTTCCTCAACTCAAAGGTCACTGCGCAAGATCGCGCTATCGTCATCGGTGTAGGTTTAAAATCCGAACCACTTACCGAAATCAAAGAAAACTTACTTGAACTCGAAGAACTCGTGGCCGCCGCGGGCGGTGAAGTCGTGGGCTCATTGATTCAAGTCTTGCCTTCTTGGAATCCAGCCACCCTGATCGGGACCGGCAAGGTCGAAGACGTCGCCGAGATGGTTCGCGATAGCGGTGCTAACATCGTCATCATGGATCACCAGCTTTCCGGCGTTCAACAGCGGAACTTAGCCCAAACGGTGAAGGTTCGCGTGATCGACCGCAATCAGCTGATTTTAGATATCTTTGCCCAACGAGCACAGACTTTTGAAGGAAAACTTCAAGTAGAACTTGCACAATTACTTGATCAAATGCCGCGCATGATTGGCGCTTGGATGGAATCGCTTTCTCGTCAAGGCGGTGGTATCGGAACACGGGGCCCGGGTGAAACAGCCCTGGAGAATGATCGTCGTCGTATCCGTGAACGCGTGGCCATTATTAAAGATAAACTTGAAGGTGTGCGCAAAAATCGCGCGCAACACAGGCAATCCCGTCGTCGCCACGAGATCCCGTCTTTTGCTTTGATTGGTTATACAAACTCCGGCAAAAGCTCGCTTTTAAATCGTCTGACCGGATCTGAAGTTTTAGCCAAGAACCAAGTGTTTGCGACCTTGGATCCCACAACACGTAAGATCTTTTTACCCGATGGCCCTCCGTCGGTTGTGACCGACACCGTAGGATTTATCCGGAAGCTTCCTACACAATTAATTGAAGCCTTTAAAGCAACGCTTGAAGAATCTTCAGAGGCCGATGTTCTTATTCACGTCGTGGATTTGTCTTCACCCAATATGGAAAGACAAGTCGAGGTCGTTGAGGGCTTAATTAAAGAATTCAACTGGTCGGATAAAAAGATCATCCACGTCTTTAATAAGTGTGATGTCGCCCCTTTAGAAAAACAATTTCGAGTGAAGGCTTACCCCCGAGTTTTTGTAAGTGCTTTGACGGGGCAAGGGATAGAACAGTTAAAGAAACTGATGGCACAAATGGTGAGCGAAATGCAAACCGACGTGCAGCTGTACTTCCCACGCTCTGAAGAATACAAAATCTTTGATTTGGGCCGCGAGGCTCAGATTGTACGCAAAGAGACGGCGACGGAGGGCACGGTTTGCTATACGCAACTGACCCCCGCCTTGATGAGTCGCTGGAAAGATTACGTCGTTAAATAGGTACACAAGGCACGCTTAAAGCGTGCCTTCATCCACCGGCGGAGCCTTCGGAGTCGGCTCCGGACGAGGAAAGTCTTGGGGCCGCAGGGGTTTGAGTCCTTTGCTCTTGCGAGCCAAATCACAGTTAGGATTGTGCGTCCCATTTTCATAACTTGCTTGAAAGCGACGACAGCATGACGGTCTATTTTCATAAATCGAACAACTCACCGACTGCCCGATTTGCCCTGTTAAAGCCACACAGCGGATTTTCACCTGATTAGTGCCAATCATAATGCGCTCATCGGTATTTAATTTTTCCGTGAGATCTTTAGGAACATTGTGGGACATGGGATGAGTTTCATCTTTAGCAAAGATAACTCGAAAAAAAGAACAACAAGCCCCGCACCTAACACAAGGGTGAGTTGAAACGTCTGCCGTGACTAAAGAGCTCTTACTTTGAGCCATGATAAGGAATCCATCCCTTTGACTCTAGGATAGGCTCCTTTATAACAAACGCAAATTAAAAATTTTTTAGCTCTTTAGAAATACTCTTTTAAAAAATCAAAGTAGCGATCCGATTGAACGTCTATTTCCATCGGTAAACCGGACGAATCTAGAACGAAGGGTTTGTTTAAAACCAACTCTCCCCCGCCCCATTCAAATTCGACATTGCGATTGTAAAGGACCAATTTTTCTTCCATGGAAGTTTCTGAATAATAGGGAACAAAAAAACTCTCCACCTTGCAGTGGCTGGGTAAAAACTTATGAACTAAATTGAGCTGATGAACAAAGATGGGTGTGCAATAAAGCAACTTTATGTTGTCACACTCAATCCCGCCAATCCAGTTTTGAAACTGGCGCACCCCGATGGAATTGATTAAGACCAATGCGCCAAGATCTATCTGCAACTCTGGTAAATAAGCATTTCCTAATGTCGGTAAGTCTGATGAATGAGACACCAATTGATTTTGAATTGTCACTAGCGTGCAGTTTTCTAAAACAGTGGCAAAAGATCGATCGGTCACGTTGTCCTCTTTTAAAAAATGCTAACACAAACTAATTGAGAAAAGCGAGGCGTCACGAAAAAATCTCGTTCATTACAACGGAACACTTTTTAGAACATGAAAACGACTTGATACCGAACACTCGAAAAACGCGGCCTTTGTTGACTAAAGGGATCCAAAAAATCTAAGTTCAGCACACTTCAAAAACCACATTTCTTGGGAGGCCTTGCGTGTCCAAATTCCTAATTTCCATTGTCTCATTATTTACTGCGCCAGCGATGGCCGCATCCATCTCCATCAGTGGTGCTGACTATGTTCCTCTTTTAGATGAACCCGGCCGCAGTTGTGCTTCCCAGATCAAAGACTACAACAACAAAGAAGATCTAAATCTTCCAGGGATCACTGCTTTACTGGGAACCGTGCGCATGTCATGGCAAGGCCCCAGCCCGTTATTTCTTGATAGCATGACGATTTCTTTTACCGGCCCTGAAATAGTGGGCAGCCGCCAAGACATCGTGCTTACGGGTGAAGAATTGGGATTTTTATGGTCCGGCGATAATGTCGTTCCCACCTTCAAAAGAAACGAAGGGCGCGCCGTCATTCCATTTTGTCGTTTTCGTGTCGGAGGAATCAAAGTTCAAGATAAGTATAAATATTTTGAAGGAATGGGCTTCATCACAATCAAAGGACGCTACCAAGACGGCGGACAATGGAAAGAAGCTTCAGGTGATTTAACCTTCCGCTATCACATGTCGCCGATGCCTCGCCCGGGAAAATCGGGTTGGTCCTTGTAAGCCTATTCTTGAGAATACATTTCCCTTAACGTGGCTCGATCCGTGTCACTTAAGCGATGCGGATCAAGGGAAAGACCGTCGCGGATTTCATCGATATAGCAATAGTTCATGATGGATTGAGAGTCATAAGAACCATGCTGTATATAGGGGCTGCGAGGATCGGCCGCATAATCCTGTTCATAATACGTGGTCAAACTGACTGGCAAATTCAGGCTGGCCACAATGTTCTTGATAGCTTTCCCAAATCGACGCTGACACGCGGGATCCTGAAGAATGGCTTTTTGCTCATGCTCATGGAGCAAACCCGCAAGATGTCCAAACTCATGCAAGATGGTTGAGTCCCAGTAAATTTGCGCAAGTCCTTTGCGGTTTTTAAATATGAAATCACCCGCCATTGCACTGGGGTGCTGAACATATAAAAACGGAGCCTTGTCTTCTGCAAAATTACCGTACTGTAAATTAGGTCCGATAGAAGCTCGTCCATATTCCGTGGACCGCGCAAGTTTTTTAGCATCCGCTGTCGAAATAAAAAGATTCACCACGGAATTATCATCGCCAGAACCGCTGCCGCAGTCATCCCAACCGACAAACTCTACGCCCGTTTTTTCTTTTGAGTATTCAGAAGTCACAAGTTTTTTGACGCGATTTTTTAAGTCCCGGCTCCATGCAGAAAGTTGTGAGCGTGCTTTGGTGACCTCTCCGGTCACCGTGTATGCAAGAACAGAGGCTCTCGTGTCTTTGTCGGCAAAACAGACGGCAATCTGAGATTGATCTCCCCAAGGTTGCGGGCGCATATAAATACCAGCTTGCGTGCTCACCGCGCTAAGAAAAAATATAAGTCCACTTGTAATAGCCATCCTCATCGCAAGACTCCTCGTCACCTCGAAAGCTTGCAAACTATGCCAATGACTCAAAATGAGTCGCTTTTTACCCAGCGACGATAAAAAGAAGAAGGCGGTGAAGAACACCTATACAAAGGGTAACTAAAAATGTTTATTCGTCGTGCTTCGCGACGTCCTTGTCTCTGTTTTTTTAGGACTTCTTTTGCGCTAAACGCATCTCTCGGCGTTTTTTACCGGCCTCAAAGCGACGGCGATCGGTGTCCGTTTCTAATTCCAAACCCGGAATTTCAATCGGTTTGCCGTTAGATCCTAATGCCACAAAAGTCGTGTACGCTGAAGCCGTGTGAAAAGTTTCACCGGTTTTGGGATTTTCCGCATCCACCCGCACACCGACTTCCATGGAGGTGCGTGAAGTGAAATTCACGCTGGCCTTCATGTTCACGACCCAGCCTTTGTACACAGGGGCTACGAAATCCAAACGATCAATACTCGCCGTAACAACCTCTCGGCCCGAATGCCTTTGCGCGGCGATGGCGGCCGCTATATCAATCCACGCCATGATGGTACCCCCGAAAATGCTGCCGATCGCGTTGGTGTGCGAAGGAAGAACTAGTTCGGTCATGATAACTTGAGATGCAGAAACGGGTTTGGTGCCAGCCATGATGAAAAACCTCTTTAGCTACAAAGTCTTTAAGCACAAAAAAAGAAAGCGCAGGTTGTTAGGAAAAATCCTAACTTACCTGCGCCTTAAAGCAATCTCTTTTATAGAGACGAACGACTAGATGCCGCCCATTCCGATATCAGAGTTACCGCCACGGTTGATGCCGCTGCCTGGAAGAGTTGTTGTTCCGCCAGATACAGTTGCCGATCCCGCCGGGATTGTTTGAGTTGCATTGTTATTATAAGCAGATGCAGCCGTTGCCGATTGATTGTTGTTTTCTGCGCGCACTTCAGTTTCAACGAAACCAAGGTGAGGCAAGCACCATACGATCAATTGTGCACGAGACTTAACATTCATTTTTTTATAAATGTTAGTAAGGTGAAATTTTACTGTTTTTTCAGTAACAAACAGCTGATTCGCAACTTCCTTGTTGGATAAGCCTTTAGAAACTAGTTCAGCAACTTCTGCTTCTCTGTTTGAAAGACCTTTTTGAATGAGGACATCTCTGAGCATCCTTGCTCCCTCCCGCTAAATGTTTTAGTTTTTTAAAACTTTTGTCTAAACCTTGAACACCTTGGCACTTCAAACTAGGACTCATGTCCATGTTTAAAGCACGACCACCTGTAATAAAGTCTGACACGATTTTTAAATTTCGCAATAGGTTTGGACTCTAGTTTTAAAAAACTAGACCGATCAGTGTGTGTATTTTACAGGATTCCAACAATTCAGGAGATATTATGTTTCCCACAGATACGAAGTTTTTAGTGGTGGATGACTTCGCAACTATGCGAAAAATCATCAAAAAAGTGCTAAATGAGCTTGGCTATACAAATGTCGAGGAAGCCGATGACGGTAAAACCGCTTTGCCGATGATTCAAGCCGCTCATGACGCGGGCAAACCTTACGGTTTCATCATTTCTGACTGGAATATGCCAGGAATGCAAGGGATTGACCTTTTAAAGGCCTGCAAAGCAGACCCCCGCTTTAAGGCAAGCCCTTTCATGCTAGTCACTGCAGAGTCCGAGCAAAAACACATTTTAGAAGCCGCTAAAGCCGGTGTTTCTGACTATGTGGTGAAGCCCTTCAACTCCGCCACATTGAAAGCAAAAATGGAACGCGTGTGGGCGAAACACAACCCTTCAACTCAAGCGAAAGCTTCTTAAGGTTGAGAGGAAAAATATATGTCTGCAGCTCCAAAAGTCGACGCTATTAATCCGTTGTTTGATAAGCGTCTTATTAACGCTTTCGTAGACGGTGTTATTAAAACTCTTAAGACCATCGCGCAAACGGACGCAACTCCGGGCAAGCCCTTCATCGAACCGACATTCGTTTTAAAAGGCGAGATCGCGGGCATGGTGGGAATGGTCGCCCCTCCACTTAAAGGAACTCTTTTGATTTCTTATGGCAAAGAGAGCATTTTTCATATCCTTGAAAACATGCTGGGAGAGAAGTTTACGGAAATAAACTCTGATGTTTCCGATGCCGTGGGCGAAATGACCAATATGATTTATGGCTCGGCCAAAACCACTTTGAATCAATTGGGTTACAATTTCGAAATGGCCATTCCCTCTGTCATTTCTGGTGATTTTAAAATCACCCAGGCTGATAAAGGGGCCACTCTTGTGATACCATTTAACTTAACGAATGGATCCACATTTTACGTGGAGATCACGGTGCAGTAATGGCAGCTTCTTCAGGATCGACTGTTGACGTACTCATAGGGAGTCCCCGAGATTCCTTCATGGATGCTGTCAAAGTGATCCTGAAAGGTTACTATCCCTATCAACTTCGTCAGTTCAAAACTGTCGACGAAGCTCTTGAATCTCAGAATTTCCATCCCATTTTAGCTTTGATTGACGGACAAGATGGATCCAACTCTACAAACGAGTGGGTTCAATCCGTCAAAATGAATTTCAGTGATTGCCATGTGATCGTGCTTCATTCCGCGGCCGCTCCGTTGAATTTCGACGCCATCAAAAAAAACGGTGCCGACGAAATGATGCATATCAACTTTGACCGCGAGTTTATTTCGGACATGGTATTGCAGCTAGCTCCGGTTGAAATGGAAGGCGACAACATCCCTATCACCGCCTTAATGCCGGTGGATTTGCGTGATATCGAAGCGCAGATGAATATTAACTTTGATGTCTACGTCCATCTCCCCGCCAACCATCGCTCCGTTCTCATGCGAAAAGCCGGTGACATCTTAGATGAAAAGCAAATTGCGAAATTCCTGGGTCTAAAACAGCAAATGTATATCAAAAAAACTCAGCGCAAAGAGTTTTTTGAATACGCCCGCACGGTGCAGTCTTTAAGAAACTCCCCCTTCCCGGTCTCAATGACCGAAAAATTTCACCGCTCTAAAAAAGCGATTTATGAAATCATGGCGCAATTTCTGAATGGTGCGGCCACCGACTTTTCTGGGGGCCGTTTGATCTTTGATAAATGCAAAGAGATCATTGCCGACTTTGAATTAACCAAAGACCTTGATAAAGAAACTCTTTTTACGGAGATCTTCCGCTTCACCGGCAACACACGCACGCTATATCATGACTGCATCTGTTTATCGGCCTATGCCGCGTTTTTTGCTCAAGCCATGGGTTGGGGACCTGAAAAACGCGAAAGTGCGGCCTTAGCGGGATTGCTCCACAACGTGGGTCTTTCCCAAATGCCCGTGGCCATGGCTGAAAAAGATCCCCAGTATTACACCCCTGAAGAACTTAAAGAGTTTCATCTTTATCCCGACCGCTCCGTCAATATGGTGAAAGCTAAAAAGGTTCCTTTGTCGGTGGAAATCTCTGAAGCCATTGGACAACACCGTGAAAAGGTTAACGGCAAGGGCTTCCCCAAGGCTCTGCCCGGCGAAGATTTAAGCGATCTTGGGAAGCTGATGATTTTTGCTTATCGCTTTATGGAGTTAACATCTTTACGCGAACATCGCCAAGCCATGCCGCCAGCCCAAGCTTTACAACTGCTGCGTGATAACTCGATTGAAGCCACTGATGACGGGCTTGACATGTTAACGGCCACGACTATTTTTAAAAAATACAAATAGGCCTATTCGACTTCGAAGTCTTCTAAATCTTCCAGATTATAAGCCGCTAAAAGTTCATCAAGATGCACTTGATTATTTTGCCAATCAATTGTTTTGATCACCTTGATGGCCGCACTCCAACCCTCAACACAGAAATAAAGCACAAATAAGCTACCCAGGATCCAACGAATTTTCGCCGGTTTGCGGCGCGGTACATTTTGCACCACGCGAGTCTCCGCAATCCAGTCCACGGCATGAGTGCGGTCATAGCGAAATAGCGCCACGACATAAATAGCCAAGCTCAAAAACAGACTTAAGCGTTTAGCTAAGGCTCTTAACAGGGCCGACTGCCAACTTAATGGTTCTTCAAAGTTATGAGCCGGAACGACTTTTAATCCCAACAGCCATTTTGCGGGTGTTGCTTGCATCAAAACTAAAAACACAAATTCGTAAACTGCCGGAACTAAAAGAATCAAAAAAAACGTGAAGATCGGAATGCTCACCCCTTCTTCACTGGTTAACATCGTAAAAAAGATCCCGAAAAAAGGCGCGTAAAATGGAATCATGATCATTTCATCAATCCCGTTGGCCGCTAAACGTTTCCAGGTACTTGGTAAGTATGCATTTGTCATTTGCTTTAAGCTTTCTTTTTGTAAGATTTAAGCCACTCTAGGGCTTCTTCTCGGGAACGATGCTTATGCTCTAGCTGCAATTCAAAAGCTTCGGCTAAGCAGTCACCAATAGCTTTGCCTTGCAGACCTTGCACATCTGTTCCCGATAAAAATGGCTTCGGAAGAGTTTCACCCATCTTAGCCCAGGCATTGGTGAGAAGATCAATTTCTGACAGAAACTTCTTCTGCGCTTTTAAAATAGTTAACGCCCAAGGAACACCCTCTTCGCTCATTTTTAAGAGCTGCTTTGCTAACGAGAGTTTAAAAAACTCCTCCGGCTGATGCCAAAGGCCCCAGACACGTTCGATGGCTCTTTGCTCCTTCACGGAGAATCTTAAGCGCGCCAGCTGTGACTTTACTTCCGTGAGGGGGGCCTGCCTAAAAAACAACGCAAAGCTTTGCCATGTATGATGAGCTAATGAGAGGTACTCCCCGTTGGCATCTTCGGCCCGGAACGGAAAAAGTTCTGCCATCAAACCGGAACTGACTAAAACATCTAAGCCCTTTTGCACGGCGGCGGTTCTTAAAAGTTTCCCCATTTCTTCGTGCAGACGTTCTCCGCTGACGGTCATCACCTTGGGCGCCATCCGCTTTAAGGCCGCAAACGTCGTGACCTCTAAGGCAAAATCCAATTGTCCCACAAAGCGAGCGGCTCTTAATAGACGTAAATGATCTTCGGCGAAACGTTTTTCAGCATCGCCCACTGTGCGCAAAGTTTTTTTGGCAAGATCCGCCTTACCTTGCACAAAATCTAAAACCTCTTGGGAGTTTAAATCATAAAAAAGCGCGTTCACGGTGAAATCGCGTCGCTGGGCATCCATTTCGGGAGTTGAAAAATGAACGCCTTCGGGGCGTCGACCATCTTTGTATTCACCATCAGAACGAAAGGTCGCCACCTCAATATCAGCATCCCCTATCAGCACCCGCATTACGCCAAAGCTTTTCCCCACGGCCACCGTGTTTGCAAAGATTTTTTCAATTTCTTCAGGGGTGGCGTCGGTGGCCACATCCAGATCATTGGCTGAAATACCTAAAAGCGCATCCCGCACGCATCCGCCCGCCAAAAAGGCCTTATAGCCACGGGCCCCCAACTTGTGGTAGATGTCTTCCACGGCCGGCCAATGGGGATGAGTTTCTAAGATGCTTTGCACAGTCGCCATGGCCTTATTGTAGTGAAAGACTTTAACCCCGGAAAGAGAATTTACGTGACGCTCCAGGAGATTCAATCTCTTATAGACCAACACCTGCAAACCGAAGGCTTTTCGCACTTTGGAGTGGCGGCTTTGGAGCGCCCGTTTAGCATGTCGTTTTATAACGAGTGGCTCAAAGAAGGGCTTCACGGCGATATGAAGTACTTAGCCGAACACGCGGGCATCAAAGAAAATCCGCAAAGCAAGTGGCCCCGCGCGCACAGTGCTTTGGTCTTTGCCATTCCTTACTTTCCGCATCCCCAACCTCAAGAAGCTTCTCCGCCTTTATCATCGGCGCGCATCAGTCTTTATGCCCAAGGTATGGATTATCATTTTTGGTTTAAAGACAAGATGAATCGTTTATGTAGCGCTTTAAAAGAAATCTTTCCTGACGAAGAATTTTTAGCGTTCACCGACAGCAGCCCCATTCTGGAGCGCGATCTTGCAAGACGTGCAGGGTTAGGATGGGTGGGAAAAAACACGTGCGTGATTCACCCCAAAAAAGGCAGCTTGTTTTTTATTGGGGAGATTTACACTTCACTGAATTTAAAAACAGAAATAGAACCTTTGCCCGACTTCTGTGGCAAATGCCAAAAGTGCATCGACATATGTCCCACAGGCGCGCTTTTAGAGCCTCGTAAGATGGATGCACGAAAATGCATTTCTTATCTGACCATTGAATCCCGTGAAGTCCCTGAAGAAAGCTTACGTTCGCAAATCGGGGATTGGTTTTTTGGTTGTGATCTGTGCCAGACAACGTGTCCCTGGAACGAAAAGGTTTTCAAAGGCCAATTGAACACCGAAACTGTATTAAGTCTGAGCGAAGACCAAGAAGCTGATCTTAAAGAAGATCTTAGATATATTCTGACGGCTTCAGGAAAACAATTGAGCCGAGATTTCCTAGGAACACCGTTAGCGCGAGCGGGATCTTTTGGTTTAAAGCGCAATGCTTTGATCGTGATCGCCAACCGCAAGATCAGCGCTTTACAAGAAGAAGTGCGCACCTTGCAAGCCCATCCCAAACTGGGAGAACTTGCCACGTGGACGCTAGAACAATTAAAGGCCTAGCTTTTTCAAAAGCTCATCGATGTCTGTCTGCTTCATTTTACCTTGATCGGCCGATCCCAACCCCACACTCATGCTGTAGGATTCGTTGAATTGTTTTGAAACCCAGCGCAGACGCTCGATGAAGGCTTCGGGAATTTCTTCTTTAAGGCTTTCAACGTTTTGATGAATGTTGTTTAAAAGCTCACGCAAGTTTTCTGTGGCATCAAGCAAGATGGCGACACACACATCAAAGAATTTCTCATTATCGGTGATTTGGGAGGCCTTATACCCCACGGCCTTACACAGGGCCGAGTAGTCCGCGATCAGGTGAATGGCGTGTTCGGGCGGCGCCATCAGGGCTAAACTCTTAGCTCCCCCCATGATACGGTCCACGTTATTGCCATAATCGGCGAGTTTTTTGACTTGCGAGAAGTTCCCTTCAATACTTTCGAGAAGGTCTATCAACTCATCAATCAAGGACTTTGACTCATTCAAAAATTCTTCTACAATTTCTTTATCTATCGACATCTGTAAAAAGATACCAACCAGAGGACGAACGAGCAATGGATTATGTTTCTATCCGCGTAAGCACACTGCGTGGCGATCAAAAAATCGACTTTAACGCCTACGTTAAAATTAACGAGAAAATGATCCTCTACCTTCGTCGAGGTGACAGCTTTGAGGGTGAACGCCTGAAGCGCTTAAAAGAGAAAAAACTGCGTAAGATGTTTATCGTCACTGACGAAGAGTCCCTGTACCGGGATTACTTGCAAAAAAATATTGAAACCGCTTACCACGATTCAAATAAAGACATGCAAACGCGCGCGGAAATCATTCAAGGGGCACAGCAAAGCAACACGGAAGAAGTTTTCGAAAACCCCGAGAGCGAAAAATCCTATGCCGAGTGTAAAGATGCGGCCGGAAAGTATGTTGATTTCATCATCAACAATACGGATGCGTTTAAAAAAGTCATGGGTATGGAAAATACGGACAAAAACATCGCCCATCACGGAGTTACTGTGGCCACTCTGTCGATTGCATTGGCCAATAAACTAGGAATCACGGATGCAAAACGCACCCAGCTGTTAACTCTGGGCTCGTTGCTGCACGACTTTGGACACCACGCGAGCTCTTTAAACTTGGTACAGCCCTTAGCAAAAATGAGTGCCGAGGATAAAGCAATCTGGGCTCGCCACCCTTCTGAAGGCGCCCAAAAAGTTCAAGACAAGAAACACTTTGATCAAACTGTGATCAATATCATCAATCAGCACGAAGAAACCATCAACGGTGGAGGCCCTCTCGGTTTGCGCGAAAAGGATATCGATCCTCTTTCCGTGATTGTGAGTTCGGCCAACGCCATGGATCGTTTGATCACATTTGAAAATATACCTAAATCCGAAGCCGCTAAAAAGCTGATGATTGAGCACGTGGGAAATCATCCCTTGAACCACATCCAGATGCTCAACGATATCGTCAAGAGTCTTTAAATTAAAACTAAAAAGGGCTTCACGAAGGAAGCCCTTTTTAGTTATTCATTAAAAAAATCTTTAGAATACAAATCCGACCGTTAACATCGGAAACAACTCGGTCATTTTATATTTATCCACAGAGGCATTGCTTTCATCTTTTTTGTATTCCACGGAACGATAGGTCAGCTCCACGCCCACTAAAAAATTGCCGGTGACGTTATTGATATAACCTAAATCCGCCTGTAGACCCGAGCCCTCTTTAAGATCGCCATACTCGGCACTTAAAATATAGTGCCCCTTGATGAAAAAGCCGCTGGCCCCGACATACCCCACAGAAGCCCCTAGGTTTTTACCGTCCGTCGAGTTGGATCCATTGGTGGAGTTTCTCATGGTGTAAAGCCCGCCCAGATACAGGCCATTGCCGGTCAAATACCCAAGTTTAATATCATAGATACTTACTTTCGAGTCCGAGGACGCCGTGCCACCGCCCGCAGTCACCTCGGTTGTATTGTTATACATATAGGCATTCAATGTAGCCATAACGCCGCTTGAGCTTCCCCGGGCTTGCGCCACGGATACAAAAGCAGAGGTCATCATCACCGCAGCTATCGCCAAAACTTGTAATCTCATCACAACACTCCTTGTTTATGGGTTCGCTTACCGAGTTAGTATAGCGTGCTGACAGAGCCCTTGAAACTTTTTTCCCCACTCTTCGGCATTTATTTGAGTGTCTATTTCGTCACTTATCAGGGCCATTTCAATGAGTTGTTTTTCCGTGTACTTTCTATCTTCGTGTAATAAATCGAGGATTTGCGCCTCATAGACGTCCAGTCGTTTTTCCACCACAGTCTGTTTTTTATCATCGTAAACAAAAGCATACACACCTTGGTCTCGAGATAAGACGGGATTGTGGACGCTTAAATGAATGATCTGCAAACTCGGGTTCACGTGCACGAAGCCCGCTTCGGACTTGTCCGGCTCAAACGGCTGCACCTCTATCCACGCCCACACCCACTCCCAATGAGCCAGCTCTAAAAGAGCTTTGTTCTCTGGAAACTTGGAGCGCAAAAAACCGACAAAATATCGCCAATGATCTTGAAGCAACCAACTGCTCCATTCCATTTCCTGAAGATAAGCATCCATCATGCGCGAAGCCGCGACACCTAAAGCGCTTCGCGTGCGAGGAAAAAGCCGCGCGAAAAGTTTTTTTTGTTCTTCACCAAAATCAAACGCCGGGCCTTTTTGAGTTTGTAGGGGGCGCAACCACTGCAAGGTTCTTAAAATTTCCGCGGAATAAATTCCATGCACGGAATCAGGGATGATCTCTTCGTAAGTGAGCAGAATGAATTTTTTTATTTTTTGCAGTTCTTCAATCTGATGACGCCGCAAGGCCCCGACCCCAACAATATCAATATCGCGCAAGATTAAAACTTCGCTGGCGGGAATTTCATCGATCAATGGAAAATCAAGTTGAGGCGATTTATCTATAGGCATTTTATAATTTATTATGTGAGTTTAAGAAAGAACGAGCAAGTCATGGGGTTATTGACTTGGTTTGTCAAAAAATGGAGTAGAAATACTATTGACGCCCTTTTAGAGGCGTGAAAAAACCTTGGCCATGAAATGGTTTTTTGTCCTCAGTTTTGTCCTCACCACGAGCGTCGCTTCTCTTAGCGCGGCCGCACCGTCATTTTCTGGGGAATTAAGCTTATTCCAAGAATCACTTCATATCACTCTTGCTAAGGGCCAATGCCCTCGCTACCAATTAGTTCCTAAAAACAGCATCGTGGCTCTGCATATGCGCAAGCTTGCCTCAGGCGATTTCGTTGAAGGCTCCGGCCAATTGGACGACGATCACTGCAAAGCTTTTGTTGAAAGCATTGAATACGTCGGCCTGCGCAAGCTTTTAGGTTACTGGTACAGCGAAACAGCGGGGATTATCACGGTTCGCGATTTCAGTTCCTTAAGTTTTTATCCCATGAATAAGACCTCCGACCTCAAAGACGATGCTTTAAGCAGAACGGGGGACCCTATCACTTACCGCTACAGTGTTACTCCCTCGGAAGGTAAAGAATGGGTGGTGTTTTTATCCAATGCGCAAGGCACTAGCTTTGCAACTTTGATGTTCTCAAGTAAATTTGTGACCATGAAAATTTATGACTCTGAAACCGGTTCCTTGAATCAAACCCTTCGTCTTTCTAAGTGGGGCGATTTGAAGCGATGAGCTGGTTTCACCCCATCGACAAACATCTGCTTTTTACAAAAAACGATAAAGAAGATCCGCGACTGGGCGAATGCGTCCAAGCTTTACCAAAAGTAGAACTTGATTCCCTGTCGCAAATAGATGCTGATTTCACTGTTCTAGGTTATCCCGATGATGAAGGCATTAACCTCAATGGTGGCCGGCCGGGCGCACAAGTAGCTCCTTTAGAAATTCGTCGTTACCTTTACAAAATGACTCCACATTTAAAGTGCAAAACTTTGCCACGTATTGTGGATCTTGGTGATCTTGTCGATCGCGAAAAACCTTTAGCCGAACGCCATGAGCGTGCACGCCAAGTGGTAAAAAACTTAGCACAAAACCATCGCCGCTGGATCTCTTTAGGCGGAGGTCATGATTACGGTTACTGTGATGGTGCTGGTTTCGTTGAAGCCTTTAAGGGCGATGCGGTTTTAATTAATTTTGATGCTCACTTAGATGTACGCCCGACCGACAAAGGTTTTAATTCCGGCACACCATTTTTCCGTGTGCTTTCAGAATTTAAAAATGATGTGAACTTTGCTGAAATCGGCCTCCAAAACCAATGCAATAGCCAAGCCCATTTTCGATGGGCCGAAAACCAAGGGGCCAGTCTCTTCACTTTAGATCAAGTGGCAGAGCAAGGTTTACTTGCGGTTCTAAAAAAGTTCATGGCCGGTAAAGAAAATAAAAAAGTTTTCTTAAGTGTCGATATTGATGCGTTTAACTCTATGGAAGCTCCGGGCTGCAGCCAGTCTTGGACAACAGGCTTAAAAACGGCCGAATTTATTCCGGCATTAAACTGGCTGATTGAAGCCCATGACGTTCGCGGCATGGGTGTTTACGAGGTCTCCCCGCCCTTAGATCAAGACAATCGCACAAGCAAATTAGCCGCCTTGCTCATTCATAATTTCATTTTCTCAAACCTCATGAAGGCTTAAAAATGAAACGTGGATTTGGCAGCGACAATCACTCGGGCGTTCATCCGAAAATTTTAAAATCTTTATCTGAAGCAAATATTGAACACGCTCCTTCGTATGGCACCGACGAATGGACCGAACGCGCGGAAAAATCTTTTAAAAATCACTTCGGCGAGCAGACCCAGGTGTTTTTCGTATTTAATGGTACGGCGGCCAATGTCACGGCCTTAAGAGCTTTGGCCAAACCTTATCAAGCGGTTTTTTGTTCCGACGTCGCCCATATTCACGTGGATGAATGTGGAGCCCCTGAATTTATGGCCGGACTGAAACTTTATCCATTGCGGTCAGTTAACGGCAAAATCACGGTGGAAGTTTTAGAAAAAGGCTATATCCGCCGGGGGGATCAGCACTACTCCCAAGGACAAGTCGTAAGCCTGACTCAACCCACAGAACTTGGAAGTGTCTATTCTGTGGAAGAGTTAAAAAACATTATCGCCTGGGCTAAGGAAAGAAAGATCCTGGTGCATATTGATGGCTCTCGTCTTTCCAATGCCGTGATGTATTTAAAAAAATCCTTTAAAGAACTCACGACAGATTTAGGCGTCGATATTGTTTCTTTTGGTGGAACCAAAAATGGACTGATGATGGGCGAGGCCGTCGTCATCTTAAACCAAGAACTGGCGCGCGATTTTAAATATATTCGCAAACAAAGTGCACAGCTCCCCTCTAAAACGCGCTTTATCGCTTGTCAATTTGAAGCCTATTTTAAAGACAACCTTTGGCATGATATCGCGACACATGCTCACACCAAGGCCTTAGAGCTTTACACCGCAGTCCGAGATATTACCGGCGTGTCCGTGCGCGAAGTGCCACAAAGCAACGCCGTCTTTGTGACTTTGCCCCCCGCTTGGATTAAGATTTTACGCAAAGATTATTTCTTTTATGTTTGGGATGAGCACAGTTTTGAATGTCGCTTCATGACCTCATGGGACACGCAAAGTGAAGACATCCAAGGACTTGCAAAAAAAATGAAGGAGATCCGTCCATGAAATACCCTCCGGTTCACTATCACACCTATTTAGGACTTGATCCTTTACTAACGGCCCAACACCGCAAAAGCCTTGAGTACGGAAAGCCCGCTCATGACGAAATGCTTTTCATCATCGTGCACCAAACTTACGAGCTGTGGTTTAAACAGATCCTGTTTGAATTAGATGCTGTTTTAAAAATCTTTGCCCAAAATGAAATCGCGGAAACGGACATGGGTTTTGCCTGCGCTCGTTTAGAACGTATCGTGAGCATCCTAAAACTAGTGATCGGCCAAGTGGATGTTTTAGAAACCATGACCCCGCTTGATTTTTTGGATTTCCGTGACATGCTTTACCCCGCTTCAGGCTTTCAAAGCTTCCAATGGCGCTTGATCGAAACAAAATTGGGTCTACGCACGGGCGATCGCCTGGCTTACAACCAAGCTCCGTTTTTTAAATCCTTAACTGAGGAACAACAAAAACTGATGCTAGATGTTCTTGATGAACCTTCGTTGTTCGACTCACTAGACAAGTGGCTGGCACGCACCCCTTTCTTACAATCCAAAGACTATAACTTCTGGGATTCTTATAAAAAAGCCGTGCAAACCATGTTTAACGACGACATTGAAACCGTGCGTGGGAACCCCCGCTTGACCGAGGAAGATAAAAAGAAAAACATCGAGGGCTTGCAGAACACGTTAAAAAGTTTTGATGCGCTTTTTGATGAGACGCTGTTTGAAAAATTGCGCGCCGAAGGACAGTTCCGTCTCAGTTACAAGGCTTGGCAAGCCGCCCTGTTGATTCAAGTTTATCGTGACCAACCTATTCTTCAAGGGCCGTTCCGCATCATTCGTGCGCTTTTAGATATTGATGAATCCATGACGACGTGGCGCTATCGCCACGCCTTGATGGCGATGCGCATGCTGGGGCAAAAAATTGGAACTGGGGGATCCAGTGGTCATAAGTATTTGGCCGAAGCCACCGCCAAACATAAAGTCTTTGGCGACTTCTTTAACTTAACCACATTCTTTATTCCCCGCTCTCAGATCCCGCCCTTACCTAAGGCGATCGCGGATAAGATGAGTTTTCATTATTAATGATAATTTAAAAAGCCGCTTTTAGGCGGCTTTTTTTCCTTCCACCACACTAATAAGTTCTTTCACCATCGCATGCATTTGCTTAGAACGATTTTCTAAGACATCCGCGGCGGAAGACGACTCCACGGCCGCGGCCGCATTACTTTGCGTGATTTTGTCTAATTCGTTAATGGAAAGATTGATCGAATTGACACCTTGAGCCTGTTCATGGCTGGCACTTGAGATTTCCGTATTCAAGGCGGTCAATTTTTCAATTTGTTTCACGATATCAGAGAGCATACTGCCGCTGCTTTGAACGACTGTGTGTCCTTTTTCAATCTTATCCACACTCTCACCGATAAGATCAGAAATTTCTTTCGCGGAAGTGGCACTTCTTTGCGCAAGGGCACGCACGGCTTCGGCAACCACGGCAAAACCTTTTCCCTGTTCCCCGGCACGGGCGGCTTCGACCGCGGCGTTCAAGGCCAAAAGATTTGTTTGAAAGGCAATATCATCAATGACGGTGATAATTTCCTCAATTTTCTTAGAACTTAAAGCAATTTCATCCATCGACAGGATGAGTTTATCAACTTCCTCTTTGCCATGGCGGGCCTTTTCTTGCGCTTCTTCTGCCAGGCTTTTTGCCGTGCTCGTGTGATCAGCATTGAGCTTGATCATGCTATTCATTTGTTCCGTTGCTGCCGTGGTCTGCTCGATGGAAGAAGCGGCCTGAGAGCTCGAAGCACTTAAACTTGCCGACGAGGAGGTGATATCGTGACTCGCCTCGGCCACCTCAACGCCCATATTCTGAAGTTGATCCGCAATACCAGAGAGGGACCTCATGGACTTTTTTAAGAGCATAAAGGCCAGTCCCATCGCACAGACTGAAAGACCCAAGGCCCAAGCAAGAATATTTATCGTCGCGGCGGTGGCGGCCGCCTTAATTTCCGCCTTGCTGGTCGTCAGCGCGAACACTCCATGCAATCTCCCTTCTTTCCAATTTTCCATCGGAAAACCTAAGATGTCCTTGCCATTTTTCCACGGTGATTGACTGGGTTCGCCGTGACATTTTAAACAGCCTTGGGATTCTGAAAGTCGCACGGGACGGTAGACGATGATATTTTCATCTGTGGATTCTGAAAACTGTTTAAGATCCACATCAGCGTCAAATTTTTTTAAAATTTCTTCTTCTTTTGCGGTGGCTCGATTGTCCGGGTTACGGGGTTCGCTAGAAAACACGCGGAATGCATACCCTTCTTTATCAGCTCCCTCGGCTCCCACTTTCATCGCCGCAAAGATTGGAACCTGTTTTAAAATCTCAAGCTTCGCTTCTTTAGGAAGATTTCCGTCAGGATGTAGAGTGACGGCTTTATTAATACTGTCACCAAGCCCGCCTTGAGAGGCAATGTAAGAGCGTACGGACTCTAGGCGAGATAAAATCGCTTCCGACTTCTGGCGCAACTGGATCTCACCTTGAGAATGAATGCGCGCGATCGAAACCAGGACGGCTGACGTCGTACAGATTAAACAAGCTCCTGCGATACTCCAAAGAACTTTATTACTTAACTTCATGGTGTCTCCATCATTATATTTAAGACACCAATGTTTCGACGCCAAAGACTCGATTCTTTAAACGGATTTTAACTTCTCAAGAGAACTCGAGCATTTTTATAAGTATCTCAACTCCAGGTTGATAGACTTATGAACAGGAACAAGGCTAGTTTGTTAAAGCTTTTTAATAAAATTGAGGACTTCTTGGGCATTGCCTTCGGCTTTGACTTTGCGAAATTCACCGACAAGCTTTTGGTTTTCGTCGATAACAAAAGCACTGCGCTCAATGCCCAGCACTTTTTTGCCGTACATGTTTTTTTCTTTGATCACATCAAAGATTTTACAAACGACTTCATCTTCATCAGACAAAAGATCAAACTTGAATTTAAATTTATCAATAAACTTATCATGCGACTTTAAGCTGTCGCGAGAGACACCTAAAACCACCGCGTTCTGTTTTTTAAATTGCGAGAGCAATCCATTAAACTCATTGCTTTGAATGGTGCATCCCGGAGTATTGTCTTTCGGGTAAAAGTACAAAACCACTTTTTGGCCTTTAAGACTTGAAAGCTCAAAATCTTCTCCATTAGAAGATGGAACTTTGAAGTTAGGAACTTTCTTTCCGATTTCCAATTTAGCGGCCATGATGTTCTCCTTGAGGCTCTTGCGGCTGTGTTCCTTCCTGATACTGCTGTTGTTGCTGCTCTTGCAACTGCTGACGCTCATGCTCTAACACCTGGCCGTCATAATCTTCCGACGGCGGCACTCCTTCTTGATACGGCGCTGATTGTTGCTGTTGTTGTTGCATTAACACGTCAGGATCCACGGGAACCGGGACCACAGGCGAAGGACCACTTTTTCGCGGAGCCAGCTCTCCTTGGGGGGCTTTCGGGATCGGAATTTTAGAGATCCCTTCGTCCGGCGGAATTTCTTCGGGACGCAATACCATCGGAGGCGCACCTTGCGCGCGAGGGGGCGGTGCTTGCGGAGATTTTGCCGCCGTGGGCTTTACCGAAGGCTCCGGAACAGGTTCCGGCGGATACAGCTCAGTTTCTTTAACAACAATTTTTCCTTCCATCGGAACATCGGCTTCAATTTTGCGCGTGTCACTTAAGTTTTCATAAACTTTGCCACGCAATTTGATCAGGTTTTTACCGGTTCGGGTGTAGTCATAGTCATCTAAAAGAATCATTTGTTCTTTGGTGCGCTCTTGCGCCCAATCGATACATTTTAGACGTTCCAGCTGTTCGTTTTCATTTCCCGCCATCGTACACTTAATGGAGCGGTTTAAGACTGTCGCGCCAAGCCCCAAAATTTCTTCGAGATTTTCAGGATAAAAAGTCACTTGAACTTCTAATTTAGAGGGCGAATAAAATTCGGCGATTTTTTTTGCTTCCGTTTTCTCACTGCACTTTTCAAAGACTTCACTTTTTTGCGGGAATCCCGACGGACCTAAGATGTCGCGCTTAAAAATATAGCGATCGCAGCGAAAGGCTGATTTGTTAGCCAGCTTGGTATTTTCTGAGGACAAGATGGCCCTCAGGACCTTTCCGAAAGGGGACTTTTGCACCGAGCGTCGCTCATTGGTCAAAACCCACCACGCTTCGCGATGAATGGCGTCAGCCTGCTCAAAATACTTCACAAAGATTTCTAAAGTTCGATCTTTTTTAGGCGTGGCTTCAGGGGGAGATGTCGCCCCCGAGGTTTGCACTGCGGGCGCTGGACTTTTCTCTGTACGCCAAAAGCATGAAGTCATGCTACCCGCGAAACCCAAAATAAGAGCGAAATAAAGGCGATTCATACCTTTAAGTCTTGCAAAAAGACTCAGTGAAAACAAGATTTTACTTGGCCGTTCTGGAATATGTACTCTAAACTTTAGCCAAGCAAAATTTTAATAGCACCTGGAGGATATTGTGGAGAAGATCTGGCTCAAGAATTACCCTAAAGGCGTGGCCGCCGAAGTGAATGTTTCAAAATATTCTTCGCTTTACGATCTCTATGAAGAATCAGTGAATCGCTTTAAAACTAAAAAGGCGTTCACAAACATGGGTGTCAGCCTCACCTATTCCGAACTGAACCGCCAAGTCGAAATCTTTGCTTCCTTTTTGCAAAACGAATTAAAACTTAAAAAAGGCGATCGCATCGCCATCCAAATGCCCAACGTCTTGCAATTCCCGATCATCGCCTTTGCGGCCATGCGCAGTGGGCTCACGATTGTTAACACCAATCCTTTGTACACCGCTAAAGAGATGCAACATCAGTTTAAAGATTCCGGTGCTAAGGCCATTGTGATCTTAGCCAACTATGCTCATCTGCTCCAACAAATCATCAAAGACACCGACATTGAAAGTGTGGTGATCACCGAAATCGGCGATCTTTTCCCAACGCCAAAAAGACTTTTAGTTAATACCGTTGTAAAATACGTTAAAAAAATGGTTCCGGCTTACGATATGCCGCAGGCCTACACCTTCCGCCAAGCTTTGCAAATCGGTGCCATGAAACCTTCACAAAAAATTGCAACCAAGGCCGATGATATCGCCTTCTTGCAATACACCGGCGGAACAACAGGAGTGGCAAAAGGCGCCATGCTTTTAAATAGCAACGTGCTGGCCAACGTTTTGCAAATTTGCGAATGGATGAAACCAAAATTGCGTGAGGGCGAAGAAGTCGCGATCGCCGCACTTCCGCTTTACCATATTTTTGCTTTAACCTTAAACTGCTTGGGCCTCGTTCACTATGGAGCAGAAAACGTTCTTATTACAAATCCCCGTGATATCCCGGGCTTTATCAAAGAACTTAAAAAAACGCCGTTTACGATTATGGCTGGCGTGAACACTTTGTTTAACGCCCTGATGAACAACCCGGAATTTGTAAAGATCGAATTTAGCCGCGTGAAAGTCAGCGTCGCCGGTGCGATGACATTGCAAAAATCAGTGGCCGAAAAATGGATGTCTTTAACAAAATCTGTTTTAGTTGAAGGCTATGGATTGACCGAAGCCTCCCCGGTTGTCTGCTGCAACCCGATTGATGGCACCGATCAGGTGGGTTACATCGGCCTGCCGCTGCCGAGCACCGACATCATTCTTTTAGATGACAACGACAAAGAAGTTGCGCTGGGTGAACCCGGCGAACTTTGTTGCAAAGGCCCGCAAGTGATGGCGGGTTACTGGCAACGTCCGGATGAAACCGAAAAAGTTCTTAAAGAGGGTTGGTTAAGAACCGGCGACATAGCGACGGTTGAAGCCAATGGTTTTTTTAAGATCGTCGATCGCAAAAAAGACATGATCTTGGTTTCTGGCTTTAACGTTTATCCCAATGAAGTTGAAGAAGCGGTTTCTTCTCACCCCGGCGTTTTAGAAGTCGCGGCCATCGGTGTTCCAGATGAACACTCTGGCGAGATCGTTAAAGCCGTGGTCGTAAAAAAAGATCCAAACTTAACAGCGGAAGATGTGATCGCGCATGCGCGTAAAACTTTAACGAACTATAAAGTGCCGCGATTGGTTGAATTCCGCACCG
Organism: Bdellovibrio bacteriovorus; assembly: GCF_001592735.1. Taxonomy (NCBI): domain Bacteria; kingdom Pseudomonadati; phylum Bdellovibrionota; class Bdellovibrionia; order Bdellovibrionales; family Pseudobdellovibrionaceae; genus Bdellovibrio; species Bdellovibrio bacteriovorus. The sequence continues at coordinate 519,394 of NZ_LUKE01000003.1, forward strand.
AGCTTCCAAAAACCAATGTCGGAAAAATCTTGCGTCGTGCTTTAAGAGACGCTCCTAAATAGGGCTCAAAAAAAAAAAAGCCTTCCCACCAGGAAGGCTTTTTTAATTCTCGATACTTTACAGAAATTCGATTAGGAGTGTTTATGGCAAAGACACGCACGACGATTTAAAATGTGCGCCGCAATCAAACAGATACTTCCTAAGATAGTGACCACATCAAGTTCTTGAATTTCAACCATCTCATGCGGAAGCACACTGGCTAGCCCGACCAAAATTAAACCGACAACACCTAACGAAAAAACCGGCACCTGGCGATGATGTTTATATCCAGACCAAAACGCTATCAAACCAACAGGAACCACAAAAAGAGCCATTGCCAGATGCACCCATTCTTGATGAAAAAATCCACCTAATACTGGAAGAGCTAACACCAACAAGGGTGTCGCCAAACAATGAATGGCACACATCGAGGACAACCACAAACCCCAGCGATCCCACTGCTCTGTTTGCGCCTCAAACTGCGCATGTTCGGCGTGATTCACATCACAACACGCCTCTGCGGCGATAGCAGGGTTTAAAGACGAAATTTTAGGGGAATCCACCAAAGAAATCTGCACTTTGTCCATGTTCTTGTTCTCCTCTAAATGCAAGTAACTGTCAACAAGCCTTTAGCCAGACTTGCCTTTCCTGGTAGAAAGTTCCATAAATAGCAGCATGTCAGACACGCCTTGGCCCCCTATTTATGAGCTTGGAAATGATTTCTTTGATGAGGTCGAGCCCGCACGCTTTTCCCACCCTCAACTTCGCTATCGCAATCAAGCGGCCGCAGAGTCCATCGGCCTGGGACATCTTTCCACCGAAGCCTGGCAAGAGCACTTTAGCGCGTTTGAGCCATTGCCGGGGAATATCAAGAAACCTTTAGCACTTCGTTATCATGGGCACCAGTTTCAAGTTTACAATCCTGATCTGGGTGACGGCCGTGGATTTTTATTCGCACAAATTAAGACCCCTCATAGACTTTTTGATTTAGGCACCAAAGGCAGCGGCCAAACGCCGTACTCGCGCCGCGGCGATGGGCGCCTGACCCTGAAAGGCGCTTTCCGGGAAATCTTGGCGACAGAAATTTTAGAATCTTACGGGGTCAATACCAGCCGCACATTTTCGGTTTTTGAAACCGGTGAATCATTAGAACGTCACGATGAACCTTCACCCACTCGCGCTGGAGTTCTAGTTCGCCTGAATCACAGTCATATTCGTTATGGCACATTTCAACGACTGGCGTTTTTGCAACAAAAAGAAAATATTGAAAAGTTATTAGACTACGTCGTTCGTCACTATTATCCCGAGCTCAAGCCTTTCACCGGGACTGAGCTTGCCGAGAAATTTTTAAAAGCCGTGTGTCTGTGCGCGACCGAAACTTTAGCGCAATGGATGATGGCCGGATTTGTTCACGGAGTTTTAAATACCGACAATATGAACATCACCGGCGAAAGTTTTGATTACGGCCCTTATCGCTTTTTACCGCACTATGATCCGAACTTCACTGCCGCATATTTTGATCACAGCGGTTTGTATGCCTTTGGTCGTCAGCCGACGACCGTGTATTGGAATCTGCATCAGCTAGCGGGCGCACTTAAATTCGCCTTTCCAGAATTAAGTATCGAAGCGGGCTTAGAAGAATTCCCGGACAACTTTAATTTTCAGATTCAGCAAGGTTTACTAAGACGTCTGAATCTAAAAAATCCTTTGTCCGAGCCCCAAGAAGCTAGCGACTTAAATTCCCAATTATTAACAGCTTTATTTAGCTTTATGGACAAAGAAAAAACTCATTTTGAGCAGACTTTCTTTGATTTGCATTCCGGAATCACCCCCGCACGCTTAGAAAAATCCCCACAAAAAGAAGTCTATAAAAAAGAATCTTTCAAAGAACTGCAGGAAGTTTTAAGCAAATTTTCGGTCGACTCTAAAGAAAAACAAGAGCATCCCTATTTTAAGAACACCCATGCTTGTTCATTGCTGATTGATGAAATTGAAGCCATCTGGAAAGACATCGCCGAACGCGATGACTGGGCGTGGTTTGAACGGAAGCTGCAAGAAATTCGCAGCTTCCGCGGTGTTTATTAGGCTTGATAGCCCGTGATTCGGGCTAACTTTTTACGGAACCAGAACTTAAAGTCTTCGATAAATCCAAACGCCGCCGGCACGATTAAAAGTGTCAGCAAGGTCGAGCTGATCAAACCACCGATGATCGCAATACCCATCGAAGTCCGCATCGCCGAAGCTTCATTCAGACCAATCGCAATCGGAATCATCCCGGCAATCAATGCCAGGGACGTCATCAAGATCGGTCTTAAACGCGTGCGACCGGCCTTGACCAAAGCCTCATTGCGGGACATGCCATCATGGATGAGCTGATTGGTGTAATCGACTAACAAGATGGAGTTCTTCGCCACAACCCCCAATAACAACACAATCCCGATCAAAGAAAAGATATCAATCGTTTTACCAAATACGAGCAACCCCAAGAAAGCCCCGGTCATTGCCAACGGTAATGCCAGCAAGATAGAAAACGGCGTGATAAAGCTTTCATACAAGCTTGCTAAAACCAGATAGATGAACGTCACCCCTAAGAAAATCGCTAGCAACATATTTGCGATCAACTCTTTAAAGTCATCAGCCTGACCTTGAAATGCATAAGTCACGCCCGGGGGCGGTGGCAGTTCATTTTTTATGACCTTTTCAATATCGGCAGAGATATTTCCTAAAGCTCCCCCCTTACCAATATTCCCCGAGATTCGAATATAACGTCCTTTATTTTGACGATTGATTTGCGAATATCCGAAAGCCTCTTCCCCCTTTGCCACACGAGAAAGCGGAATCATATTGTAATTCGAATTCGGTACAAGGGTCGTATTAAATTGTTCGCGCAAATCACGATACTGCTCATCAAAACGCACCCGGATTTTATAGTCGATGCCATTTTCACGGAAAATCGCCTCTTCATTTCCTTCGGTGCGATTGCGCAGCTCTGCTCCCGCCGTCACGGTTGAAACCCCTAAGGATTCTGACTTCAGGCGATCAAAGGCGACATGAAATTCCGGCTTCCCCGAGCGAAAATTCGTATCCACATCCACTAAGCCCGGAATTTTCTTAAAGCGCTCTACCAGTTTCACCGCGTACTCGTTGAGCTCATCCAGGTTTTCACCTTGAATATTAACATTGAGGGGTTTCTCGCCGGAGTTCACGGCATCGATATCCCCTAAGGAAACAATCGCGCCGCCTTCAAATTCCTTTAATTTTTCACGTGTGTCCTCTTTAAAGTCTGTCGTCGACATCGAACGTTTTTTTCGCTCCACCAAACGGATAAACAAAGAAGCCTTGTTGGATTCGTTATTCGCATTACCGATATTTGTTAAAACCATATCGACAGCCGCGTCTTTGGTAAATAAAGCCTCAACGCGTTCGGTGAATTTACTTGTTGCGACTAAAGAGGATCCCACCGGCAACTCAATATTGACCGCAAACTCCCCGTTATCCGGCGAAGGCAAGAAAGTTTTCGGGATAAAAAAGATCGTTCCGATAGAGCCAATAAATATCAACGTCCCTAAAAGTAAGATCTTTTTAGGATTGATGATCGTATAACCCAAAGCTTTTTCGTAAAGATTCTCTAGCCGTGTTTGAAAACGATCAAACCCCGCAAGCATTCTGCCAATAAGGCCTTTTCCTTTTTCATGCTCGTTGGGATGGGCCATATAAGCAGAAAGCATCGGCGCGACGGTGAAGGCGTCAAATAAAGAAATCAGCATGGTAAAGACGACGGTCAAACCAAACTGTTTAAAGAACTGCCCGACGATCCCTTGTAAGAATGAAATCGGACCGAAGACGGCGATCACCACCAAGGTGGTCGCGATAACGGCCATCGCCACTTCCTTAGTTCCATCTAAGGCCGCATCTTTTGGTTTTTTACCCATCTCCATATGACGGAAAATATTTTCCCGCACAACAATGGCATCGTCGATCAAAAGCCCCACAGCCAGGGACAAGGCAAGCAAGGTCATTAAGTTGATCGAAAAACCCAGCGCGTACATTAAGACAAACCCACCTAAAAGAGAGTTTGGAAGCGCCATCGCCGTGATGAATGTCGAACGTGCCGATCCTAAAAAGAAAAAGACCACGATCACGCAAAGAATAATACCAATTAAAATAGACTCTTGAACGTCATACACGTTCATACGGATGGGATGCGAAGTATCCCGCACCAGCGTCACTTCTCCGCCTAATTTCTTTTCTGTAAGCACTTTATTGACTTTATCGATATTGGCGCGAACGCTGTCGGCCACCGACACGGTATTTGATCCCCGCTGCTTATAGACGTTCATTAAGATCGCGTCTTTGCCTTTGATACGCCCCATGGTTTTTTGATCTTCAAGGCTGCGCACCACACGCCCGATATCTTGGACACGCACCGCGCGGTCTGATCCCACAAAGTTCACGTTGGCTTCGGCGATTTGTTTTAAGGACTCAAACTCTCCGTTTGTGCGCAAGCTGACTTCGTTTTTATCGTTTTCAATTTTCCCGATCGGCACGTCTTTCGAAGTTTCTAAAATCCGTTGCGAAACTTGCAGCATCGGGATCTTGCGATCTTCTAATTTTTTCTTATCAATAAGAACGTGAATTTCTTGCTTACGTCCGCCGTAAATCTCCACTTGGCCGACGTCTTTGAGACGCTCAAACATCGGCTTGATGGTTTCATTGGCCAAGTCATAAGCTTTTCCGGGATCAAGCTCCGTCGTGATCGCTAACGTCACAATCGGCTGATCGGCGGGGTCAAAGCGACGAATCACCGGTTCATAAATATCCGCCGGCAAGTCGCGGCGAATATTGCCGATACGGTTGCGGACCTCTTGTTCAACTTCTTTGATGTCGGTTCCTAATTGAAACTCAATGATAATAACCGCGACACTGTCTAAGTTGTTCGACGTTAATGTCTTTAATCCAGAGATACTTCCCACTTCGTCTTCAATCAGTTTTGAAACCTGTTTTTCAAGATCTAGTGGCGAAGCGCCGGGATAGGTCACCTGAACAAACAACACCGGAAAGGTCACATCCGGAAACATATCCACCGGCATTTTCTTTAAAGAAAACACCCCCAAAATTAGCATCAAGATGACGATACAAGAAATAAAGATCGGTCGGCGAATCGACAGACTTGGTAAGTTCATTATTTTTCCTCAATGACGACAAAAAGACGTCCTTGAGCCTCCATCTTGCGCTGTTCAGATTTTAACTTGGTCAAATTCAACTCGGCCGCTCCGGAATCTTCTTCGGCATTAATCACGGTCGCGGTGATGGATCGACCTTTGTTAAACAAATCTGTTTGAGCTTTGGCCGCCGCACTTTGCAAGCGACTCATCTCGCTCGCATTTTCCACACGCTTACTCATTTCTGAATAACGACGATTGAGCTCAATCCATTGCGTTTCACTTTCAAGATTTTTCTTTTCACTCATAAGCTGCGCGGCTAAAGCGTCTTTTCTTGCCGCTCCACGGGCCGAGTTTTTCACTGAAGTATCAAACATGTAAACCATGTTTAAACCCACTTTCCACGTCGGACGATCGGTATCCGCCAAGTGGCCAGAAATATCTGGAATGCGCGCCTCTGTTTCAAAAGAATTGGTGTTATACGCACCAGAAAGAACGAAATCAGGACGATAAGCGTTGTCTGTTTCTTTTGCCACTAAAGCCGAGGCCCTGGCATTGAGGGCCATCATGTAGGCCTCTAAAGCCATCACTCGTTGGCGACCTGATTGATCAGGCTTCCCGTCCACCATGCTAGTGAGCGTGCGAGGTTTAGAAATATCCCCGGTGATTTCCGGAAAGCTATCGGCATCTGAAAGCTCTAAGTAATCGCGAATTTTTCGTTTTGCAGCGGCAAATTCATCTTCGGCAGAGACAAGTTGCAACTGACGGGCGGCGACCAATGCTTGTGCCGAATACAGATCCGCGCGATCACTGATTCCGTCATTAGTGCGTCGCCGTGTCCAACCTTCGATTCGTTTTGCACGCTCTAAAGACGCCCTGCCAATCTTCACATTTTCTTGCAGGTAAATATAATCCCAATACGCCGCTTCGGCTTCGACCAGTAACAGTTTTTTCTGTAAATCGTAACGTCCCACTTCGGCTTGAGTGACCGCATCTTGGCGCTGCCATCTTAAGCGGGTGCCGCTGCCAAAAGCGTCCTTCCACAAAGACTGACTTAAAGATAAGCCTAAGGTTCCATAGGCGAAATTTTGAAAGGCCGGAACAAAAAGATTTCCTTCATTCTGGATCTCGGCGGCTGTTCCCGATAAAGCCACATCCGTTCCAGAAGAGAATTTTTTAGACAACACGACTTTCGCATCTGTGGCAATCGTCTTCGAAGCCCCTAGCTGGGCAAACTGTCCCAAAGGACTTGTGTCATCCATATAGTTCACTCCCGCCGACAACATCGGCACAAGCTCTATATCTCCCGCGATTCGGCGCTCTTCAGCCGCGGCCTGTGAAGCTTCGTAAGATTGCACATTTTTGTTTTTTTCAAGGACCGACTTAAGATACTCTTGTAAATCCATCGCAAGAGCTTGCGACCCGAAGGCAAGACAGAACAGTCCCACCAAGGCATTATTTTTCATGAAGATATCCTTCTTCTAGATGATGACTCTGATACAAAACGCTAATGGATTTAGAGGGTCAAAGCAAACCCTAATTCCTTTAGAAACTCCCTGTATCTTTTGCCTAAAAAACGGACGAAAAATCTCAGGCCATTTTCTAAGACACTCCCTGGCGTAACTATCAAAAATTGTAAATTCATAAGCTCCAAACACCACTTAACGCGCAGCACATAAGGCCAACTAAATCCTGACAGATTGTTTTGTTGAAACTCACACACAGATGGGGCTTAATGATCCCGATTCGCAAAGGGGAGCGGAGATGTTTTTCGGGGGGAAAGCTTTTATTACGACAATTATGACTGCGGTCATGATGTCGGCCGTTGCTACCGCACAAGTTTCGCCACAATCCACAGCTGCTATAGCACCACCTAATCGCACGGATCCTGTCTATTCTGAATACTACACCATTGATGAAAATAACTTCGATGCCGAAGCTCGTAAAAACATGGGCTGGGGTTTTTCAGACATCCCTGAACAACTTTCTGCCGACAATTTCGTACGCGCCGCAAAGATGTTGGTGGTGAACCTTTTAAAATGGACTTTGCATAACGAAACTCGTCCCACCCCCACGGACTCTTACATCCGCAAACTTCATTTTGGTCGATGGATCAATGATCCTACCGATGACACTTGCATGAACACGCGTGCCAAAGTTTTGGTTCGTGACAGCGAAGACGCCGTCACCTTCCGCAATGGCAAGCAATGTGTGGTCGACATGGGGAAATGGCAAGACCCTTACTCTGGCCAAACTTTGGCAAATTCTCGCGAAATTCAAATCGATCATATGATTCCGTTAAAGCACGCTTACATGGCGGGCGCTTGGCAATGGGATTATAAGACTCGTTGCCTTTATGCGAATTATCTTGGTTATCGCAATCACTTGATTCCGGCGACAGTGAAAGAAAATACGTCTAAAGGGGCCCGTGCACCGAATGAATACCTTCCGTCCAATGAGTCATATCGCTGCCAGTACGTTAAAGACTGGTTGGCGATCAAACTCATCTGGCGTTTGAATATGACTCAAGACGAAGTCGAAGCGGTTCATTCTGTGGTTACAAACTTAAACTGCAAAGTTTCAGACTTTAAAGTGTCTCAAGCAGATCTGAACAACCAACGTCAATACATCAATGACAATATTGAGTATTGCATGTTGAACAAACGATGATCGAAATTCTTTTTGAAGATGATTATTTTTTAGCGGCGGTGAAGCCTTCGGGCCTTCCGTCGCAAGCCACTGTCGATAAAAGTCGTCCTGACTTCTTCAACACCCTAAAAAAACAACTGCAAGAAGAGCGCGGTAAAGACTTTTACTTAGCTCTTCATCATCGTCTGGATCGGGATACTTCGGGTGTGATGATTTTTGCTAAAAATAAATTAGCTAACGAGCCTTTGGCAGATCTATTTAAAAAACATCAAATCCAAAAGACCTATCTGTGCCTCGCGCGCAAAAAAAAGAAGCTTGAAGAAAAATGGATCGTCGAAAATCACCTGCTAGAAAAGCGAGACGCTAAAACGAAAAAGATGAAAATGGTTTCGGTAAAATCAGGGGGCGACAAAGCACTCACCCACTTTCAAACTCTAAAGATTTTTGACAAAGGTGTTTTGATTCAAGCCCAACCTCGCACCGGACGTATGCATCAAATCCGTGTGCATTTGGCAGAAAACGGCATGGGAATTTTCGGAGATGATCTTTACGATGCACCCACAACCCCCAAGGCCGAAAGACTTATGTTACATGCCTTCGCTTTGGATTTTGTTCATCCGATGACTCAAGAAAAAATTCGTCTTGAGGCGGCCCTTCCTGAAGCGATGACAAGTTTTATGGAGCTGCTTTAATCGTCGCGACTGAGCGATTGCCAAAGCGAATCTCGCAGCGGCATATACAAAATCAGAATCAAGAACAAAGCCAAAACCACCGCGGGCCAGGTGTTGAGCCTAAAGACCAAGATAAAGCCCGAATATAAAAGCGAAAACGCCACGATACTAAAGGTGTAAAAACAAAAGTAGAACACCCAGCGCGCCCATTTAAAAAAACGAAACTGCGTCAGTCCCGCGGCGATTCCCAAGAAAATAAAAAGAAGAAAAACAAAGGAATATCCCTGATTCAAAGGTCGGATTTTTAAAAGCACCGGAATAGTATTAAAAACGACGAAAGCTCCCCCACCAAAAATCATCGACATCCCCAACCACGTCAAGGCCGCCCGCCCGTGATGATTCTTGCGACTGATCCAAAGCTGATATGCTATTACTAGGCACATAAAAATCATCTGCACGACGATACACAAGTTGACGTTCGCCCAGGCTATGCGAAACACATAAAGGCTCACCCACACCGCCGAAATCAGGGCTTGGGCCATCGCAATGCTTTTCCAATAAGAAACACGTAAGGGGTGAACTAAAAAAAGAGGAACGATCGCGGCCCCAAACAGACCCCCACCCACCGCGTTCAAAGAACCTAAAATGACGAACAGATTCTTCGGCAAGGCCAATTCTCGCGATGTGTAAATGGCCGAAGGCAGTGCCGCCACTAAAACTGAAAATCCGGCTAAGAAAAAGAAAGTCCCAGCAAGATCCCGATGACGTAAACTCCAGACCCAGCCCGCAATGCAAAACACCGCTACCCCCACGACTATCTGAATCCAAAATAAAACAGGAATGTCCTTTATTTGCTTAGGCCGAGGCTGAAGATTCACTTCTTGGCCGCCACTTTGCAATCGGACTGAATCTTGGGAAACAATGCGGATGATTTGCTCTTGCCGGTCGAAAAAACGCCCTAGCTCCGCAAAACTATGCAGCTCTCCCGGCTCTGAAGTGAAATCCAGGTCATCCAAAGTGATCTGACCCTTCACAGAATCAATCACCATGCGCGGATGAAAAGAGGAGTTTAAGTGCGGAGGGGTCAATGCCGCCACGACGGTCCCTAAGACCGCAAAAAGCCCGATAACGAAAACCCACTTAAGCTCACTCAACATGAGAGCTATTTTACAGTTAGCATCGTGAAAAAGGCCACATTTAAAAAATCAAATTTTCGAATTGAAACCCGCTTCTTGTGCCTAAAAGAAACTATGAAGGAAATGTTTCAAATTTCTTAACACTCTCAAGGCCCTCATCCCAGTTAGCACGACTCGCACAAAAAATATGCGCATTGGGCTTTATCGTGACCTCAGTATCAAGGCTCCCAGCAGGAACAACGACAAGCTTTCCGTCCATCTGCAGATTAGGTAAGGCCGAGCCACACTCTTGGCAAAAACTTTTCGTGTGCCTCGTCGAAGGAAGAATAAATGTTTGAACCTTCGCCACCCCCGAAATCCAATTCAGGTGGCCCCCCGCGGAAAACAAATTAGCTCCATGAGCTGAACCTGTGTCCTTCTGACAGAATTTGCAATGACATAAAAAGAAGCTCTCAAACTCTCCCACCATTTCAAATTTCACCTGACCACAAAGACAAGATCCCGAATATTTTTTGTTCATAAACTTCCTCGAACAGGTTAAAATGAAGCATGCGCAGAATATGGCTTCTTCTTGCTTTGGTTGGAACTGTTGTTCCTTATTCTTACATTATCCCGTTCTTTGTTGAACATGGAATAGATATCGCTCTGTTTTTCGAACTTCTTTTTGCCAATAGCGTCTCGCGATTCTTCGCGATAGATCTTGTCATCTCCTCGGTCGCATTTCTTTTATGGTCTTATACGGACGCGAAAAAAAACAAAATTCCAGGATGGTGGACCATTCTTGCCGCCAACATGCTCGTGGGCCTTTCACTCTCTTTGCCGCTCTATCTATTTAAGCGCTCTGCGATGGCTAGCAAAGCACACTAATTTCTGGTTCGCCGGATAAAAACCGACGTAAAAACTTCGACCCAGCAATTTTCAACAGATTGGCGAGGACCCTATTTTTTCCCTACCCTAAACCAGTCCACATTTAAACAACGTAACGTTTCTGAATTGGCGTTTGTCACTTCCTTCGTTGCTGTTTCAATTGCATTGATAAGCACCTTGCGAATTTTTTTGGCCGCAATATCGGACAATACCATAGGGCCTGAGTAAAATAGATCTTCGTCTGACTGATTTTCCATGGACTTCAATCCCTGTACTCGCCAATTCATTCGGTGTCGCATCACAAATGGAGAGTCATGGCCCAAATGAGTCACCTGTGGCCCGAGCTCCATACCATGTTTAGCTTTTACGATAAGGTTTTTTTCTAAGAGAAAATCCACAACTTTTGCGACAAGGGATCTATCCAAAGAAAGATGATCCGCAATTTCTGCCACAGTTCTAAGCTCAGGTATAGATACGCCTAAGCGAATGGCACTATAATACCAATGAGAGTAAAAGGTCGCCCGGTCTTCGTCATTTAGCTTTTCATGCTTGATTCTATTTTTTAAAGCTTGTGTAGATTCCTTTCGCACAAGCAGCTGTTTATTCAAAATATCCTTTAGCTCTTTCGTTCCGGCGCGAGCTTTCTGTATTAAAAGCAAAAAATACTCCCTTTCAAGCTCCGACATCCCGATAAAGTCCGCAACACCTACAGCTTGCTCTAAGGTTAAGTCCCGATCTCCGCGAAAAATCTGACTCATCACAACTGAGTTGACTCCTAAATGCTGAGATATCTGACGAAGCTGTCCATGCCCCCCTCGAGGTTGCGCCGCGATCCAATTATTTATAGCCGCCTTGTAGTCATCAAAATCCAAAATAGACACCGGAAGCCCCCCTAAAAATAGCAAAAATGTTAACTTTAAAGATAACAAATAAAATATTAAATGTATTCAAATTGTCTATTTTTATTAAACTGCTAATGTGATGCACAGTGAACATGGAGGTCGTCATGGACATCTTTAAAGTCTTACTAACTTCGTCGGTAACATTATTATTTTGTGCCTGCGAAGTTTCTACGTCAGGCGACGGCAAAAGTCCCAGCGGATTTCCATATGGCTACAGCCAAGAAAAGGCGGACGGCGGAGTCGATGGAGGCGGTGGCAATGCGGTCGTTTGCCGAAATCAAGACGGCACCATCGAATCAGCAGAGCTCTTAGATCTTTTCGAAGGCTCAGCGATGTATGGCCTTAACATTCAACGGTCGGCAAACCCTTTTAATACTCAAGTTGAAAAAGCTCTTGAGGTCATCCCGCCCAACTCTAGGCAGTTGATCGCTGCTTATGCCAATATTGTGCAAAGGAAAATGACAATATTGCCGCCGAATACAAAACTGGATAAAATTGATGACTCCTACGAAGTGGTACTTCCTAGTCAATGCCAAGTGGAACAGCTTGCAAGATTTTACTCCGAAGAGCGCATTTTAATAAGTGGAGATCTGTGGTCCTTCTTAAGCGAAACGGACCGTGCCGCATTGATTCTTCATGAAGCCACTTATGCCGCCAACCGAATAGTGGGAGCTTCTGATTCGCGCAGATCACGACATATCGTCGCTCACCTTTTTGATCCATCGACAAGGTGGACCGACGTAAAAACAGACGTGCCTTCTAAAGCGCTAACATGCATCGCGATGAACGACCGCGTTTTATTTTCGGCTTTTCAAAACGGATCCAAAGACTGGATTTTGAATTTTGAAATTCTTGGACACTCGCAGGTCGTCAGCAAGAAATTTGCAATTATTCCTTCTGCCACGAAATTAGATTTCAATGAAGCTGCGAACTTCCCTGTCTCTAGTGGCAGCGATAAGGTTGGACAGTCGACGAAGCTTGCGACATCTTTAATCTCCTCTTTTGAAGGAGAAGATATTCTTGTCATAGAGAGGACGTGGGAAAACCCTAGATCTTCAGAAGGGCAAATAATCTCAGGCTATCAAACACCACGTTACTATTTAACATGGACTTCGGGATCTTTTCCGAAAGATAAGTCCTCAAAAATGGTTCTCAATTGCTCAGTGAAAATAACTCAGCCTTAGCATTCTGATTCCCAAAAACGAGGCACCATTCCTTACGATTATCGAACTGCCATTTTGGATATATGCTTTAAAACCGACTTGAAGCTTTGATGCGACGCCGGATATTGGACATAATCGAAATTTTGGCGGGATTAATAAAGTCTATACCTCAAGAGCATGCTCCGTGTTAAAAGTGACTTCATGAAGATTCATGCGAGCAAATCAGACTTAAAAAAATGGATCAAGTGTGTTCCAACTGAAGGAGATCTTTTCTTTTTTGACGATGCTTGCCTAAAGAAGATCAAAAAAAATTCCGTCACAATCCTTTCCCCGGCAAAAGCTAAAGATCCAGCTATGCAGATATGGGACCTAAATTCTCGAAGCTGGTACGGATACTCTTTAAATAATTCAAAAGCCTGCGCTTGGATGCCACCGGGAATGATGGCGACCCTCGAAAAAAGTTTATTAAATGAAATCATAAAATGCCAAATTAGAATGGGTGTTCCGTCATTCATAAAAACGACACTTTTGCCAAAATCAGTGCAAAAGCTGCTACCGCAGTTTGGTAAATATAGCTGGGCGAACGCTGAAGATTGGGCAAAGCTTTCGACACCGCAAAAGGCCACAGTGCTTCATGGTTGGTTTGTTCAGAACGAAATTGTTAGCTATAAAAGCTACAACTTTAGAAGTTTGCCGATTGAAGCAAAGAATGAAATTCGGCGATTAAATATAAAACATCTCTTGAATAGTTTTGAATCTTCGTCCGGCCCAAACTGCATGGGACTTGTGGCTGGCGCAATATCATCAAAGGAAGATAGAGTTTCGTTAATAAAGACATGGCTCCATGAAAAACCTTTTTTAAATACGCTTCGCCAAGAAAAGTTCTCTCCAATTAAAGATCTGCATCCCCAAGCAAGAGACGTCCTAGTTTTTAAAGCGCAAAACAAGGTGGTCCATGCCGCCTACTGCATTGATGCCGAATTTTACATAGAAAAGCCCGGCCAAGATTTCTATGAGCCGTACCGGATTTCAAAATTTAAAAAATGGAATACGGAGTGGCCAGAAACCACATTAACGATTTGGCGAAGAGCTAAAATTTAGACGACTCTTCACTCCAAGAGTGGAGCACCACTGCATCTATTCTTGAGCCTTCGCCCACTCTGATTTTAGATTCAATTGCCCCGCCCATTTTTCCAAATAAGAAAGATCTACTTCCGTGAAACTCAGAATTTCACGCACGTCTAAAAGATGTTTCTCTGATCCGCCTTCTCGATAGAATTCAAGTTTTTTAATTATAACATCTTCAGGAGTGGCAATGTAAGCCTCCAATCCCGGAATAATTTCTACTTTTTGGCGACGATTCAGTTCAGATTTGGAAATTTCTGAATTCTTATTAAGAACGATATCCACTTTAATTCCGGAGTCCTGATGTATAAGATTGAAGGAGCCTCTGCGCATCACCTCACTAGTTTCAATACTTCAATAGGACCTAACATCACTGATCCTTTAATTGAGCAAAATATTCGGAAGTTTTTTTATCTAGTTCAGCGGAAGAAAGATGGGGAAATTTTTTTTGGAACTGCGTACGTTTCACCAGCCAGGCGTCTTTATACATCTGATTGGCAATCTCAAGACTTGTGTATTTAGGTTTATGAAGGCCCAATCGAATACCCCACAAGGACAGTTCGAAGAAAGGAATGGTGCCCCTTGCTTGACGATTATCGAACCGCCATTCTGGAGAGCTTAGCTCTGAATTGACCTGACCACTTTATGCGCCGCAGGAGCTTGGATAAGCTCGAACCAGAAAGGCACAGCGAGCATTGTCTTTCTTGATGGAATTTTGTTAAACCTATCCCATGGGTTTTGCGGTTAAATGTTACTTCAGCGAATCAACAGCGGCTCCCGTCAGAGCAATTTGGGATACGCTAGACAGAGCAGGCCTAGCAAGTTTTCTGAAGGCCTCAGGTTCACGTCCAGGGATTACACTGGGCTTGTGGGAAGAAGTAGACGAACAATCCCTTCGCATCCTCGTCGATAGATTTTCTAAATTAAATCTAACCCCGCCATCCATATTTTCTTATGGAGTCGCAACATTTCCAACGGATCCTGCGCACGCATTCTTGGGAATTGCGCCTACTAAATCCCTTTTGGATTTTCATCAAAAACTCCATGAGGTCGATAGCAGTATAAGCAAGATTTGCTCTGAGTACTATCTTCCTGGCAACTGGATTCCGCACAGTACTTTAGCAATAAGGTGTCCACGTTCTGATTTAGCAAAAATCGTAGAAAAATGCCTAGAGCATGAAACAAGAATTGAAGCGAAAATTGAAAGTATCGGCATTGTCGAAACAGGAAGCGCCCGCCAAATATTTGAAGTTTCACTTTAAATGCTCCGAAAATAACGGGGCACCATTCCTTTCTCTTTTGCGAGTTGACCCAAAAAGCGTGGCACCACTTCCTCTTCTTTTGCGAGTTCCGCAGTAAAGAAAAACAAAGCAAAAACGACGCAATAACATCGAGCCAAAAAACTAAAATCGAAGTGACATTTAAAAACGAGCGAGGACTGTCTGACGCAAAAGAAGAGGAAGTGGTGCCCCGGGCCGGAATTGAACCGGCACGCCCCTGTAAAGGAAGCCCAGGATTTTAAGTCCTGTGCGTCTACCAGTTTCGCCACCGGGGCACGCTAAAGAACAACTAATTCATCATTAATGACCCTAAAGGTCAACAAAAGGGCTCCGCATCAAAATGTGCTGAGATATTAGGCATTTGCTGAAATTTGCAGCTTTCGAAACTCATGTTTGGTCACTAAATGCACAGACTCTGAATTCGGGTCAAAGACGATCACGACATCGCCCTTTTCGATTTGCCGCTGAACCTGACGAATCTTCGTTTCATAGTGGATTTCTTCCGCCCCATAATCCGTCCCCTCGCGCTGAACGAAGTTGTCGATGACGCCCTTTAAAGCATCCTCGCTTAGACTGTCAGAGGGAATTTCGATAGGAGGAAGTTCTTTTTCCATGAAAAGACTTTACGCCATTTACCTCTGTCAGGCAAACCGGGTTGACGCCCCCGCCCGCCCCCGTTTATCTTCGGGAACTCTTTAAAGGAATCCCATGATCAGCACCACAAATGTCAGCCTTCGCTTTGGCGGCAAAAAATTATTTGAAGACGTTAACGTAAAATTCACGCCCGGCAATTGCTATGGCTTGATTGGGGCCAACGGCGCTGGAAAGTCCACCTTCTTAAAAGTTCTTTCTAAAGAGCTTGAGCCCAACACGGGCGAAGTCATCATCCCCGGCGACTTGCGCCTTTCCGTTTTAAAACAAGATCACTACGCTTATGACGAATTCCCGGTTCTAAAAACCGTGCTGATGGGGAATGCCCGTCTGTACAAAGTGATGGAAGAAAAAGACGCTCTTTACGCCAAGCCTGATTTTTCTGAAGCCGACGGGGTTCGCGCTTCTGAACTGGAAGGTGTTTTTGCGGAACTCAATGGCTGGGAGGCTGAATCGGAAGCCGGCGTTATGCTAGCCGGCTTAGGAATTGATGAATCTTATCATCACAAATTAATGAAAGAACTTAATGGCGGAGAGAAAGTAAAAGTTCTTTTAGCCCAAGCCCTTTTCGGTCAGCCAGATATCTTATTACTGGATGAGCCCACGAATCACTTGGACATTTACGCTATCCAGTGGCTAGAAGAATTTTTATTAAATTTCCAAAATACCGTCATCGTGATCTCGCATGATCGTCATTTCTTAAACAAAGTCTGCACCCATATCGCGGACATTGATTTCGGAAAAGTCACGACCTACACCGGAAATTATGATTTCTGGCGCGAAGCCAGTGAACTTAAACAGCGTTTGCTCGCCGATCAAAACAAAAAAAGTGCGGATAAGGCCGACGAACTTAAAGCCTTTATTCAACGTTTTAGTGCCAATGCCTCTAAATCTCGACAAGCTTCGTCTCGTCAAAAACAATTAGAAAAACTTGAATTCACCGACCTTCCGGCGTCTTCGCGTCGTCAGCCTTTTATCGGCTTTGATATGAAACGCGATCTGGGTAACGAAGTACTGACGGTAGATAAGCTGACCAAAACATGGGAAGGCGAAACGCTTCTTAAAAACGTCAGCTTCAATTTAAAAAAAGGCGACAAGGTTGCTTTTGTGGGTCGCAATGATTTGGCGAAAACTTTGCTTTTTGAAATCCTCGCCGGAGAACTCGCAGCCGACTCCGGCAGTTTTAATTGGGGTATCACCACCTCGGTCAGCTATTTTCCGACGGATAATTCAAAGTATTTTACCGGGGCTGAAGACAGCCTCGTTGACTGGCTTCGTCAGTATTCTCACGATAAAGACGAAGGTTTCTTGCGTGGGTTTTTAGGAAAAATGCTTTTCAGCGGCAATGATGCTTTAAAAAAACCAGATGTTTTGTCCGGGGGCGAGCGCGTTCGCTGCATGTTCTCTAAAATGATGCTTTCAGGCGCTAATATTTTAATCTTTGACGGCCCGACAGCCCATTTAGACTTAGAAAGTATTACGGCCGTGAATGAGGGACTCAAGCGCTTTAAAGGGACCATTCTTTTCACGTCCCATGATCATGAGTTGATTCAAACTGTCGCTAATCGCATTATCGAAATCGATCAAGGTGTCATGTACGACAATCACATCACTTATGATGAATACCTAGAAAAGAAGAAATCAGAAACTCACTAAAGATCAGCGGACTTATCTGGAGGGGGTGGTGATTTCAACTGCTCCCCCATTTCCGCACAGAAGTCCTCAAAACGTCTTGGGGGTCGGCCCATGATTTTTTCATAATGACCCGAAATCCACGAAAGCTGTCCTGATTTTACCGCCTGATGACGGCTTAAAACAAATTCTCTTTCCCATATTGATAGATCACGCATATTCGGACTTTTCAGAGCCATGGCCTCCGTCACCGGAACAAACTCTATTCGACGTGAAGCATGAAATGACAAAAAGGACACGGCTTCGGCATTAGAAAAAGCTCTCTGTCCCGTCACCTCTAAAACCTGACGATGAAAAATCATCGGGTGCATAAGAATCTTCGCCGCTAGATCCGCGACGTCCCGAGCATCAATAAAAGACACGCGCCCCTCGCCTTCCGGGAGGTAAACCGTTCCGGCCTGCAGTTCGTCATGATACCAGTTGTCCAAAGACTGCATCAAAATATTGGGACGGATAAAGCAGTAGCGCATTTTACTTTCCGCTAAGATCTCCTCCCACTCTCCATAAACTCTTTGATACATGTAGGGAGAATGCGCCGAGGCCCCCAGCACGGACATCCCTAAGATGAATCTAACTCCGTTAAGCTTTGCTGCTTTTAGAATGTTCAACGTTTGCGCATGAAAGTCCGTCGAGATCGGCAGCTTTAAAAATAGAACTTCCTTGTCTTTGAGGGCGAGCTCCATCATCTGAGGATTGTTATAGTCCAATTGCAATCCCTTAACGCCTTCGGGTAAGCGTCGTAAGCTTCGGGAGGCGGCCGTCAGTTCGATGTCCTCTTTTTTAAGCACATCCACCAACGGACGCCCGATGGTGCTTCCTGCACCAATCAAAATCATCCTGTGACCCATATTGGACTCCTAGAGCCTTATTATGCTCCTAGAATCCCAAAAAAATGCCGTGATTCTTAACACGGGTACGTCACGCTTGACTGAAAGCCAGGTTGGGTGATCTAAATACTTAAGTGAAATTCTTTGCCGAAAGCCTTCAGGTTTTTAAAAAAGTTTTTATTCCACTTTTCGCTCTGGTTGTTGTGTCCACAAATATAGACCAGTATCTGAACCTCTATATCGAAAATGCGCTCCAAGACCCTATGGGAGCTCAAAGCCAGGTTTATTTTTTTGGTTTTCTGTCCTTATTGTCCAGCGTGATCTTTCCCACCTTGCTGGTGACAATGGCGCTTTTTGCGTTGAACCTGCAAACCGGATGGACCCAGTCTTTAGGGGCGTTCCTTAAAAAATATTTAAATCAGCTTTATATTGAAACTTTGCGCTCCTGGGGAAAGACTTTGCTCTGGTCCCTCTGCTTTGTGATTCCCGGAATTATTAAATACATTCAATATCTGATGGTCCCCGTCATTGTCACTTCAAGCACGCGCTATGACGAAGGCAAAGAAGACGCCCTTAAAGCCTCGGCCCAAATCGTGCGCCATAATTGGGGCAAAATTTTAGGTATTATTTTTGTTTTTCAAATTCTGATTCCGATGATTTTAGCATCCGTATTTAATAGTTACCGTCTGATTTGGAACACGCCCGTGCAAAGCTTGGCTTTGTCGGCTTTAGACACCTATTTGATTTTATTTTCAACGCATTTGTTATTTACTATCTTCCGAAATGAGGTTCGCAAGCATGACGCTCATGTTTAACTGGAAAGACATCAAATCTCGCGGCAAAGGTTTGACCTTTGATGACGTTCTTATTATCCCGGCAAGATCGGACATCCGTTCTCGTCGCGACCCACAGTTGACTTCGAAATTAACTAAAAAAATCACGATCGAAACCCCGATCATCAGTGCGAATATGGACACCGTCACCGAATACGACATGGCCTTTGCGATGCACCAACTCGGTGGCATCGGGATCTTACACCGCTTCATCACCACCGAAGAACAGGCCTTACAAGCACGTCGCCTCAAAGAAGCGGGCGTCAAGCATGTCTCTGCCAGCGTCGGTGTGGGGGAAGAGTTCAAAGCCCGCGCAAAAACTTTGATTGATGGGGGTGTTGATATTATCACCATCGACATCGCTCACGGCCACTCCATCCAAATGATGGAGACCTTAAAATGGCTCAAAGATCACTATCCAAATATTGAAATCATCGCCGGAAACTTAGCTACTCCGGATGCTGCACGCGATTTGATCGAGGCAGGTGCCGATGCCATCAAAGTGGGTATCGGGCCAGGCTCGATGTGCACAACTCGTATCATCACCGGTGCCGGCGTTCCGCAGCTAACCGCCATCGGACTTTGCGCCGAAGTGGCGGACAGTTACGGAGTTCCGGTGATCGCCGATGGAGGTATTCGTACTTCCGGGGATATGGTGAAAGCTTTTGCGGCCGGAGCAAGCACCGTCATGCTTGGAAGCATGCTCGCAGGGACTATTGAATCCCCAGGGGAAATTAAAAACGGCAAAAAACAATACCGTGGCATGGCCTCGCGCTCGGCTCAAGAATCGTGGCGCGGTGGAGTTCCGCAAGGAATGGCCCCTGAAGGAGAAGCGACTCAAGTGAATGTCAAAGGACACGTAAAGGACGTAATCTTAGAAGTCACTGGTGGCATTCGTTCAGGGATGAGCTATGTTAACGCGAATTCGATTGCTGAAATCCGTGAGAAAGCGCTTTTCATGGAAATGTCAGCCAACGGAATCGCCGAATCTCGAGCTCACGGAGTAAAATAATTCAAATGTCAGTGCATGATGCGCGCCCCATTGGGGTTTTTGATTCAGGAATTGGTGGTTTGACGGTTTTAAGAGAACTCGCTCATCAGTTCCCGCATGAAAGTTTTCTTTACTTAGGGGACACCGCGCGTCTGCCTTATGGCTCTAAATCCCCACAGACCATCCGCAAATATTCAGAACAAAATATCGAGTTTTTAAAAAAACAAGATGTGAAAGCCATCGTCATTGCATGCAACACCGCCTCCACGCAAGTCAAAGAGGCCGAGTTTGCCGGGCTGCCCGTGTATAACGTGATCTCCCCGGGATCCGCACGCGCATTGCAACTAAGTCCGTCTAAGCGCATTGGTGTTTTAGGCACGCGTGCCACCATTAATAGCCAAGCCTACACGCATAAAATCTTAGAACTGGATTCAGAAGCTCACGTGTTTGATCAAGCCTGTCCACTTTTTGTACCTTTGGCCGAAGAGGGCTGGGATTCAGATCCGGTCACCAATTTGATTGTGTTTCGTTATTTAAATCCGCTTTTACAAAACAATATCGACACTTTGATTTTGGGCTGCACCCATTATCCGATTTTAAAAAACTCGATTTCACGTGTCACGGGATCTTCCATTGAGTTGGTGGACTCAGGTGAAGCCATTGCCTTATGGCTTCAGCAAGACATGCAAAGTGGACGTCTTAAAAAGGCCGAGCAAAGCCCTCGGCGTATTGATATTTTAACGACGGATTATTCCGCCCATTTTAACGAAATTGCTTCAAGAATTCTTAAGCCGATTCACCCCGACGATGTGCGCGTGGTAGATCTTTAATCAGATACAGATTTCGTTGGGCAGCTCGTGCAAATTATAAACGCTGGCCATAGAATAACCGTAAGCGCCGCCATCTAAAATGGCGACGAAATCATCTTCCCGCACTTGCCCCAAAGACACAGATTTTAAAAACACATCTGAAGACTCACAAATAGGTCCCACAATATCCACGGTGTGGCTTTCGTTTTGTTTTTTTAAAGTCATAATGCGATGTTGAGCTTCGTAAAGCGAAGGGCGAATCAGATGATTCATCCCTGAATCTAAAACCACAAAAGTTTTTTCAGATGTGGTTTTAATATACTGAACTTGAGCAATCAAAACTCCACAGTGGCCGACCAACCATCTGCCCGGTTCAGATTGAAGATCGCAGTCTAAATCGCCCAATACATTTAAAGTGATCTTTGCATAGTCTTGCAAAAGGCTTTCTTCTAATTCTAGATCCGTGCGATCATAAAAAATCCCCAAGCCGCCACCGAAATCAAATTTGCGTAAACCGGGCGCTTTTTTTTGTAAATCAATAAAGACCGCTTTTAATTTTTTTAAGGCTTCTTCATACCCGCTGAATTCCAACATCTGGGAACCCAAGTGCAGACTCACCCCGACTAACTCTAAAGAATCAGAGAATTTATCTAAACACGCCATCAATTTTGGCAAAGATGACAACTCCATGCCGAACTTATTGTCTTTTAAACCAGTGGCAATGTACGGATGAGTTTGGATACTCACATCGGGATTTAGTCGGAACGCCACGGCGGCTTTTTTATTTAAGGACTTCGCAATCGCACCGATGCGTTCTAACTCCGGCAGACTTTCCACATTGATTTGCAAAATGCCCAGCTTTAAGGCTTCGGTGATTTCGTGTTTGGTTTTTCCCACACCGCTGTAGACGATATCTTGAGGCTGAAAGCCGCTCTCCAGAGCCCGCTTGATCTCTCCCAGTGAAACAACATCCGCGCCCGCCCCTAAACTTTTAAGTTTTTGCAATACTTGCGCGTTGGGATTGGCTTTCACCGCATAAAAAAGGCGCGTGTTTTTTAAAGCACCCGACATGGCTTTATATCTTTGCGCGATAAAATCCAAATCATAGACATACGTGGGCCGCATATAATCAGTGGTCAAAACAGACAGCGATTTTTTTAAAGGACCTAGACACAACTCGTTATTGATGTATTCCACGAACACCTCTGTTAACATCATCCCGCAAGAAGGATGATTTGTCATGAAAACTTCGCTTTTTACTTTCACTTCTAAGGGACTTCCCGTTTTAGCTCACGAGTTTCATAACGGGGGACCTGAAGTATTAATTCTAGGTGGCGTGCACGGCGACGAAATTGAAGGCGTGATTGCGGCCCAATGCTTGATGAAGCATTTTATGAATGCCAGTCCTTTTCGCATCAACCTCACTATTGTCCCGCAGTTCAACTTTGAAGGCGTGATCTTAAAAACTCGCGGCAACGCCAACGGTGTGGACTTAAACCGAAATCTGCCAACGAAAGATTGGTCGCCAGAAGTGGCAACTCCCCGCTATCATCCGGGCCCTTCTGCTGGCAGTGAAAGGGAAAACCACGGCCTGATCGCTTACATCGAAGCCAAAAAGCCGACTTTCATTTACAGTCTGCATTCTTGGAAGCCCATGCTTAATGTCAACGGTGACTGCAAAAAAGTGGCCGACGTTATTTCTAAGCGCACGGGGTATATCATTGATGAAAGTATCGGCTACCCGACACCCGGGTGTTTGGGCACTTACACCGGTTTAGAAAGAAACATCCCCACTTTAACTTATGAAATCGAACGCGGCCTTGATGCGGACTCCATCATCCGTACCCATGTACCAGCTATTTTAGAGTCGTTAAAAACTCTTGAGACTTAAAAGGATCTGAACAAATGCAAAATGAAGTAAACCAAATTTACAGTGACGTCCAAGGCGGAAAATCCGTCGACACTTTGACCACGCAAGAACTTAAAGCCGTTTTTGAAGTTATCGAAGGTTTGGATTCCGGTAAAAAACGCGTTTGCGAAAAAATCGATGGCAAATGGGTCACAAACGACTGGATCAAAAAGGCCATCTTGCTTTATTTCCGCATCCAAAAAATGGAAGTCATGCAAGCCGGCGACTTTACCTACTTCGATAAAATCCCCGTAAAAAAATGGAGCGAAGAAGATGGCGTGCGTGTGGTGCCTCATGCCCTAGCACGTAAAGGCAGCTTCATTGAAAAAGGGGCGATTCTTATGCCTTCATACGTGAATATCGGCGCCTATGTGGGTGCTGGCACGATGGTGGACACGTGGGCGACGGTAGGATCTTGCGCTCAGATTGGAAAAAACGTGCATTTATCCGGAGGCGTTGGCATCGGTGGCGTCTTAGAACCCGTGCAAGCGTCCCCTGTGATTGTTGAAGACAACGCCTTTATTGGCAGCCGCTGCATCGTGGTCGAAGGTGTCGTGATCGAAGAAGGTGCGGTTCTTGGAGCCGGTGTGACCATCACGGCCAGCACAAAAATCATCGACGTTACGCAAAGCAAAGCCATTGAAACCAAAGGCCGCGTGCCCGCAAATTCTGTCGTGATCCCCGGAACACAAATGAAAGAATTCGCCGCCGGAAACTTCGGCGTTCCGTGCGCACTTATCATCGGCAAAAGAAAACCAAGCACCGACCTAAAGACCTCCCTGACAGACGCTCTAAGAGATTACCAAGTCAGCGTATAATGTTATTTCATTCTTAAGGCGTCGGACGGCTCCACTTCGGCTGCTGTCCGCGCTGGAATATAAGAACCGAACCAGGCAATCAAACCGCTAAAGAATAAAACTCCAAAGACAAGTTTAAAGTCCACCAAGGCTGGAATTGAAGGATCATAATAGATTTGAGAAACCGCCAACTGAATCGGATTGGCTTGAATATAAAGACTGATCCCCGTCCCCAGAATCACGCCGATCAAGACTCCCACAAAAGAAAGCATAAAACCCAGTTGCGTAAAAGTACGCACGGTCTGTTTAGCGGAATAGCCGATCGTGCGCAATATCGCGATATCTCGTTTTTTCTGCGATAATAACAAAGCCAACACCGTTAAAATGGAACTTGCCGCTATCATTCCGGCCAAGCCTAAGAAAGTTCCGATGGTCAGTTTTTCCAATTTTAAAGCGTAAAGCAAAGCGGAATTTCGATCCATCCAAGTTTCCACTTTAACGTCTGAAAACTTCATCAAATCATCTTTTACATTTTCGATTTGATTTTCGTTAGGCAGCCACACTTCAATTCCATAAGTGCGAACATTATCCCCTAAAAGAGTATTTAAGGCTTTGCCTCGTTGAAAAAACAGATAATTAGCATCCACGTCTGAAAGACTGGTGGTAACAATTTTTTTCACGCGCACGCGATCAAATTTGGGCGTTTCTCCCATCGGAAGTAAAAGACCCGAAGGCGACACCACCGTGACAAAGTCCCCTTCAAAAACCCCCAAGGATTGGGCGAGATCCACACCCAACATCACCTCTCCCGCATCCGGGAGATCTTGCGGATCCCAGAAATACGTCGAAGAAGATTTTCCCGACTCACTCATTTTTTGCAGCTGCTCCATGAAGTGAGACATGCTGTCCCTATTCACTCCACGCGCAATACCGCCACGGAACTGTCCATCTTGGGTGCGAATGATCACATCTTGAATTTCATAGACATAGGCACGATTCCCTGGGTCTTCTTGGAGACGCTGGTAAACCGGATGAGACTCTAAAAGTGTGGCCGACTTAACATCAGCGACCTGCACATACAAGTGAGGCTCTAAACCAATAATTCTTTTTTTAATGGATGCGTTCATCCCATTCATCACAAAAAGCACGACCAAAAATGCCGTGACACTGATGGAGATGCCGATCATGGACAGCCAAGAAATACGACGCACCAAGGCCCCAGCCCGGCGAGAGAAAATAAAATGTCTAAAAAAGTGTCCTACCAGCACGAGTTCTATAATAAAGAACCCGTGGGTAAAAGAAAGGACTATTTTGAAGCCGGAAGGCGTTGAGATTCTTCTTTATGAACTTCTTCAACATTGCTGCGCATGAAAAAGCTTTTTTGCATGGCTTTTAGCACCACAACTGTTTCATTCAGAGCTTCCAACAGACGAACACTGGCTCCGGGCAATTGACCTTCCACCGCCTTGGTTGCTGGCCCTAAAGCTTTTGTGACCACCGCTAAGTTTTGCGTCATAGTCGCTAAGTCCTTAGCAAGGTCCGGATTTTGTTCATTGAGTTCTGGCAAGATGCGATTGATTTCCGATGTTGTGGAATTCAAATTTCCCACAAGTTTTTGCATCCCATCACCATGGGTTGCTTGACGAGAAAGCTTAATCACTTCCGACGACATGGTGTTTAAATTTTTCATCAACGGATCTAAGCGGTCAATCACTCGAACCAAGCTCTCAGCACGGCTTTTATCTGCAAAAGCATCCATGATCACTTGCATGCTTTCTAAAATACCGCCCAGTTTTGCCAAATAGCTATTCATGTTTTTACCACTCATCAATGTCATAAGGTCCATGGTCTCGGTGGATTTCACATGGCCGCCAGCAGGAATGATATTAAAATCCTCTGTCCCCATCGAAAGATCTAAAACACGCTCTCCGATGATAAACGGACGCACCAGCTGTGCGCTGCTGTCTTCACGCACCCGATCTTGAAATTTTCCTAAGATATAAAACTCGACACTAACGCGATTGTCGCTTTCAAGTTCGACACTTTCCACGGCCCCCACTTTAAGACCGGATAACTGCACAACCGTGCCTTGATGGATCCCATCTGCACTTAGGAACATGGTTTTATAACGCACACGAGGCTCAAACCACCCCTGGCGAATCGCGGCACTTAAGCCCGTCAGGAGGACTCCCGCGACCGCGACCAGAATAAACATTCCGGCGACGCGTTCAAATTTATTGAACTTCAGATTGATCATAAATGGACGACCCTTTTTTCGGGATCGACAGCTTGAAAGTACAACTGCCCGTCGTCCAAGTGAATAATTTGATATTCAAAATGATTCATAAACTTCTCATCATACGAACTGATAAAGATATGATTGAAACAGCCTTCTTTACGATGCTTGTTAATATGATCTACAAACGTGTAAATACTGTCTTGCCCTAAACCTACACTGGGATCATCTAAAAGCAAAACCTGCGGACGCATCACTAACGGACGTAAAAGACATGTCAACTTACGCACACGTCCAGGAACGTGTGCCGGTCTTTCCTGAGCGAATTTTTCAATGCCGAATTCTTTTAAAAGACCATCCACGCGCGTGCGGGCTTCTTCGGGCGAAACCATTTTATGATATAAAAGTGGTAACATCAAATTGTCATGCAAGGTGCGATTATTTATCAATCCACCGTAATCAAACGAATAACCAATTTGTAAACGATATGGCAGAAACTCTTCAAAGCTCATATCTAAAATATTTTCGCCGTTGATCATATATTTGCCCGATTGGGGAATTTGCAAGCCTGCTAAGATTTGCAACAATGAACTTTTTCCGGCGCCTTCTTCCGCTTTCACCCAAAGGACTTCTTTAGTCGGAAAATCAAAGTCCACGTTTTGCACGATTGGATCTTGTCCGTCATGCGTGAACGACACACCTTCAAACTTAAGACTTTCGATTTTCATGAAATCACCCCCAAATTACGAAGTTCATTGAGATAAAACAAAGCTGAAACCATTAGATTAAAAATAACGACAAAAATAATACTGTTCACGACCGCCAAAGTGGTCTGCTGTGGCACTTCATGCGGACTGCGCTTCACAGAAAGTCCTTGATAACAAGACACCACAAAAATGATCATACCGCTGAAGCCATTTTTAAGAAGAAAGATCAAAAGATCTTCTTTGGCAAAAGCCCGGACAATGGAATCGGTGTAAAAAGCCAAAGGCATATCTTGCATAAAACGTGTGATTAGAAATCCCCCAATAAGGGCAATCACATTAAAATAAAAAGCCAACGCCACGACGCTAAAAATACCACCCAAAACGCGCGGAAAAACAATAAAGCTCATCGGATTAATTCCCATGCTCTCTAAAGCTTCAATCTCGCGATTCGCCCGCATATTTCCCACTTCCGAAGCGACCGCTGTTCCTGAACGCGCGATCACCACCAAGGCCACGAGCAAAGGACCTGCTTCCCGGCAGATCATCACCACCAAGAAGCTGCCGATCATTTGCGTGCCGCCTAAAAGGGACAGGTTCGCCATACACTGCAAAACCAAAAGACCGCCAACTCCTAATGCCAAGACCGTGATCAGGGGCAAAGCTTGCCAGCCCGTGAAATAAATTTGGGCTGAGATCACTCCGAAAATTTGGCGAAAGCCTTGGGCCTTATCGAAAATCGCCGCACGAATAGAAACATAGACCATCAAGAGCACACGAAACGTGTACTCCATATTTTTGGTAAAAAATCTTCCTAGCGAGTCAACCCGCGCTAGTAAAGAAGTCATATATTCCCCTTGAGATCTCTGAATATCTCATCGGGTCTCTTGACCAAAATATGTGTTGGCTAAAGGTCCTGTTTTAGTAGGCCCACAAAGAATAGAATAAGGATTTCATCGCTTCAAAACCCAACTCCCAGACCGAAGACTCGTAACGTCCCCCAATAATGGCGTGTTTCTGAATGTAGATGTTCTCCGGGTAAGCATTCCGGAAAGTGAGATAAGAGCGATGCATATGCAGGCGCGAAGTCACCAGCAAGATATCACGACACTTTAAGGCTTCAACAATTGGCAAACTTTGTTGAGCATTCCCGTAAGTCGTTTCCGAGCGTCGATCTAAGACGACGTCGTTTTCACTTAAGTTTCCGTACAAAGACCACAAAGGCATGATCTCGCGCAGGCGCGCGTTTGAATAGACACCAGAGATCACCAAGCGCTTGACGTTTTGATTGGCCAGAAGATCAAAGCCTTCTCGCACCCGTCCCGCACCCCCGGTTAAAACCACCGCGCAATCCGCGGTGGGTGTTTTTAACCATGACTGTACAATCTCGCTTTGAATCCCCTCATACTCTTCATAAAAGCGGTATGTCACCACTCCGACTAAAAGTGCCAAGGTCCAAAAAACGCGAGAGCGCAGCAGCTTTTTAACGATGCGCAAGTACTTCGATCTCCACGCTGACACCTTTAGGAAGCCCTGCCACCGCCACGGTAGAACGTGCCGGAGGCGCTTCTTTAAAGGATTTCGCGTAAATTTCATTTACAGTTGCAAAATCGTTCATGCTCGTTAAAAAGATGGTCGTTTTAACTACGTTGTCAAAGTTCAAATTCGCCGTCGCTAAAACCGCCTCGATATTTTTCATCACCATTTCAGTTTGGGTTTTGATATCGCCCGTAAAAACCTCATTGGTTTTTGGGTCGATAGAAATTTGTCCCGAACAAAATAAAAAATCACCCAACTGAATCGCCTGCGAGTACGGACCCACGGCTTTAGGTGCATTGTCTGTGTGCATGACTTTTTTCATTTAAATCATCCTTTTTTTTAGAAGTAAAAAATAATTCCGGCGCTAAATGGTCCGTCTGCCAAAGTTCTGAAGCGAACTTCGTCCGCCGAAACTATACCCACGCCTCCTTCAAAGGTGAAACCCAAAGATTCCAAACCTGGAAGGAAGAACTCGCCACCAAAAAGGGCATTCAACTCAAAACCAGATTCTTTTTTTCCAGCGGTTTCGAAATTGATAAGACCCACTGCACCGCCCATGTAGAAATTCATATTAGCTTCTTTAAAAATCAAACGACGTACGGCTGCATTGGCAGTAAAACGTGATTCATCTTTTTTCGTGTCTACACCCAAGCCACCCGCCAAAGCGATGTCAGAAACGGGGTAATAAACCGCCGCTAATTCCGGAAGATCCAAGGCTGTGTTTTTCTTAATACCTACACCCAAACGGTTTGTTAGGTCTTTAGCTTCTGCGGTTGCGCAAAGGGCGATTAAACACAACGCCAATGTCCATTTTTTAAGCATTCTCAATTCCTCTCAAAGATTGGCCTATCTAGGCAATTTAAGCCCCGTTATTAAAATCATTTAAAGTAAATTGAGCAAAGGATTTTGCACTTAGGCCGGAGTGTCAATTGCCTATAAAAGAGCTTCTGCAATCGCGGTCAGAAACTCTTCAGAGAAATTTTGACCCGAGGTCTTTTCGCTCTCCCAATATTTCTCTTTTAAGAAGCGGAAACCCACCCCATTCTTTTTCATAACAGTCAGGACTTCTTGATCAACGCGCTCGGCAAACATCAGCAACTGGGCTTCCACAGGCAACTTGTCAGTAGGAACTTGATTGGGGAAACCTGATTCATTGGATTTTTCATGTGTACATACAATCACGGATTTTATCGCGTCATTGATCGGCACCTTTTTGATAAGCGAACGATTTAAAGACAAAAGCGGATGCTTCTCAAATGAACTTAACATATTCGGAGCTAACTTTTTATCTTCACTTAAAAGATACGCCCGTGCCGTGTCCTCGTCTAAATCGTAAAGCCCCACGTCCATCAAAAGCCCCGACATCAAGGTCACTAAAGGATCCCCTACGCCACTTCTTACCGCCATCAATGTCGCGTACACCGCAATCCACGGCCCGCGCCAAAAAGGCGCAATTTCGTTATTGTGCGCTTCTCTAAAGATCTCCCAAAGATCTTCTTTGCTTTTCATGATTTCCAAAAGCGGATTCGCAATTCCCAACAAAGCTGCATAAATCTCTTCGATCTGTGAATCCGGAGCCGACTTGAAATCAAAAAGAATGTGTTCATTTAAAGCCAAAGAATAATAATAAACGGCCAAAAACAAAGCGCGCGCTTTTTTCCTTAACGCCGCCCCTGAAGAATCGTAATAGTTATTGATGTACTCGTAATACTTTGAGCTGTCGCCCACGCGAATGAAAAGCTCTTTGTATTGTTCTAACCTTTGCACCCGAGTTTCAGTTAACACCGCATTTCCATGAATCACTGCCAGATACCGTTGGTTTAATGGCAAACGCACATAACAAGGTGCAAGCATCGTCGTCATTGGAAAAAAGTCTTTAAGTTGCACCTCAAAATACTGCGACCGACAACGATACACACAAAGGTATTCAAACTTTAGAGTCGAAAAAAATTCGTGCTGCGACAGGGCTGTCACCCGCGCGTTTTGGGTGCCTTCAAGATTTTCGCGAGAATGTCCCGGAGCCATCACCGCTATAAATTTAGAGCGCGGAAAAAATTTTAAGGCCTGCTCCACTCTCACGGCAAAATCCTTTAAACCTTCCTCTGTTTCTTGCGCCAACACTACGAGAACGGCCTTATTAAGTTCCCCCAAAGTGTCAGTCGCCACTTTTTCAAAAGGCAGTTTTTTGTACGTGAGATAATGAGCGGCGATCACTTGTCTGGCGCGATTCAGAACTTCTTCTGACTCGGTCAAAATAAGCAATTCAAGTTTGTGCCGAAAAAGAGAAGTTTTTTGCTCGCTCATGCCTGTGTTCTAAGCTTAATGGAGGGCTTCCCATCTGCCAACCTAAAGTTTTCCTTATTGACATTGCCCTACCAGAGAGAAAATCCTTATAGATGAATAAGGAGTCTAATCATGAAACGTATTATTACAGCGCTCTTCTCCTTGATGTTAGGTCAACCCGCTTTGGCGGTTGTTCTTACAACTGAAGGAACAGGACCTCACATCGAAAAGATCAATCTTCCCGCGACAGCAAGTGTCTCGTCTGAAGGCGAAACTATTAAACTGTCCTCGGTAGGCGCTGGCCTTCGCGCAAAAAAGGTCGTGTTTGTGAATGTGAAAGTCTATGCGGGCCAACTCTTTGTGTCTGATTTAGCGACTTTTAAAAAATCTGAAGGCGAGGCCTTGGGATCTTTGAAAGCTCAGAAAGCCGTCGCCATTCAAATGCATTTTGTTCGCGATGTTGATGCCGACAACGTTCAAAAGTCTTTTAAAGAGGCTTTAAAGGCCAACAACATCAATCCTGACGATGCGTCCGTAAAAGAATTTTTGGATGCAGTCTCTAAGGGTGGCGAAGCTAAAGAAGGTAAAGCTTTGACCGTTTTAGGCACTAAAATGAAAGACGGTAGCGAAGTGATCACTTACGAAACAACTTCCGGCCAAGCCACTCAAATTAAAGGTGGTGAAGGTTTTATCGAAAAGATCTTTGCTATTTGGTTGGGAAAGTCCGCGGACGACGGTGTCGTTAATTTGAAAAAATCTATTCTGAAGTAAAAAAAATAAAACGCCTTTTTTGCAGTAAATCCCTAGGAGGAGACAGCTTTAAAAAAGGCGTTTTTGAATGAAGCTATCACTTTCATAAGAGCTTCATAAAATAATTTATCCAGAATTTCTTTGCGCTACAATTTCAGTGGTCTTCACGTTCACAGAAGACTTATCGATTGTTAAAGTCTCTGTTGTATCACCTTTCGCGATCTGCTCTGTTTTTGGTTGCGTGTAATTCAACATCACCACACCAATCACAATCAGCGTCGTAGCCATCACCTTATGGAAAGGCAATGGTTCATTAAACATCCACAAACCTATAAACGCCATCGCAGCGGTACCAACTCCCGCCCAGATAGAATAAACCATACTGATCGGAAGCGACTTTAAAGCAGCAGCGAGCGCCACAAAGCAGATTCCATGACATACGAGTGTCAGTATGATTGGAATCACCTTTGTGAATCCCTCTGTATTTTTCAGAGTGAGTGTACCCAAAACTTCAAAAATAATTGCGGCTGCCAGATAAACATACGCCATAGCCATAAGACACCTTGTCGCATCTCGACCCTTTCCTTTGTCTGTATTCAGTTTTTCTTCATCCCGTGTCTCGAGCGAATCCCCGAGAGATCTTTTTTTGAAAAATTCCGTCGTCAAAAAAGACTTAAAAGCGAGACAGATTAAGTAAAACCTGTCATTTGATACCTCTAGGATACCACACCCGCCTTAAGAAAGGTCAATAGCCTCGACCGAAAATTTATTTTTTCAATTATTTCATATATTTACACGCGAGACACAAGACCCCAAAACAGGATCATTAGGCGCCAAAATAGACATAATTTAGTTTGATTTTAGGGATCTTTTTGCATCAAAAAGAGGCGAAAATTTCAAGGAAACTTGGGAAGCAGTTGTTCAGAAATTCTCATGCAGAAACATTTTTTCTAAAGAGCCGCCACCCTTCGATGGCGGGACTGAGGGACTAACGAGCGCCGCCCTTAGATCTCTGCAAACCGCCACGATCTTTGAGCTTAACTGGGGCATAAGGAAGCTCTTCCATGTCTTCATGTTCATCATCATAGCCATCTTCACTGGCCGCCAACGTCGAAATCTGCTCTTGCATATCTCGGTACTGATTTAACTGCGACTTCAACTTTCCTTCCAACGCTTCAAGAGCTTCAATGGTCACTTTAACCTCGTCCACGCATTCATTTAACAAGGGACGCAAAACCGGATTATTCTTCCCGCAAGAATTCATCGACGAATAGAACTTCTCATTGCGGCTTTTGCGAATAGTGTCGTTCAATTTTTTAAGACGCTCAAGATAGATTTTGATTACGGGTATTTGCGATTTTTTAGCTTCAAAGTCCTGCTTAGTCCAGGCAAACAGAGACTGCCCCATGGCTCTTCCTGCGTATTCGGTTTGATCTGTGCATAACTGAACAAAAGCTTCAATTTCAGCACAAGAACTCAAAGATTTAGAAGTAACAATCAAATGATCAATAGTCGCGACCACTTGCAAATCTAAAATGCCCGCCTTTTCCACATAAGTGTTCTCCGTAGCAGCCCTCGCATCATATTCAGCTGTTATAGCAGCGGCTTTATCTTTTTGCTGCTGATCACTTAGAACCTCCCTACCAAAGTTTTGCGCCCATGCGGAAGAAATAAAAAGAGACATCAGGCCGGCAGATCTTTTCGGCAAAGATTTACGAATCGCCTCACGCAACTCGGCACGCGACTGTATTTGCGCAAGATCTATCAAGCGTCCAT
Source organism: Bdellovibrio bacteriovorus (assembly GCF_001592735.1). Taxonomy (NCBI): domain Bacteria; kingdom Pseudomonadati; phylum Bdellovibrionota; class Bdellovibrionia; order Bdellovibrionales; family Pseudobdellovibrionaceae; genus Bdellovibrio; species Bdellovibrio bacteriovorus. The sequence goes on from NZ_LUKE01000003.1 coordinate 552,185, forward strand.
TTACCAAGAATCGACCGTTACTTTCCTTGACCAACTTAATTTGCGCGACGTCAGTGTAAACCCAAACCGTGTCTTCTTCGGTCATTGAAATGCGTAAAGGTTTTTGGCTAAAAGATTTACCTAGATTTTTTTGATAGTAACGACAGCTTGGGGCTTTTGCTGACTTAGAACAGAACAGATCTTTGTAAGATTGTACCTTGCCGTAACCGGCCAACACGGTTTTATTCCATGAATCTGCAAATCCGTAAGAGCCGCTTAACAAAAGAACTGTCATCAAAAGGTATTTCATTCCTTAAGGATGACATGCCCCCAAAAAGAAGAAAAGACAGGACCCCGAATCCATATAAAATCCAGACATTTTAAGGCCAACCGCGCCTTGCCCGGCCCCGGATCCACCCGCAGAATATAAAGATGAGACAACCTCGTTCTCGCCCATTTAGCCCAATTAAACTGAATGCCTTCACCAAAAAGGTGCTTTCTTTGATTAAAAGTATTCCCATGGGCAAGGTGGCCTCTTATGGTCAGATCGCCGTTTTAGCTGGCAAACCGCAAGGCTCGCGCGGCGTAGGCTGGATCTTAAACTCTTGCACCGAAGCTTACGATCTTCCCTGGCAGCGTGTGATCAATTCACAAGGCCGCATCTCGTTTCCAAGAGCAACCAAGCAATACAATAAACAAAAGAGTTTGTTGTTAAAAGAAAAAGTAAAATTCAAAGACAATGATTCGATTGATTTAGAAAAGTACGGCTGGAAAAAGAAACCGGCGAAAACTCGCCGGCCTAAAAATCAACCTAAGATGTTCAGCGAAGATTAAGAGTCTGCGCTTGAATTATTTGATCTGAGTAAGAATCTTTCCGGTCTTTGGATCTGCCGTGAAAGTCACAATCCAGCTATAGCTATTAGATCCTGCCGCCGGATAATAAGAAACCGTGTAATGACGAGCTGGAAACTGAGCAAAGAAAGTTGAAGGAACAAAACTCATTTGCGCCTCAACCGAATAGCTAGTCAAAGGCGCGTGTTTCACGGAAACATCACGGCTGTATTCTTGATTTACAAAGTAAAGACTGTACGTCGTCGGAGAAATCGTGCGCGCAGGAGTCGAACGCCCCTTAACGCAACCATATTCACTCACGGTAAAAGCATAGTGAGCACGACCATTTTCTTCGCCCAGATATTCAGCACTAAGATAAGCCATCTCCTGAACTCCAGGGGTGCTACAGTCTGCCGAAGGACGACCGACAACCGAAATACCAGCATAAGAAGAAAAAGAAAACAAACTAACTAAAGCCAAAAGAACTAGTTTCATAAAACTTAACCTTTCAGGAACAATTTTAGAGACAAGGCAAAAGCCCCATCAAAAAGGCAAAAAAAAACCCAATCT